>CAZATR010000001.1:0-65430 GCA_964488035.1 uncultured Natronomonas sp.
GGGTCGCCGCCGCGCGGCGTCTCGTTCCGGTAGTGTTCCGCGAACCGCTCGACGTCGTCCGCGTCCCACTCGGCGACTTCGACGCCCTCGGACTCGTACTTCCGCTCGTCGCGGCTGGCGGTGTCGCGTTCGGTGCGGAAGCACCACGCGTCCGCGCTCGCGAGGTGGTCGCCGTCGGCGGTGTGGAACTCGGTCCGGTAGATCTGCTGGATCGACCGACCCGCGAACGCCGTGTCCTTCTCGACGAGGTCGTGGAGTCGCGTCGTCGGCACGATCCGGTCGCCGCGGCGGATCGGGCGGTGGAACTCCCAGTCGGCGCCGGCGTACATCGCGTGCACGCCGGGGAGTCCGCCGACGTACCCGCTGACGATGCGGCTGGTCGAGTAGAGAAACGTCGGTGGGGCGACGATGGTGCCGTGGGGGCCGTCGGCGGCGTAGTCGGCGTCGAGATACAGCGGGTTCGTCGACCCGATGCCGTGCGTCCAGTGTCGGATCGTGTCCTTCGTCGCCTCCTCCACGTACGGCTGGGGCTCGTCGATCTCGTTGCCGACCCGTTCCCGGAGGTCCGCGAGGGCCTCGTCGGTGATGCGGCCCGATGGCTCGGTCATACGGAGTCGAGGACGCACGGCCGGAAATAGTTCGTGGTGGCGCCGGCCACGTGAGCCACGGCGCCGGGCCGTCCACCGATCGCGACGGTCCCTGTGCGTCGAACCTCGGCGAGGACCCGGGGCGCAGGGGCCATTCGGCTCGACGCGGGGGTGCCAAAGAGCTTTGGCGGGGCCGTCGGTACCGGCTCACCGTATGCCCGAAGTCGATCCGGAGGTCTGGCAGTATCTCGGCGGGATTACGGACGGTCCGACCCCGGACCTCCACACGCTCTCGGTGGCGGGAGCCAGGACGATGATGGACGATCTCTACGCCGGCGGCGACGGCGCGTCGGTGGCCGGCGTGGCCGAACTGACAATCCCCGGCGCGGTCGAGGACACGACGATCCGGATCTACACGCCCGAGGGGGAGGCGCCGTTCCCCGCGCTCGCGTTCTTCCACGGTGGCGGATGGGCGCTCGGCGACCTCGAAACCCACGACGGCCTCTGCCGCGCGCTGGCGACGCGGGCCGACTGCGTGGTCGTCGCCGTCGACTACGGCCGCGCCCCGGAACACCCGTTCCCGACGCCGCTGGAGGACTGCTACCTCGCGACCCGGTGGGTCGTCGAGCACGCCGGCGCGATCGACGTCGATCCTGACCGCGTCGCCGTCGGCGGGGACAGCGCCGGCGGGAACCTCGCGGCGGCCGTCGCGCTGCTCGCCCGCGACCGGGACGGACCGGCCCTGCAGTACCAGTTGCTCGCGTACCCGGTGCTCGACGCCGCGCTGGCGTCACCGTCCTACGACGCCAACCCCGGCATTATGTTCTCGGAGCGCGACATGGCGTGGTGCTGGGACCTCTACCTGGCTGACGATGTCGACGCGAAGAACCCGTACGCGTCGCCGCTGGCCGCCCGGGACCTGTCGGACCTCCCGCCGGCGCAGGTCATCACGGGCGACGTCGACCTGCTCAGGGGCGACGGCCGACGGTACGCCGAACGCCTCGAGGACGCCGGCGTCCCCGTGGAGTACCTGAACGTCGAGGGGATGGTCCACGCGTTCCTCCAGTTCGAGGGCGTCGGCGGCACCGACGCCGCGCTCGAGTCGGCCGCCCAGGGGCTCCGGTCTGCGCTCGAGTGAGTCAGCCGGAGACGGTGGCGGTCGCCGATCCGACCACCGTCGTCTCGCCGTCGCCGGTTTCGGCGCGGACGGAGAACTCGACGACGCAGTCGCTGCCGTCCGCCGTCACCGACGCCACCTCGCCGACGCCGCGGACGGTGTCGCCCGGCTGGACCACGCTCGTGAACCTGACCCCGAACGACCGAACGTTCCCCACGCCGACCCAGTCCGTGACGAGCCGTTCCAGCAGGCCGGCGGTGAACATCCCCTGGGCGATCACGCCAGGGTGGCCCGCCGCGTCGGCCGCCTCGTCGTCGTAGTGGATCGGGTTGAAGTCGCCGCTCGCGCCGGCGTACTTCACCAGGTCCGCCCGCGTGACGGACTCGACCAGCACCTCGGACCGTTCGTCGCCGACGTCGAACGCGGCGTCGGTCGCATCGTCACGCATCGGTCCCGCCCTCCTCGTCGCGGCCGCCCCCGGCGTCCGTCCCGTCGGGCGCGTCGTCGGGGTCTCTGGTCTCGATGAACGTCGCCCGTTCCGTGACGACCGGGTCGTCGTCGGCGTCGCGGTAGGTGGTCTCCACGACGGCGAACGTCATGGTGTCGCCGTCGCGGCCCTCGCGTTGGGTGACATCGACGAACTCCGAGGTCGCCGAAAGGGTGTCCCCGACGTAGACTGGCCGCTCGAACTCGTACTCGTGTTCGCCGTGGACGAGGTACCGCTGGTCGAACCCGAAGTCGAAGATGTCGACGAGCGAGATGCCGATCCCCTCGGGCCGGTACCGCGGGAAGTACGACGTCCGGAGGAACGACAGCGGCGCGGGGATGCCGTCCAGGCCGCGGTCCGCCGCCACCGATTCGTCGCGGTACACCGGATCGTCGTTGTGGATGGCCTCGGCGAACTCGGCGACCTTGCCGGCTTCCACGGTCAACCCGCTCGTCGTGCGCTTCGTGGTGCCGACGCGGGCCTCGAGGGTGTCGAGTGGAACGGTCGGCATTGTCAGATCCGCCGGAGGTTTTCGTCGCCGGCGACCTGGTCGGGGAAGGCGTCGGCGATCCCTTCTGCGGTCCAGCCGCCCTCGCGGTACCCCCAGCGGTGGATCTCGGGGTTCGAGACGAGGCCGATCTCCTCGCCGCCCGCGTACAGCGTACAGCCGGTGACGTCCGACGATGCCTCGGCCAGCAGGTAGCCGACCATCGGCGCCACCTTCTCCGGCGCCATCTCCTCGCCGAACGGCTGGTGTTCCTCCGGGACCCGTTCGACCATGCGGGTGTAGGCCCGCGGCATGAGCGCGTTGACCCGGATCCCGTACCGATCGAGTTCGCTCGAGGCGGTGCGGACGAGTCCGAGGACGCCCGCCTTCGCCGCCGCGTAGTTCGCCTGGCCGGGGTTGCCGAGCGCCGACCGGCTCGAGACGGCCAGGAACGACCGGCCGTCGGGCAGGTCGTCGTCGTGCTCGCGGGCGCGCTCCCGCCAGTGGGCGGCGACGTTCCGCAGCAGGGCGAAGTGGCCGCGGAGGTGGACGGCAACGACCTTGTCCCACTGGTCGCCGGTCATCTTGTGGACCATCGAGTCGCCGAGCACGCCGGCGAAGTTCACCACGCCGTCGAGCCGGCCGTACTCGTCGACCACGTCCTCGACGAGCCGTTCGGTGTACTCGAGCGACGTGATGTCGCCGTAGTGGGCCATGGCTTCGCCGCCGGCGTCACGGACCGCCGCTGCGGTCTCCTCGGCCGGTTCCTCGGCCTCGCCCTCGCCCTCGACCGTCGTCCCGAGGTCGTTGACGGCGACCGTCGCACCCAGTCCGCCCAGTTCCACGGCGGTCGCCGCGCCGATGCCGTGGCCGCCGCCGGCCACGACAACTACCTTGTCTGATAGCATGGTTTCGAGGTGTTTGCCGGTCGGGATAAAATTGACTGTCGGCGCGGTGGCCTCGCTGGTGCCCGGTCGCGGTTAAGTCGACCGCGCGGGCGTGACCCTGGCGATCGAGTAGCGTCTGGGGCGGTCGGGCCTGCACCGGGCAGTCCGCCGGCCGACCTGCATCCGGTGGCAGATCATATCCCGCTTGCACCGGGGCAGTCGGGTGGCTGGACCGTGTTCCGCCTGCAGCCGTGTCGTTCGACCGCGTCCCGACCGGCTCGCGTGGTGGCTCGTCTCGCCGGAACGGCCCTCCGGCCGCTCCGGTGTCGATTCGTGCGACGCGGTCCCGGAGCGGGTCGAACGCCGGTCGGGATGGGGTTCGCTCGGGCCGAAGCAGGAAAACGCTATGGAAACGTGAACTTAGTTATCCTAGGTCGTCTCAATGGGGGTAATGCGGGACGAGCAACCACTGGAGAACCTCACGGTGATCGACTGTGCATCGCTGTACGCCGGCCCGATGACGGCCATGTTCATGGGGGATTTCGGCGCCGAGGTCATCAAGATCGAACATCCCGAGTACGGCGACGCGATCAGGGACTACGGCAAGTTCGAGGAGGAACTCACCTGGCAGTGGATCGCACGGAACAAGAAGAGCGTTCCCCTGGACTTACACGACGAGGCCGCCCAGGAGGTGTTCGTCGAACTCGTCCGGGACGCCGACGTCCTCATCGAGAACTTCCGGCCGGGGACGCTAGAGGAGTGGGGGATCGGCTGGGAAACCCTCTCGGAGGTCAACCCAGGCCTGGTGATGGTGCGGACGACCGGGTTCGGACAGAACGGTCCGTACAAGGACCGGCCCGGGTTCGGCACGCTCGCGGAGGCGATGAGCGGCTTCGCGTACGTCACCGGCGATCCCGACGGGCCGCCGACGCTCCCGGCGCTCGGCCTGGCCGATTCGGTAGCGGCGGCGTTCTCGACGTTCGCGGCGATGTTCGCGCTGTACTGGCGTGACGTGGAGGACGGTACCGGCCAGTACATCGACACGAGCATCCTCGAACCCCTGTTCGCGATCATGGGCGAGTACACCGTCGATTACAGCGTCAAGGACTACGTCCACGAACGCCAGGGGAACCGGAGTCCCCACACCGCGCCGCGGAACACCTACAGGACGAAGGACGACCGGTGGGTGGCCATCTCGGGAAGCGCGGAGTCGATCGCCCAGCGCGTCCTCCGGATCGTCGGCGGCGAGGAGCTGGCCGCCGACGAGCGGTTCCAGACGATGAAGGATCGCCTCGCCCACGTCGAGGAACTCGACGAGATCATCCAGGACTGGATGGGCAAGCGGACCCGGGAGGAGATCATCGACATCTTCGAGGCCCACGACGCGGCCGCTGCGCCGGTCTACAACACGAAGGACATCTTCGAGGACGAACACTTCCGGGCGAGGGACGCGATCATCGAGGTCGAGGACGAGAAGTTCGGGGAGTTCGAGATGGCCGGCGTCTTCCCCGTCCTGTCGGAGACGCCCGGGAGCGTCGACCACACCGGGCCGACGCTGGGCGAACAGACCCTGGAGGTGCTCTGCGGGGAGACGTCGTTGACGGAAGCGGAGGTGCGTCAGCTCGCCGCCCACGGCATCACCACCATCGACGAGTGACGCACCACCCGCACGCCGGGTGACCGCCCGCGTCCCGACGACCATCGTATCGCGCTCGGTCCCGCCGTCACCTGGCACCGGCCACGGTATCACGGGGCGGGACAGTATCGTCCCGCGGGACGATATGCAGCTAGGATAGCGTTCGGACGAGTTGCGCCCCGTCGACGAACGGGAGGTCCCGGTCGCGCGCGAACCGCCGGGCGACGCGCTTCGGGAGCGCGTCGCCAGTGCGGTCGTCGAGCATCTCCGAGACGACCACTGCGGGGTCGACGCCCGCCGCGTCGGCGAGTGCCAGGCCCAGTTCGGTGTGGCCCTGGCGGTTCGACAACAGCCCCGGGGCACCCCGCAGGATGGGGACGTGGCCGGGCGACCGGAACGACGCCGCGAACTCGTCGAGGTCGGGCGCCCGGGCCGTCGCCGCGAGTTCGGTGATGGTCCGGGCACGGTCGCGGTCGGTCACCCCGGTGTTCGTCTCCCGGTGGTTCACCGACAGCGAGAACGACGAGCGGTCGTCGTACTGGAGGTCGTGGCAGGCCGCCGTGGGGTGGTCGACGGCATCCTTCACGAACGGCAGCTGGAGCGTGGTGGCCGCGGCGTCGGTGATGGCGACACAGATCAGGCCCCCGGCCTCGTTCCGGAGCGTGGCGACGTCGGCGGGCGTCACGGCGTCGGCCGGGTAGACGATATCCACCTCGCCCTCCCGGTCGTCGAAGTCGTGGATGAGGACGGGGTCGCCCCGCTGGAACGCGGTGATGGCGCTCGCGACGTCCGGCGGCACGCTCCGTGGTTTACACTCTGTTGACATTAATGGTCACCTGGGCCCCGCTGTCGACGTCGAGGCGCTCGCGGAGGTTCTCCGGGGCGACGACCTCCACGCTGTCGTCGTCGTGGTCCGTCCGCTCGGGCACGATGAGGTGGGCGGGTTTGTAGACGTGGTCGTTGCTTTCGACGGTCGCCGGGTAGCAGTACACCGGTCCGTACGTCGTCCCGTCGTCGCTCCACCCGTCGATCCGGATCGGGTCGAGGTCGCGGAGCTGCGATCGGGTCCGCGTGCTGGCCGGGGCGAGGTCGACGTTGAACGTCCCGGGGAACGGCTCGTAGCCGAGCTTCTCATCGAACTGCTCGCTGTAGCCCGACAGCGTCACGAAGTGTTTCCCCTCGCCCATCCCGTCGACGACGGTCCCGGTCAACTCGAGGTCGAGCGAGCCTCGGAAGATGTCGCGGTACTGTTCGAACTCGTTCCAGAGGATCTCCTCGCCCTCGGGCCGGATGAACACGTACTGGCCGTCGGACACCGACTGCCGGTAGATGGCGCCGGCGTCCCAGAGGTTCTGCAGCCGTCGGTTGGCCGTCTGCGTGGAGACGCCGAGCTGGCCCGCGAGTTCGCCGCTCGAGATCTTCAGCTCCCGTTTCAACGCGCCGTTCTGTGCGAGCTGTTTGAGCGTGCCGAGTTCGTCGTACTGGAGTTCGACGGACTCGTCGGCTGATTGGATGAGCATAGTGGCACGGGCTCCGATATTGGTGTGCTCAACAGAATTAGTGCGGCACTGATAAACCTTTCCGCTATCGAATTGACACGTCAGGCCGGGGGGCGCCGTGGCGCGGCCGCGCGTTTCGCGGGGTGGGTCCAGAGGCGGCATCGGCCGAGGGTGCGAGGACCGCGGCCAAACGGATGGGGTCGATCGGGTTGCGGCCGTGCGACCGGCCCGCTGCAGGACGGTGTCGTCGACTCCGACGGCCGGCGGGCGGCGGCGCGCCGCGCCGAGGATAGATTTAAGGCCTGAACTGCAAACGTACTGACGTAGAGATAGACATGGCGACATTCGGAGTAATCCATAACGGTTCGACGAACCTGCCACTGAAGCGAGTCGAAACCGACGAGGGAGAGGAACAGGTCATCCCGGACGCCTCCATCCGGGAGATGCACGAGGACGCCAAACAGATCCTGAAGGACCAGGTCGAGCACGCCGTCAAGGCCGAGGAGAACGGGTACGACCGGTGTAGCTTCACCGAGCACCACTTCCAGATCGTCGGCGCGGAGTACAGCCCGAACCCCCTGATGACGTCGCTGTCGGTCGCGAGCCGCACCGAACGGATCAAGCTCTGCCAGTGGGCGAACATCATCTCCTGGCACGACCCGATCCGGTTCGCAGAACAGGCCGCCCAGCTCGACATCATGAGTGACGGTCGCGCCGAGATCGGGATCGGTCGCGGCTACCAGCCGCGGGAAGCCGAGGTGCTGGGCGACCAGTACTGGAGCGGCACGATCCAGGACCAGGAGAAAAACCGGGTGGTGTTCGACGAGAAGTTCGACATCATCAAGCAGGCCTGGACGGAGGACATGTTCTCCAAGAACGGCTACTACCACCACATCCCGCCGAAGCACACGAAGTGGCACCACCTCCAGGAGCGCGTCTACCTTGAGGACGACGTCACGGAGTACGACGTCGACGACATGCTCGACTGGAAGGAGGGCGACCTCTACTCGCAAGGACTCTGGAACCCAGTCGTCTCGGGCGGCACCCGGCTCACCGCACTCTCGGTGTTCCCGCAACCCCAGCAGGACCCGCATCCCCAGCTCTGGCAGCCAGTGACCTCCTACCGATCCGTCCGGTGGTGTGCCCGCAACGGCGTCAACGGCGTCTCGTTCGGCGACCCGAACGTCGGGAACAAGATGGAGGTGTACCACGAGGAGGCCGAGGAACACGACTGGCCGGACCACCGGCCGGAGTACGACGGTGAGCCGTTCAAATACGGTTGGGACGACGACCGAGAGCGCGGGATCGGTGTCGGCCGGTGGATTTTCGACACCTCGGCGGCGGACGAGGAGACCTACGAGCGGTGGAAAAAGGGACTCGAGCACGGGTGGGACTACTTCGGTCCGTTCGGGTTCAATCGGGCCATCACCGGCGACCCGGACGAGCGAGCGACCGCCGAGAAACTCATGGACGCCGACGTGGCGATCGCCGGTGATCCCGATCACATCTTCGATGAAATCTGCCGACTCAAGGAGGAAACCGGCAGTGAGGACCTGAACCTCCTGATCTTCTTCGAGGTCGGTGGCCTTGACGGCGAGGAGATCGACCACCAACTCGAGGCGTTCGCCGACAACGTGATGCCCCGGCTCCAAGAGCAGTTCCCCTCCGGCGTCGAAACGCAGGCGTCGGACTGAGCCATCCGCCGGTTACGATTTCGATCTAAGAATGGAAGACTCCGACCATCCGTTGTACAGGTATCGGACCTACGAGGAAGCGATCGAGGGGTACGACACGAGCGATCGCTGGGCGGTGTTCGACGGTTCGCCCGACGAGTTCAACATCACCCACGAGTGTCTCGACCGCCACGACGATTCGATGACTGCCGTCCGCGTGATCAAGGACGACGGGGCGACCGAGTCGTACTCCGTCGGGTCGTTGACCGAGCGCTCCGGCAGGTTCGCCAACGCGCTCGCGGCCCACGGCGTCGATCGCGACGACCGGGTCGCGGTCATGCTGGAGCCGTCCCGTGCACTCTACGTCAGCATGTTCGGCGTGTGGAAACGGGGTGCGGTCTACGTGCCGATGTTCAACCTGTTCGGGCCGCAGGCGATCGAGTACCGTATCGAGGACAGCGAGGCCGATATCCTCGTCACCACTGCCGAGAAGGCGGCAGAGGACGTCCCGGACGACCTCGACGTCGAACTGGTGCTGGTGGGCGACGGGTTCGAGGCGTTCTACGAGGGGTACGACGCGGCGTACACCCCGGACACGTCGGCCGACGACGTCTCCGTCCTCCAGTACACGAGCGGGACCACTGGCCAACCCAAGGCGTATCCGATGCGTCACAAGTCGTTGACACAGTGCATCGTCACGCTCGCGTTCGGGTACGGCCTGCGTCCTGACGAACGCTACATCTGTGCGTCGCCGCCGGCGTGGGCCCACGGGCTCTGGATGGGGACGGCCGGCCCGCTTGCGCTCGGCACTGCCGCCGGGGCCTACGCAGGGAAGTACACCCCGGCGGCGCTGCTGGACGGCCTCGAATCGCTCGAGATCGAAAACCTCGCGGCCGCCGCTACCGCACTCCGGAAGCTCGCACACTCCGGGCTGCTCGACGACTACGACCTCTCGCTCCGGAAGATCACGACCACGGGGGAGCCGATGGACTCGGACACCTACGAGTTCCTCCGGAACGAACTCGGCGTCTCCATCGCCGACATCTACGGGATCTCCGAGTACGGCCCGTTCATCATGAACTACAACGGGTTCGACGACTGGGAGCCGAAACCCGACAGCATCGGCAAACCACTCCCTGGGGTGGAGGCGGCCGTCATCGACGACGACGGCGAGACGCTCCCGCCGGGCGAGATCGGGGAGATCGCGGTTCGACACCAGGGGGAGTGGCTCCGCTCCGGCGACGCCGGCTCCGTCGACGCGGCCGGGTACTTCTACCACAAGGGCCGCGTCGGCGACGTCATCATCTCCTCCGGCTGGCGGATCGACCCCCACGAAGTGGAGGACATGCTGATGCAGCACCCCGCGGTCGCCGAGTGTGCCGTCGTTGCGAGTCCGGACGAGACCCGCGGCCACATCGTCAAGGCGTTCGTTCGGACGGACGAACCCGGGACGGACGCGCTAATCGAGGAGCTCCAGCAGCTCGTCAAGGACGAACTGAGCGCCCACGAGTACCCGCGGGAGATCGAGTTCGTGGACGACTTCCCCTACACGGAAAGCGGGAAGATCAAGCGGAAGACGCTCCGGGAGCAGGAGGAAGCCGCGGATGGTTGAGCGACCGCTGGCCACGTCGGTCGCCCGCTGACGGACCCCGGGGACATCACAAACGTTTTCGTCTCGACCCGTTACCGGTTTGGTATGCTCTCACTGACGGACGAGCAGCGGATGTTCGTCGACACGCTGGAGACCCTCGCGTCGCGGGAGTTCTCGGACAAGGCGTTCGACTGGGGTGGCGAAACTCCGTGGGAGAACGTCGAACTGCTCGCGGACCGCGGGTTCTACGGGATCAACATCGCCGAGGAGTACGGGGGCGGCGGCATGTCGGAACTCGAGGCGCTCCTCTCGATCGAGGTCGTCGGCCGGGTCTGTCCCAACACGGCGAACGTCCTCTACACCCAGCAGGTCGTCGCACCGCGGGCGATCGAAATGTTCGGGACGGACGCCGCGAAGGAGCGATACCTGCCGCCGGTGACTCGGGGCGAGGACATGATCGCGATCGCGATCTCCGAGCCCGGCTCCGGCTCGGACGTGAAATCCATGGAGACCACGGTCCGGGAGGACGGTGGCGACCTGGTGGTGAACGGTCAGAAGATCTGGGTGAGCAACGTCCGGGAGTCCAGCGCGGCAGTCGTCTGGACGAAGTTCGAGGACGATGGCCTGGGGTCGGTGATCGTCGACCTCGACGATCCCGGGATCGAGATCCAGGAGCACTACACGAACATGTTCGGCGAGGAGCAGACGCAGTTCCACCTCCACGACGTCGTCTTGCCCGAGGAGAACGTCCTGACGCGGGGCGAGGACGCCTTCGGGAAGCAGCTCCGGGCCCTCAACTGGGAGCGGCTCGGGAGTTCCGCGATAGCGAACGCGCTCGCGGCGAACGCCCTGGACAAAGCCCTCGAGTACGGGGCCCAGCGTGAACAGTTCGACCAACCGATCGCGGAGTTCCAGGGGATCGAGTGGAAGTACGCGGACATGGTCACCCAGCTTCGGGCGTCGCAGTCGCTCACGTACGGCGCCGCGGAACGCGCCGTCGACCGGGGACGGATTCCGGACCGGCTGGACACCTCCATCGCGAAACTCTACTCGGCGGAGATGGTCGAGGACGTCGTCAGCGAGGCGCTCCAAATCCACGGCGCGAACGGCTACCAGCAGGGCCACCCGATGGAGTACCTCTACCGAATGGCCCGGGCGAGACGGATCGCCGCCGGAACCGACGAGATGCAGCGCAACACCATCGCATACACGGTGAAGAAAAACGGGCTCGGGTCAATCCTCGAGCGCTGAACCCTCGACCACCGCCGTCACGCGAGCCTCGAATTCGTCTGCCGTCATCTCGATCACCGTGTTCGCCGCGTCGTCCCGGTGCCGCGGGATCCGGAATCCCCTCGTGCCGTCGATCTCGATCCACCAGCCGTCCGTGCGGACGTCGTACGCAACCAGCGAGAGCGAGACGTCCAACTCGTCCGCCAGCGACGCCACCACGTCGGCGACGGTGACGTCGTCGCTGAACCGCGGTGGGCGGAACGGGGGCAGGTCGTACCGTTCCCGGAACCGTGCCTGTTCGACCCAGCCGGGCGGATAGTCCCCGGGATCGTCGAGAATCCGGTCGTGTGTCGCACGCGTCTCGGGGAACGGCCCCGTCTGGTCGGTCGCGGGATCCGGTGGATCTGACCGGGGCATCCGCCGGCTACTCGGCCCCGTGTTTCGTCTCCGAGGCCGTCGGCGACCCGGTCACGACGTACACCGTCCCGTCCTCGATCTCCGTGTCGTACGTGATGAGCTTGTAGCGGGGATCCGAGAGGAACTCGCCGTTCGTCAGGTCGAACTCCCAGCCGTGCCACGGGCAGGCGAGGATCTCGCCGTCGCGATCCCAGCCCCACTCCCACTCGCCGGCCTCGTGGGAAATCATCCCCGAGAGTTTACCCTCACAGACCGGCCCGCCGGCGTGAACGCAGTAGTTCGCGACGGCGACGTACTCGCCGTTCGCGTTGAACACGGCGATCTCGCTCCCCTCGATCTCGCGGATGATGCGGTCGCCCGCCTCGAGATCCGTGGTCTCGCAGACTTCGTGCCGGCTCATTGCAGGTCGAACACGTCGGCCGCGTTGCCTCCGAACACGTTCTCGACTCCCTCGGTCCCGAAGTGGTTCCGGATCATGTTGAACAGCTCCTCGGGGGTGTCGAAGTCGTAATGGGGGTAATCCGTCGAGAACATCAGCGACTCCGTCCCGTCGAACATCTCGATCATCCAGGCGAGGTGTTTGGTCTGCTGGGGTTCGGCCATCGGCTGGGTCGTGAAGTAGAAGTTGTCCTTGATGTACTCGCTGGGGCGCTTCCGGAGGCCCGGGAACTCCGAGCGGCGTTTCTCGTACTCGTTGTCCAGCCGGTACATGGTGAACGGGATCCAGCCGATACCCGCCTCCTGGAAGAGCACGTCGAGGTCCGGATACTGCTCCGTGATCCCCTGGCCGATGAGGCTCGTCATCTGGATCATCTGCGTGAACGGGTGGCTGACGACGTGGAGTTCGCCGTAGGACTTCAGCCCCCGTTTGATGAACGGGTGGGCGCTGATGAACGAGCCCGTCGCGCCGTGGAGCACGAGCGGGAGGCCGGTGGCCTCGAGTGCGTCGAAGATCGGTTCGTACCGGCGGTCGCCGAGGGGCGGGTAGATCCCGGTCGACCCGATGATCGCGGCGACCATCTCCGGGTGGTCGGCATGTCGGTGGATCTCCTCGGCGGCCTTGTCCGGCGCCAGCGGCGACAGTGTGATCGCACCCCGGAAGCCCTCCGTGCCGGTGTCGAGGAACTCCTCGACGAGGAAGTCGTTGTACGCCTTCGCGAGCGCGTGGGCGAACCGTTCATCGGAGAAGATCGGGAGATAGAGGTTCAGCGTGGGCGTGATCAACACGTAGTCGAGGCCGAACCGGTCCATCGCCTCCCGCTCGGCGTCCGAGGTGCTGACGTCGTCCCACTCGAGTTTCCCCCCGAGACTCCGGAACAGTTCGTCCTTCGGGTAGCTCGGGACGGCGACGTTCGCTCCCTCCTCGTCCCCCCCGCCGAACAGGCTGGCGTACGGTTCGTCGAGATACGGGACGAGCTGTTCCGCCCGTTCCGAGATGTGTGCATCGGCGTCGACGACGAGGTCGACGTCCTCGATGGAGCGGAGGTTGGTGGTACTCTCTGACATCGGTCTAGTTCAACCGGGCCAGGAGAAAAAGATATTGCGGTAGTTCCAGCCCGTGAACCACCCGGTTTTTACCGACACCCGGCGTGGCATGGGTATGCGTTCGATCGTCTACCGTGAGTACGGCGGGCCGGAAGTGCTCGAAGTGGCGACCGTGTCGAAGCCCGAGCCCCGCCCCGGGGAGGTCCTCGTCGAAGTCGACGCGATCGGGGTTAACCCGACCGAGACGTACCCCCGCGAGGGACTCGGCTCGGTGCCGCTTCCACGGACGCCGGGCGGTGACGTGGCCGGCCGGGTCGTCGCCGTCGGTCCGGGCGTACAGGCGTTCGAGGTCGGCGACAGGGTGTTCGGGACGGGACTCCAGAACGACCGACAGGGGACGTACGCGGAGTACGTTCCCGCCCGCGTCGAACGGCTGGCGCCGCTGCCCGACGCGGTCAGTTCCGTCGATGCCGCGGCGATCGGCGTCGTGGGCGTGACGGCGTGGCAGGCTCTCGTTGACGTTGCCCGTGTGCGACCGACGGATCGCGTCCTCGTCCACGGCGGCAGCGGGGGTGTCGGCCATGTCGCCGTCCAGCTCGCCGGACTCGCTGGTGGCGACGTCGTGGCGACGGCCGGGACGGAGAGGGCCCGCGAACGCGTCCGCGAGCTGGGCGCCGATGCCACTGTGGACTACGCCGACCCGGATCTCGCCGACGCGATAGCCGTGGCGATGGACGGTCACGGGATGGACGTGATCCTCGACCACCGGGTCGGCGACTACCTCCAGCTCGATATCGACGTGAGCGCGACCGGCGGCCGGATCGTCGGGATCGGGTCGCCGCGGGACGACTGTCGGATCGACGGCCTGCTACCGGCATTGACGAAGGACGTGACCGTCCATTTCGTGAGCATGAGCAACACCCCCGAATTGCCTAGCGTGCTCGAACGGCTCGCGACGCTGCTCGCCGACGATCGCCTCACGGTCGATATCGCCCGCGAGTTCGACCTGGCGGACGCGAGCGAGGCCCACCGGACTCTCGAATCGGACCACTTCGTCGGGAAACTGGTTCTCCGGCCGTAGTCCGTCAGTAGTATTTCGTGGTGAGCGCGCCGTCGACGACCAGCAGGTGGCCGTTGACGTACGTGGCGAGATCGGACGCGAGGAACACTGCGGCGTTCGCAACCTCCTCCGGCCGTCCCAGCCGCCCGGCGGGATGGGCGTCCAGGATCTGCTGGCCGTGCGACGTCTCCTGGACCCCCTTGCTCGCCTCCGTGTCGATCAGCCCGGGCAGGATGGCGTTCGCCCGGAGGCCCTCGGCCGCGAAATCCAGCGCGAGTTGTTTGGTGAGGTTCGAGACCCCGGCCTTGCTCGCACAGTAACCGGCCTTCCGGGTCGTCGCCTGCCGGCCGGCGACGGAGGAGATGTTCACGATGCTCCCCTCCGCGTCGAGCAGGGCTGGCAGCGCCCGCTTGCAACACCGGAACGTCCCGGTGAGGTTGACGTCGATCACGCGCTGCCAGTTCTCGAGCGACAGGTCCCGGACCGAGCCATCCCGGAAGTAGGCGGCGCTGTTCACGAGCATGTCGGTCCCGTCGAACGCGTCGTCGGCGACGGCGAACAGCGCGTCCACGTCCGCCGCATCGGTCACGTCGGTTTCGACGAACTCGCCCCGTGTCCGGTCGTCAACGAGTTCGGCCGTCGGCGTGCCACCACCCCGGGGTTCGCGGCGGAGGTCGGCGACGACCACGTCGGCACCGGCGTCCGCATACGCTAGCGCGATGGCGCGACCGATCCCACTCGCTCCGCCGGTGACGACGGCGGTGTTCCCTTCGAGCATCGTGCAACATTTCGATGACCCACACATAACGGTTGTGTCGCCGATGGATTCCGGCCGGCCGAACGAGATGCAATGTTTAACGTCGGTGCGCGCCGACCGCTACGCGAAGCACATGGCTACCGAACGTCTCTGCCGGTCGTTCCAGACCGCACCTGTCGCAGCCGACCGTGAAGACAGCGGAAAGTATCTCGAATCGGGCTTCACCCGGGATGGGTTCGAGGCCCCCGATTGGCTCGTTCCTGACCTCGAGGACGGAATCGCGCCGTCGCGACGTTCGGAGGGGATCGACAACACCGTTCGCCTGACGTCGACCTACGCCGACGAGTTCACCGGGGAGGTCTGGCCACGCATCCAGTGGAGCTACGACGACCCGGAGAAACGGTCGAACGGCACCGAGCAGATCGGGACGCTGATCCGTGAGCTGGGCGCCAAGCTCACCGGGTTCGTCGTGCCGAAAGTGGGGCGGCTCGAGGACGTCGAACGAGCGGTCCAGGTCATCCGGGACTCCGAATCCGACCACGGACTTCCGGACGGAACGTTCGAGATGAGTCCGATCATCGAGACGGCCCGCGCCAAGTCGGATCTGCGCGAGATCGCCAGGTTCGGTGCGGACTCGCGCATCCACGGGCTGGTGTTCGGGCCGGTCGACTACGCGGCGGAAGTCGGGGGTCGGAAGATCGGCGGGACGTGGCCGACGTGGCGAGAACTCGTCGCCGACCTCTCGAACGAAACCAGCGCGAACGGGCTGGTCGGGATCGGTGGCCCGTTCGACCAGATCTTCCACGAACGGGCCGGCGTGACTGTGTACAACGCCGATCGGTACGCGGAACACGCCGAACGCGAGGCGCGCTACGGCCTCGACGGGAGCTGGTCGCTCCACCCGAACCAGACGGTGCAAGCGAACCGGATCCATATGCCCTCGCCGGCGGAACTCGAGGAGGTCCTCTCCGCTACCGAGGCGTTTCTGGAGGCGAAACACGCCGGCAGCGGCGTCATCGTGGAGGGCGGCCAGATGGTCGACGAGGGCACGTTCAAGAACTACGTCAACACGCTTCGCTCCGTACTCGCGATCCACGACACGCACCCCGAACAGACCGACCAACGGTACTCGACGGCACAACTGGATCGCGTCATGGCCCTGGAGTCCGAACTGTAGGCGTTCCGTCAATACGAACGACGCGACGGTCCAGTTCCCGCAACGTCCGGAGACGGTGCACCGCCCCGAAGCCCCCCGATTCACCGGGACCGCCCGTTCCAAACGTGTCCCGCCGTGACGTCTCGTGTCGTCCGACCTCGGCCTGCATCGAGACCCGTACCACCGTGGCTCGTTCCGACGCGCCGTATCCACATCATCGATTCCGTTCGCAACGCGACGTGGAGTGTCGGACCACCGACCTGGGCTGGAAGGGGTCCGCGCCACCTCCGTTCCATATCGACGAATCCGGGCTACCGCCCGATAGCCTGGCCCTGCCGTGCCGGCCAGGGCGACCCTGCGGCCGCGGGTGGACTGGCCGCGTGGGACCCAGGGACCGTACCGGGACGATGGGAAGAAATTTAATCGCCCTGTTCGTCCGTACACGCGGTATGGTTTCCGGTGACACGCTCCGAATGGTGTCTGGACAGTTCGCGACGGGCGTCACGGTCGTGACGGTGGACGCGGACGGCGGCAACCACGGGATGACCGTCAATTCGTTCGCGTCGGTCTCGCTCGATCCACCGCTGGTGCTCTTCAACGCCGACATCGACACGGATTCACACGACCTGATCGCCCGGGAAGGACACTACGCGGTGAACATCCTCTCGGCGGACCAGGAATGGATCTCGAATCGGTTCGCCGGCGAGCACAAGGAGATGGACGACCCCTTCGAGGACGTCGAGTACACGACGGATGCGACCGGTGCCCCGATCCTCACCGACGCGCTCGCCTACATCGACTGTACGGTCTGGGAGCAGTACGACGGGGGCGACCACACCATCTTCGTCGGCGAGGTCGCGGGCATGGACATCCTCGACGAGGATGCCGACCCCCTCACGTTCTTCCGCGGCGACTACGGAACCATCGACTGAGGGTCCCTCCCGGGGTGCCGCGAACGCGTGTCGGGGCTCCGTTCTCCGAGGGAACGTGAGCGGCAAAGCGCGATCGAATCACCCGAACTCAACCGGGCATCGAGGCTCCCACGGGGACGACCCTGGAGTCGCCGATCCGGCCCTGCCGTCACTCCCGGTCCGGACGACGCCCGAGGACCGGACTCTCGACGGGACTCGCCGCCGTCGGCCGCCAGGCGAGGCCGTCTCCCAGGACGGTTCGCTTATCTCGAACGATATTGGCGTGCCGGGCGGCGGCGGTCCTCAGCAACCGCCGCCGGAGCCGTGCCGGGGTATGGGATACCTTTATCCCCGATTCGGGGCACGTGCGAGTATGGTTCGACGACACCGTCGTTCGGTGCGGGTATCGGCGGTACAGCGTCCCGCCCGGGGAGAGGTACTCGAGGGCAGCACCGATGGGATCCAGGTCGCCGACCGGCCCGCCCCGGCGCGGAGCCGCGAGGGTCGGAATTCCACAGTGTCCGAGGTCCTCCCCGGGGCCGCCAGGAGCCCGCGGCGCGGCACATCCGACGACGACCTCGGGATCCACGACACCAGGAGGAACGACGGCGTCGGGACGTGGTTCCCACCATCGGCGACCACGCCTGCGGCGGTAACCGCCGAACGTCGTCCCGGTGGCGCGGCGGACACACCGGCGAATCGAGCGTTCGACGTACGGGAACGCGAGAGCTGGTCGGAGGCGGCGTCGATCGCGACGGTCACCGACCCCGACGGGGACAGAGAAGGCGTCGACGGCGGGCCGCTCCGTTCCAGGCACGACGATTGGAGCGGCTTCACACATCCGAGGGCCGCCTACCGAGCGGGGTGGGAGGGGGTTCGGGCGTGACGCCCCCGCGTGCGACCGACCGGGTCACGGGCGACCTCGACGAGCGAACCGTCGCGGCGGCCGCGGCGGACGTTCCACCTGATGCGACGGTCCTCGTGAGTGGCTTCGGGAGCGTCGGGTACCCGAAGGCGGTTCCGAGCACACTCGCCGCGAGCGGCCGGGACCTATCGCTGACCGTCATCAGCGGGGGGAGCGGCGGCCCCGCTCTCGACGTCGAGATGATGGCCGCCGGCCAGATCGCCCGACGATATCCGTTCCAGGCGACGCCGGAGGCCAGATCCAAGATCAACGACGGGACAGTCGCGTTCCACGACCGGCACATCTCGCGGCTCGGCGACGAGGTGAGGTTCGGCGGGCCGTGGGACCCCGACCTCGCCATCGTCGAAGCGATCGCCGTCGGCGAGGACTGGCTCGTTCCGGCGATGTCAATCGGCCCGACGCCGGACTACGTCGAGGCCGCGGACGAACTCATCGTGGAAGTGAACGCCGGTCCGCCGCTCGCCCTGCAGCGCCTCCACGACGTCTACCGACACGACGACCCGCCGAACCGCGGCGCGAATCCGCTCTCCGCCCCGGACGAACGCATCGCCGATCAGTTTATCCGGTTCGATCCGGGAAAGCTCACCGCCGTCGTCCGGACCGACCAACGGGATACCGGCTACGAATTCCGTGAGCCGACCGACCGGGATCGACGGATCGCCGAGAACCTCGCCGACGTCATCACGGCGGAGCTCGCGCGGAACCCCATACTGGAGCGCCAGGTGAACATCCAGTTCGGCGTCGGCAGCCTCGGCAACGCGCTCATGGGTGAGCTCTCGACGATCGACTTCGGGTCCCGCCAGGTCAACTACTACGGCGAACTGGTCCAGGATGGCCTCATCGACATGCTCGACGACGGGGTGCTCGACGCCGCGAGCGCGACGTCACTCGCCGTGACGCCGGCGTGTCAGGAACGGCTCTTCTCGGACATCGACCGGTATGCCGACGACATCGTCCTCCGTCCCAGCTACGTGTCGAACGATCCGAACCTCGTCGATCGGTTCGGCGTTATCGGCGTCAACAGCGCCCTAGAAGTCGACATCTACGGCAACGTCAACTCCACCCACATCGGCGGATCTCGGGTCGTCAACGGCATCGGTGGAAGCGGCGACTTCAACCGACACAGCCCACTCGCCATCACGGCACTGGGATCGGTGACGGGTGACGGGGAGCACTCCCGGGTCGTCCCCATGGTGTCCCACGTCGACCATACGGAACACGACGTCGACGTGCTCATCACCGAGCACGGTGTCGCCGACCTCCGGACCCGCTCACCCCGGGAGCGTGCCCGGGCTGTCATCGAGATCGCCCACCCGGAGTACCGGGATGCACTCCGCGCGTACCTCGAGCGGGCGGAGCAGGCCGGGGGCAACACCCCCCACGACCTCGAAACCGTGTTCGACTGGCAGGATGGCGCGTAATGCGTCGGCCGCCATCCCGACGTCGCCCGTATCCTGCAGGACGCGTTCCACACCCCGGTGGTCGCTCCCCGTCTCCCGACGGGGACGCTGGGATTTCGAACGGGCGCTCTGCCGTCCCGCACCCCCGAACACGTCCGACCGTCCGGCGGGCAGGGATCGCCTCGGCGTCCCTCGAGCACCCGTCTCATAGGGCCTCGGACGGCTCGCGAGCCCATTCGTCATGCCCACATCCGGCCGTCGTCCGACATCGCGGCCGGTCCCGGTCCTAACCTTAACATCCGTATTCTCGTTAGTAGTATTCCAGGTCTCGGGCCCCATCAGGGACTGAATTCGCCGTATCGCCCCGTCCCGACGTGAACGAGTCGGTCGATCCGGAGTTCGATCCGAGTGAGCACGGAGGGTGGCTCCGGCAACGGCCCGACGTCAGACCGGAGTGACGCCGGGGCCACGTTCCGGGGCCGGCAACGAAGCCTATTTCTAATAATATATCATGAACTGATATGTTCTACCCGTACGAGGAACGAAACGGTCGGATCGAACGGACTAGCGATCGGCCAGAACTGCTCCATCCGTCCCGGAACGAACCCGCTCGGTGGCGGGTTCGAACGCTCGCCGACGGTGCGGCGGCGATTCGAAACCTCGACGAAGGCGGTACGATATCGGTATCGCATCGAACGGGCAGTGTCGCCGAAAGAGAGTGTCGGACTCGTCAGCGTTCCGTTCGTGCCAGCCGGATGGGCGACGGCGACCGCGTCCCAGCACGAACAATAGTTGTAGAATCGATACTACACAGAATTTACTAGAAGTTCGATATATTGTTCGTCGGGCCTCCCGGCGCTGGGTCCGCGAACCCGTCCCCACACGGCACCATCCGTCCGGTGACTCGACTTCGAACGGGCCTCACGCGGTCGGACCACGGACGGCAGGCGAGCCCGAGCGGTCGCCGCGGATTCGTCCCGAATCGAGGGACGGCTACTCGCGGCCGGTCATCGGTCCGAATCATACCCTTCGATGGCCGCGATGTCCGGACCGATCGACACCGTTCGACCGGTCGAGCCACCAGTATCTTTTTGCAGGCAGCTTCGCAACGCTGCCCAATGAACCTCGCAAACGACGAGTACGTACAGTTGACCGACGACCAGCGGCTCGTCCAGAAGAGCATCCGGAACCTCTGTGCTGACTTCGACGACGAGTACTGGCGAACGCACGCCAGCGAGGGCGAGTATCCCCACGAGTTCGTCGACACGCTCGCGGACCGTGGATGGCTCGGCGTGCTCGTCCCCGAGTCGTACGGCGGCGCCGGGATGTCGACCACCGAGACGGTCGTGATGATGGAGGAAATCGCCGCCGGCGGGGGCGGCTTCGCGGCAGCGCAAGCGGTACACGGTGGCGTGTACAACAGCGTCGCCCTGGTCAACTACGCGAACGAGGAACTCAAAGAACGGCTCCTGCCGGCTGTCGCCGCTGGCGAGACCTCGGTTCAGGCGTTCTGCCTGACGGAACCGAACGCCGGCTCCGATTCGACCGCCATCGAGACGCGCGCCGAGCGCCGAGGGGACGAGTACGTCATCGACGGCCAGAAGATATGGACGTCCCGGCTGGACGTCAGCGACTATGCGGTCGTCGTCGCGCGGACCACGCCACGGGCCGACGTTGACCGCCGGACGCAGGGCATCTCGATGTTTCTCGTGGACGTCGAGGCAGCCGTCGACGCCGGATCACTCGACTACGAACGGATCCCGAAATCCGCCAGCGAATTCGTCCACTCGTACTCGGTGTACTTCGACGACCTCCGCGTGCCCGCGGACCACCTGCTAGGCGAGGAGGGGAACGGCTTCTACCAGGTCCTCGACGGGCTCAACGAGGAGCGGCTGGTCATCGCGGCCGAGTGTCTGGGGCTCGGCCGCCTCGCCGTCGAGCGAGGCGTCGAGTACGCGAACGAACGGGAGGTCTTCGGCCGTCGAATCGGACGGAACCAGGCGATACAGCACCCGCTGGCGGCAGCGTACGCGCGGCTCCAGGCCGCAAAACAACTGACGTACAGCGCCGCCGGACAACATCCCGAGGCGACCGACCTCGGGGCGCTCGCGAACATGTCCAAGTACCTCGCCTCGGAGGCCTGCTTCGAAGCGGCAGACGCGGCGGTCCAGACGCACGGCGGCTTCGGCGTGGCGACCGAATATGACGTCGAGCGGTACTTCCGCGAGGCGCGTCTCACCAGACTCGTACCCATCACACAGCAGCTCGTGCTGAACTACCTCGGCGAGAAGGTGCTCGGGTTACCCCGGTCGTACTGAGATGACCGCCCCGATAGAGGAACGTCTCGCCACCTTCGTCGCGGAGACGACGTACGGGGACGTCCCGACGGCGGGCGTCGAGACCGCCGAACGCGCGTTCGTCGACACGGTCGGCGTCACGCTCGCGGGCGTGGCGGAACCCGCAGCCCGCATGTCGCGGACGGTGTTTTCCGGCGGCGAAGGCGAGGCCGGAATCCTCGGGACCGACCGGCGGGCCGCCGCCGACACCGCGGCGCTCGTGAACGCGACCGCCGGCCACGCCCTCGACTACGACGACGTGGTCGGCGAGGTGTGGCACCCCAGCGTCACCCTCGTCGCCCCGACGCTCGCGGTCGGGGAGCGTGTCGCTGCATCGGGCCGGGATCTGCTGACGGCCTACGCGGTGGGGTTCGAGACGGAGCAGTACCTCGGCGACCGGATCCTCCCTGACCACTACGAGCGTGGATGGCACGCAACGTCGACGCTCGGCGTCTTCGGCGCCGCGGCCGCTGCCGCGTCCCTGCTCGACCTCGACACCACCGCGACGGAACGGGCACTGGCCGCGGCGGCGTCGATGCCCGCCGGGCTCAAGCGGAACTTCGGAACGATGGCGAAACCGCTCCACCCCGGACTCGCCGCCAGATCGGGCGTCACCGCAGCGCTACTGGCCGATGTGGGGTTCACGGCGGCCAGAGGCGCCATCGTCGACGACGGCGGCTTCCTCGACCTCTACGCCGGCCGCGCCGGCACGACGACGGCCGGGTGGGTTCCGGGCGACGCGTGGACACTCCCCGACGGCGTCCGTGAAAAGAAGTACCCGTGCTGTTACTTCACCCACGCGGCCATCGCCGCGACGGAACGCCTCCGACGTGAGCGGGACCTCTCCCCCACCGACGTGACCTCGGTGGCGGTACGTGCCTCCCGGGCCGCCGCGGACGCGCTCCGGTACTCGACCCCGACGACGGGGCTCGAAGGGAAGTTCTCCATGGAACACGCCGTGGCGGCGGCACTCGTCAACGAACGAGTCGGGTTCGCCGCGTTCACCGACGCAGCCGTGGCCGATCCGGACACTGCGACCCTGCGGGACCGCATCCACGCCACCGTCGACTCCGACCTCCCGGCGGAGTCCTACCGCGCGACCGTCGAGATCGAGACGTCCGATGGCGTCTCGGTCAGTCGGCACGGAACCCCGCCGGGCACCCCGGACGACCCGCTCTCGACGGCGGAACGCCGGGCGAAGTTCGAGGACTGTCTCGACCACGCGGGCGTCCCGGTGCGGGCCGACACGGCGTTCGAGGCCCTCGCATCGCTCCGCGATCTGGACGACGCGGCCCGGCTGACCGCAGACCTGACCCCCCCGGCGTGAGCATCGAGTCCCGGCGCTGCTGCGACCGGAACCGACGGATCCCTCCCCATCAGCTCGAGGTGCTGGATCGGCGACCGGCGTGTCGGTCACCTCCGGCCGTCCGGCTCCGCCGGTTGGGTGCCGACACCGTCCGGCCACCCAGGCGGCCGTGCGGCAGTCGGCTGGGCGTACTCGCGCTTGAGAACCATCGGTGTCCGCTGGAGCGACAGCACCAGCTCGTCGTCCTGGTTGTAGGCGCGCAGTTCCGTCGTCACGAGGCCGACGTGGTCACGGGATTCCGACTCGCGGGTGTCGAGCACCTCGCTCTCGGCGACGATGGTGTCGCCGTGGTACACGGGCGCGTGGTGACGCACCTCGTCGTAGCCGAGGTTGGCCGTCGCGTTGACGGACACGTCGACTACGCTCATCCCAACCGCGAGGGAGAAGACGAAGGTCCCGTCGACGAGCCGCTCGCCGAACTCGGTGTCGGCGGCGTACGGTTCGTTGAAGTGCATCGGGTTCGCGTTCATCGTGATGTTGGTGAACCAGACGTTGTCCGTCTCGGTCACCGTTCGCCCGTACGGGTGCTTGTAGACGTCACCAACCTCGAAGTCCTCGAAGAAGCGACCCTGCCACCCTTCCCGGAGCTGTCCCTGTCGCCGGTCATCGTCCGTATCGTCCGACATACGCTACCGTATCGCCCCGGCCGTTACATAGCGTTACCGCCGCCCTGACCCGTGTCGCCGGGAGCCGCTGTACTGACCCGTGGCGGTGTTCTCGGGCAAGGAGCGGTCGGCTGCGGACCGTCCCGGTGCCACCGGAACGCCCGAGGCATTCCGCCACGCCCGCCGGGACCGCCCATCGACGCCACAGTCTCGACCGGGAAAGGCGAAAGATACTAGATGAGCGCCACCACACCAGTAGCCATGGACGACGATTCGGCTGCCACCCAGCGTGGGCCCCGGAGCAAGGTCGCCCGCCTGCTGGAGGCGTACGACCTCGACGGACTGGGGGCGGAGATGGAGGCGCGCTGGACCGCCGAGGACGACCGGATGAGTCTCCGGGCACTGGCGGCGTACTTCAACCGGGAGGTGCTCCGCCAGCGGTTGGCGGCCGCCGGTGTCGAGACGCTGGATGGTGAAACGGAGAACATCTACCGGCTGCTCACCCACGACGATGTCTCGACGGCCGAACGGACGCGAGTGCGTCGGCGCCTCGAACGCGAGGGCCTGGACGTCGACGCACTGCAGGACGAGTTCGTGACCTACCAGGCGATCCGGACCTACCTCACCGAGTATCGGGACGCAGAGTACGAGCGGGACGACCGCGACCCGATCACCCGCGAGACCGAGAACCTCGAACGGCTCCGCGGCCGGGTCGAGACCGTCACGAACGGCAAGCTCGACCAACTCACCAACGGCGGGGCGCTCACCCTCGGCACCCCCCGGACGGTCGTCGACATCAAGGTCGTCTGTGAGGACTGTCACTCCCAGTACGACGTCATCGACCTCCTCGACCGGGGTGGCTGCGACTGTGCCTAACATGACGAACCATCGAACATATCCGTTGGATATAAGACGCGATAGGAGGTTGCATCCCGTATGAGTCAGGAACAGATCACCGAGCGGGCCGAGATCGCCGTGGAGAACATAGGGGGGATCGAATCCACGGAGGTCGCGTTCTCACCCGGCGTCACGGTCTTCGAGGGGGACAACGCCACGAACCGGACGTCGCTGCTCCAGGCGATCATGGCCGCGATGGGCAGCGACGACGTTTCGCTCAAGGGCGACGCCGACGACGGGCGGGTGGAGCTTTCGATCGGTGACGAGACGTACACGCGGACGCTGTCCCGCACCGGGACGACGGTCCACACCGAGGGTGACCCGTACCTAGACGATCCAACGCTGGCGGACCTGTTTGCGTTCCTCCTGGGGTCGAACGAGGCCCGACGGGCCGTCACGAACACCGACGATCTCCGCGAGATCATCATGCAGCCCGTCGACACGGACGCGATCCAGCGGGAGATCGAGGAGCTCATGGATCAGCGTCGGGACGTCGAGGCGGAGCTCGACGAGATCGACTCGATGAAAGACCGGCTGCCGGAGCTCGAGGAACGCCGCACCCAGCTCGAGGCGGAGATCGAGGAGATGAAAGAGGAGCTGGAGGCGACGGAGGCGGAGTTGGAGGAGCGCGACGCCGACGTCCAGGAGTCGCGTGCGGAACAGGAGGACCTGGAGGAACGGCTCGAGGCGCTGCGGGAGAAGCGCTCGGCGCTGGAGGACGTCCGGTACGATCTCGAGACCGAACGGGAGACGCTGGAGGCCACGCGGGCGGACAAGCGGGAGGCCGAGACCGAACTCGAGGACCTCCCCGAGGCCCCGGTGGGCGAGATCTCGGAGCTCGAGTCGACGCTGGAGGAGTGGCGCGAACGGAAGCGCGAACTCGAATCGGAGGTCTCGGAGGTCCAGAACGTCATCGGGTTCAACCAGGACATGCTCGCGGAGGGCGACGGGAGCATGATGGCGCCCGACGAGTCGGCCGACACCGACGGCGAGTTGACCGACGAGCTGTTGCCAGACGAGTCGGTCGTCTGCTGGACGTGCGGCAGCGAGGTCCCCGAAGAGCAGATCGAGTCGACGATCGAGCGCCTCCAGGAGCTCAGCGAGTCCAAACTCGGCGAGGTCTCGACGATCGAGGACGAGATTTCGGAGCTGAACGACGAGATCAGGTCGCTCCGCGAGCAGCAGTCGCGGCGCGAGGAGCTCGAACGCGGCCTCCAGGAGGCAGAACGCGACATCGAGGTCGGTGAGGAAAAGATCGAGCGGCTGACCGATCGGCGCGAGGAGCTGGAGGGCGAGATCGAGGAGCTGGAGGGCGAGATCGAGGAGCTGGAGGACGACGGCGGCTACGAGGAGATCCTCGATCTCCACAAGGAGGCCAACCAGCTGGAGTACGAGATCGGGCGGCTGGAGGGCGACCTCGAGGACGTGACCGAGGAGATCACGGAGATCGAAGAGCGGCTCGACGACGAGGACGCCCTCAAGGACCAGCGGGAGGGGATCGACGAGGAGATCGAGGACCTCCGGACGAAGATCGACCGGATCGAGGCCGAGGCCGTCGAGGCATTCAACGACCATATGGATGCCGTCCTGGGGTTCCTCGAGTACTCGAACCTCGAGCGGATCTGGCTCGAGCGCGTCGAGCGGGAGGTCCGGGAGGGCCGTCGGAAGGTCGAAAAGAGCGTATTCGAGCTCCACATCGTGCGGCAGACCGACGGCGGCGCGACGTACGAGGATACGATCGACCATCTCAGCGAGAGCGAACGGGAGGTCACGGGCCTCATCTTCGCGTTCGCCGGCTACCTCGCCCACGAGGTCTACGAAACGTGTCCGTTCATGCTGCTGGACTCGCTGGAAGCTATCGACGCCGACCGGATCGCCGACCTCGTCGACCACGTCGCCGAGTACAGTCCTTATCTCGTCGTGGCGCTGCTGGAGGAGGACGCGGCTGCACTGGACGACGACTACGAGTACGTTCGAGAGATCTGACCGGGCTGGGTTGATAGACGGTGGGCGTCATATCCCTCGCGACCTCGATGCGAGTGTCGTCTCGCCGCATCCCATCGGGTCGAAACTATCGATTCCCGTACCTCATTCTTCACAAATATCGTATCAATCGGTCGTGCCCTGGGGGTTCTGACCGGCCCGTATTGCGGCTGTTCAACCGTTCTATCGGATGGGTTGGTTCGCGTCGGTACGTTATCGTGTCCAGTGGATGCGTCGGACCCGCGAACATACGCATTAGAACGAGTTTATTGGCTGAATCCGTGTAGAATGGTTGCTGGAAAAAGATAAAGTTTCTGGTGTAATTCCTATACGATATATGTTACTATCGGAACTGTGCCAACCGGAGTCGATATCGGTGGTGCCGGGGGTACCGCGAGGGTCACGGCCGAGGTTCGTGCCGGTCGGCCGTCTGGACCGGTCAGACGAGCACCGGCGGAACGGCGTAGGGGTCGACCTGGACGTCAAGCAGCGTCGGTTCGTCGCGGTCGATGGCGGCCTGGACGGCGATGTCGGCGTCGTAGTTCCGACCCAGCCACGCGCCGTCCAGGTCGACGTGGACCACGTCGGCGTCCTCGTTCATCAGCGTTCAGCCGACGGTGCTGAGGTCGCTGAACCGGGTGCCGAGCCCGACCACGAGATCGGCGGCCTCCAGGGCGTCGTTGGCGACCTGGCAGAATCCCCAGCGGCCGGCGACACCGAGGGCGTACGGCTCGGTCTCGGGAACGGCACCCTTGCCGTTGATCGAGGTGCCACGGGCGTGTTCGTCGCGGGGGCGAACGCGGTTAGGGCCTCGGCGGCGCCGGTGCGGACGACGCCCTCGCCGGTCAGGATGACCGGCTACTCGGCGGTTTGGAGATGCTCGAGGACGGCCGCTGCGTTGTCGGGGTTCGGCGCCGGCCGGTCGCGCGGATAGGCCAGCGACATGTCAGCGGGTGATTCGTCCTCGGGCGCCTCGTTGAAGGCGTCGCCGGGCAGTTGACGTGGGGCGGGCCTGGGGACGCCGGTGGTCATCCGGCGGATGGCCGTTGCGACGGCCTCAACGGGCCCCTGTCCGCGGACTCCGCGTCGAACGTGGCCTCGGTGTGGGGCTCGAGGATGGTCTCGTTGTCGGCGTCCTGGATGACCTCGCGGCCGCGGATGCCGAGCTCGTTGTGTCCGGTGAGCGCCAGGACGGGACTGGAGGCGCCGGCGGCCTCGCAGAGGCCGGCGCCGATGTACGCGGCGCCGGGGCCGCCGACGCCGTCGACGACGCCGACGGTCCGGTTGGTGCGGGCGTAGCCGTCGGCCATCAGCGCCGCGCTGGCCTCGCTGCGCGCCAGGACGTACCGCAGCGAGGAGTCGTCGAGACTCGAGTAGTACGGGTCCATCTGCTCGCAGGGGACCCGAACACGGTGTCGATACCGCCCGCTTCGAACAGCGCAACGATCCGGTCAGTGGTCTCGGCCATGATGGTGGCATGCGTCGGGGGCGTCGGAGTACCCGCGAGGACTCCACCCACGAAGGTGAACTTTCCGACCGACGGCCGACCTGGCTGTCAATCGGTCTCGGCCTCGAGGATCTCCGCGAGCCGGCTCTTGCCGAGCTCCTCGATGAGGACGGACAGCTCGAGGATCTTCTCCTCGCCGAGTTCCTCGACCAGCGCCTCGATTTCGTCGGCGGTGAAGGTGCGGGCGAGACTCGACATCGTCTCGACGACCTCCCCGGTCCGCTCGGCGACGTCAGCCCCAGGCCCGATCGTCAAGGGCCGATTGACGAACTCACCGTCCTTGTAGTAGCAGAACCGGAGCTGGTTCTCGTCGGCGGACTCCGGCGTAACGATCTGGACGACGCCGTAGCCGTCCTCCCACTCGTCGACGGTCTGTTCCAGGAGCGTTCTGTAACGCATATTCTCAAGTGTATACGCTTGTGTGTATAAGTCTTTCCGATTGGTTCCATCCTGAGTAAACCGCTCAGTCACATGGCAAGGCGCCCGATTCCGCCCTGACCCGGCGGGCGATGCCGAAGTGGTCCATGTGTGGGTGGGTAATCAGGACCCGCTCGACGACCCCGACGTCCAGGCCCTCGGCCGCCAGGCCGTCCACGAGCGTCTCGTCGGCCCGGTCCGTGGCCGGACCCGGGTCGATCACCGTGACCTCGCCGGCGGTGAGGAGATAGCAGTTCACACGACCGACGCTGAACGGCGTCGGCACCCGAATCCGCTCGAGTTCGTCCATGCCCTCGAGACGTGCGGCCCGCTCTTCACGGTTTCGCGCGGGGTGCCCTCGGGGACCGGACTATCGGTCCGACAGTTCGACCTGGACCGCGGGCGACGTCGCCTCGACCAGGTCGGTCGCCGCGGCCTCCGCGACCTCTTCGGGTGTGACCGCCGCGGTCCGCCACGGCGGCAGCCTCGTGTCCGGGCCGGGCGGCCCGACGGCGTCGGCGTAGTGGTCGGCCTGCCCGAGTTCCGCCTCGCGGTCGTACTCCAGGTCGTTGAACGCCGCGTCGAGTTCGTACCGGTCGACCGCCCGCTCGACGGCCGCGCGGTACCGACCCTGCAACGTCTCGTAGTCGGGGTCGCCGCCGTTCTCCGCGACCGCCCGCAGCAGCGCGTCGCCGACATGCTCGGCCATGTCCGCGAGCCCGCTGGGCCCCGAGACCGACCGGTGGTCGTGCTCGTGGATGCCGAGGTCGACCTGCGCCGATCCCTCGTCGCCGGCGAGCCGATACGCCTCGCCGAGGGTGCCGACCTCCAGGCCCCAGTCGCGCTGCATCCGCATCCCGCGGGCCAGCGGTGCCGTCATAGCGAACTCGCCGGCCAGCGCGTACCGGAACGCCCCGAGGAACTCGACGATCCCGGCCTCCGAGTCCCGTGACAGCGCCTCGACCAACGGTCGGTAGAACAGTCTGAACAGCCGGCCGTACAGCCGGTCGTTCTCGACGCGGGCGTAGTAGCCCTTCGAGAACGCGTGGCCGTTCGCCAGCGGGTACAGCAGCTTGGGGACGTGGCGGGCGTCGTAGGTCGTCGCGTCGGCGTCGTGGACGACGACGTACTCGCTCTCGGCGGCAAGCCCGACGGCGAGCCAGACGTCCCGGCCCTTCCCCCGGACACCGGCGAGGCCGGCCTCGGCGAGGAGGTCGGCCAGCCGCGGTCCGTCGCACCACAGCAGTTCCAGCGGCAGGTCGAAGCCGGTGAGCCACTCGGCGACGTCGCCGACCCGGTCGCGGTCGGCCCGCAACGGCACGACCACGCGGCCCGGGGCGACCGTCTCCAGTTTCGACAGCACGCGCTCGGCGGCCAGGCCGGCCTGCTCCCGTTCGGTCATCGGGACGACGACGGCGGCCTCGTTCGTCGGCGCATCGGGGGTCGCGCCGTCGAAGTCGTGGAGGGTCGTCACCAGGTCGTGGACGTACTCCATCGACCCCAGGTAACGGGTGGACCCGCAAAAGTTCAGCCGTTCCGGCACGCGCTGCCCGCTCGAGGACCAGCACGGGCGAATCCACGAGCCACCTCTCCGCGTCGCCGCCACGTCGGCCGACCGGTCAGGCTGCGGTGCGGGTCTCCCGGCCGCCGACCGGAAGCCGGCCAGCGGCGTAGAGCGCGAACAGGCAGAGGAGGACGACGCCGACAATCGCGGCCACGGCCCGGAACGCGACGGTGTAGCCGACGCCGCCGGCGACGGCGGTTCCGACGGTGCCGGAGCCGAACGCCTGGACGAACATCATCGACCCGGAGTACACCGAGTAGGCGCTCGCGCGATGGTGGTCGGGGAGCGACGACAGCATGTAGGCGTCCGCGGCGGGGAACAAACCGTGGACGGCGTAGCCGAGGGCGATGCTGACGGCCGCGACCACCAGCAGGCCCTCGGCGACGGTGAGCGCGAGGACGCCGACGACCGTGGCGGCGACCAGCGCGAGCAGCAGCGGGACGTTCGGGACGCGGTCGGCGAGCCGGCCGGTGACGACGAAGGCGGGGACGCCGGCGGCGAACATCAGCGACAAAAGCGTCCGGCCGGTCGCGGGGTCGATGCCCTTGGCGACCTCGAGGTAGTCGCCGTAGAGGTTGAACGTCGCGTTCCACAGGAAGCCGGCGGCGCCGAGAAAGGCGATGCCGGTGAGGATGATCGGCCACTGGGCGCGGGCGGCCTGCCGGAGGCTCCGGTCCTCGCGGCCGGCGTCGGGGAGGTCGGTCCGGCGGGCGGCGACGACGAGGATGAGGGTGGCGGCCGCCGCGATGGCGGCGATACAGAGGAACGTCGTCCGCCAGTCGCCGACCAGCAGGATGGCGCTGACGGCAAGCGGTGCGCCGACGGCCGCGAGTTGGCTCGCCATGCCGTGGACGCCGATGGCGCGGCCGAGCCGCTCGGGGAACAACTCGCTCACCAGCGGGTTGGCAGCGATGAAGTACATCCCGCTGGAGCACCCCATGAGGAACGCGCCGACGGCGAGGTGGAGCCGCGAATCGGAGAGCGCCGTGAACACCGACGTCCCCACCAGGAGCGCGCCGGTCGACGCGACGACGCGATGGCGGTCGACCCGGGTGAGGACGAAGCCGGTCGGGAGCCTGGGGGCGGCGCTGCCGAGCCAGGCGGCGCTGGTGACGACGCCGAGCGAGGCCGCCGGCACGCCGAGGTCGGCGGCGACCGGCTGGACGAGCGGCGCGAACACCACGCGGGCGGCGTTCACGAGGAACACCATCGCACAGAGCGAGCCGAACAGCTCCCGGCGGGACACGCCGGTCGTTCGCCGGCGAGCGGCTTGAATGGACCGACACGCGGCCGCTCCGTGCCGCGGTGACACGGTCCGTCCCTCGGCGCCGGCGTGGACGGCCCGAGTCGTGGCAATCCGCTCGCCCCGCGTTACTCGAAGACGGCGTCGAACGCGTCGGCGCCCAACGGCGGATGCGTGCCGGCGGCGACGTTCTCGGCGACGTGGCCGGGCGACCCGGTGCCGACGAGCGCGCAGGTGACGCCCGGGGCGCTGCGGGCGAAGTTGATGGCGCGCTGGGCCGGCGTCTCACCCGGCAGGGTCGCGTCGACGGCCTCGGGGATGCCGTCCGGGTCGGCGAGGTCGCCCTGCAGCAGCGAGGCCGACGTGAAGACGTCGAGGCCGGCCGCGCGGGCGAACGCCAGCGCGCTCGCGGGACCGTCTGCCGTCTCGTGGGAGTCCAGGGTGAACGCGTCGGCCATGTGGACGTTGAACGGGAGCTGGACAGCCCGCAGGTGCGTGCCGGTCGTGCCGGCCCGGTCGCTCGCCCGCCGGGCGCACTCGACGACCTCGGGCAGCGAGAGGTACTTCTCGTGGTCCGGCGGCACCCGGAACGCCTCCCAGGTGGCGACGCCGTAATGACGGAGGTCGCCCGCGGCGGCCCGTTCCTCCAGCCGCGTGAAGGCGTCCTCCAGCCGGTCGTACATCGCTTCGCGGTCGAAGCGAGCGAGTTGGGCCTCGGGGTTGTGGACGTAGTAGAGGTCGACCGCGTCGACCTCGAGGTTCGACAGCGACCGGTCGAGGCTCCACGCGAGGAAGTCTGGATCGATACAGTTGCCCATCACGAGGTCGTCGGCGTCGACGAGACCGGGCGCGACGAACTCGGCCTCGGTGTAGGTCGCGGCGTCCCGCGGCCGTTCGCCGTCGAACGGGACGAACCCGCCCTTGGTGGCGACCAGGACGGCCTCCCGGTCGACGTCGGCGGCGGCGAGGGCGTCGCCGACAACCCGTTCGGAGCGCTGGTGGCGGTAGTTAACCGCGGTGTCGACGACGTTGACGCCGGACTCGAACGCCTGGACGAGCGCCTCGCGGTAGCGGTCGTCCGCGTCGTCGGTCGCGTCGCCGAGGTACGTACCGACGCCGACCGAGGAGACCAGACAGTCGGCGAACCGCCGGAGGTACGTCCGGGCGAACCGCTCGTGGAAGCGGTCCCGGTAGGCCCGCGTCGCCGCGCTCGTCGCCATGGGGTACGGTTGGCCGGTCGGATACAAAAACGTCCCCTCGCCGAGGGGACGCCCGGCTCCAGGACGGCGTCGGGCGGGCCGCGGCGCGGGGCCGGCGGTCGCGTGGCGACCGCCTGGGTCAATCGCAGACGATGCAGGTCGACTCGCGGGCCACGGGATCCCAGGTGAGGGTGCCCTCGTTGCAGTCGGGACAGGGCGCGAAGCTGGCGGAACGGACGGTCGGTGACGGATCTACTGACATACATGTACGAACATCCATTGATATCCTAAAAACATTCCTATTAAGGGTGTAATAGCGCATATACCCCCGTACTATTCATAATATACCTCTAGTCAGTATTCGATTGCCCAACCAGAATATACTCGAGTGGATCCGAGAGTACCTCGCGCCTACCGGCTGTCCGTCGAGGCCCCGGCGCCGCTACCCCGACCGTACCTCGTCGGCCACGTCGGCGAGCGTTCCGTACTCCGCGCCCGAGTACGCGATCACGCGGACGTCGGACAGCGTCGACGGCTCGAAGGCGTCGATCTCCTCACAGATGAACCGGGTGCCCTGCTCGAAGTCGAACCCTGCGGCGCCGGTCCCGAAGACGGGGAGTACGACCGATTCGCAGTCCAGATCCTCGGCCTCTACGAGGGCGTTCCGCGTCGCCGCTCGGATGCTCTCCTCGGTCGCCCGGCCGTCCCCGTAGTGCGGCATCGCCGCCGCGTGGATGACGTAGTCGGCGTCGAGTTCGAACGCGTCAGTGACCGCGACCTCGCCGAGATCGATCGGGCCCTTCGAGACGACCGCTTCGTTGATCGGGCCCTCGGCACCCCGACGAAGCGCCCCGGCGACGCCGCTGCCCATCTGCAGGCTCGTCCCGGCCGCGTTCACGAATGCGTCGGCCTCCTGTTCGGCGATATCGCCCTGGATGACGGTGAACTCCATACCCTGGGTACGGCGCGCGGCCACAAAAGACACACCGGCGCCGGACCGCGTCGCGTCTCGGTGCGTTCCCGCGGTGCCGCCGTTGCCGCTACGTCGACGCACGCCGCCGTGGCCGGCCTCAGAGTTCCCCGTTCATCGCGGCGAACAGCCGCGCCTCGAGTTCCTGCGGGGCCTCCTCGTCCTCGACGGCGTCGGGCAGCCCGACCGTGCCGCCGTCCGGGAGCGGGATCTGGCCGCCGCCCATGCGGGCGTGGCCGCCGGCACTGGCTTCGGGGAAGCTGCCGAAGGCCGCATCGAGGGCCTTCCCCATGTGGACGCGGTCGTCGCGGGAGCGACCGGAGGCGTGCAGCGTGCCGTTCCGCTCGCCGGTGACGACGGCCGCGGTGACGCCCTCGAGGCGGACGAGTTCCTCGACGGCCGTCGGGAGCGCGTCGGTGTTGTCGACGCGGCCGACGTGGCTGACGAGGAAGGAGCCGTCGACCTCCCGTCGCTGGATCGCCGTCGCCTTCACGTCCAGCGTCTCGCCGTCGACCTGCGGGTTCGCGATCCGGTCCAGCGAGTCCGCGTCCGCGGCGGGGAAGAGGTAGGCCGCGGCGTCGAACTCGGCCGGGGTACAGCCGCGCGTGAACGACGTGGTGTCGGACTGGATGCCGTACAGCAGCGCGGTCGCCAGCCGGGCGGGGAGCCGGCGGTCGTCGGTCCGGGTGTCGTAGCCCTGGTCGCGGAGGTACTCCGTGAAGATGCTCGCACACGAGCCCCGATCCGGGCGGACGTCGGTGAACGCCCGGCCGACGCCGTCGCCGGGGTGGTGGTCGACGACCGCGTGCGGCTCGATGCCCTCCGCGCCCGCGAAGCCGCGCGGCTCGTTGTGGTCGACGAGCACGACGTGGTCGGCCGCAAGATCGATGTCGGTCACGATCCGGTCGAACTCGCACTCCAGGACGGTCTCGAAGGCGCGGTTCTCCGGGTGGCGGATCTGGCCGGCGTACTGGATGGTCGCGTCGGTGTCGACGGATTCGGCCAGCGCCGCGGCCGCCAGCGCCGACGCCATCGCGTCCGGGTCCGGGTTGGGATGCATGAGGACGGCCACCTCGTCGCACTTCCCCACGGCCGCGACGAACCGATCCCCCTTCGTGCGGGTGAGCCGCCGCAGCAGATAGACCAGCGCGACGAGCCCGAGCACGGCCGCGAGCACGAGCCCGGCCGCCAGCACGGGTTGCTGGAGCAGCTGGTCCAGCAGCCGCATGCCGACGGTGACCGCCTCGTCGGCCACGCGGTTCTGCATACCCCTCACTTGACCCCCGGTGGGATAAGTTTCTTCGGGACCGTCTCAGCAGCGCGCCTCGATCGCCGCCCGGTAGCCCTCGCGGAACGTCGGGTACCGGAACTCGTAGCCGAGCGCCCGCAGGCGGTCGTTCGAACAGCGCTTGCTCGTCGCGATTCGGCGTCGCGCGGTCTCGCTCAGGTCAGCCTCGAGCCGCTCGCCTTTGGGTTGCTTGGGGGGCCGCGCGAGATCGCACTCGTCGGCGAGCCAGTCCGCGAACGTCCACTTCTCGATCGGTTCGTCGTCCACTGCCAGCAGCAAGTCGGCGTCCGTCGACTCGAGCATGAACCGGACCACCCCGGCGGCGTCCTCACGGTGGATCATGTTCAGGTATCCTTCGGTGACCGGGCCCTCCAGGTACCGATCGAGCCGGTACCGGCCCGGACCGTATAGCCCGGCGAGTCGGGCGACGCCGCCGTCCATGCCGTACTCGGCCGGCAGCTCGCGCGCGACCCGTTCGGCCTCGGCCAGCACCCGGGGCTTCTCCGTCGTCGGCTCGATCGGCGTGTCCTCGTCGACCCAGGCGCCGTCGTGGTCCCCATAGACGCCCGTGCTCGAGGTGTACACCAGTTGCTCGGGCGGCGACTCGCGGGCGCCGAACGTCTCGATGACCGTGCGCAGGCCGTCGACGTAGACCGTTCGGGCGGCGTCGGCGTCGCGGCCGCCCGCGGAGGCGGCGAACACGACGGCGTCGACGTCCGGTACCGCCGCGAGGCTCGCCGCGTCGGTCACGTCCGCCCGGACCGCATCGGCACCGGTTTCCTCGACGGCCGCGAGTCCGTCGTCGGAGCGGCGAACACCGACCACGTCGTGGGCCGGCTGGAGCTGCCGGGCGAGTTCGAGGCCGACGTAGCCGCAACCGAGGATGGCGACGCGCATCGCTATGTTTTGCTCTCGATGTACTGCTGGAGGAGCGCGAACTCCGCGAGCGTCATCGGGAACCGGCCCTCGACCTTCGACTGGATCTCGCGGGCCTCCAACGCCCCGTCGAGCCCGGACTCGACGGCCTCGACGTCCAGCACGGCCGTCGTCATCCCCATCAGCAGCGCGTCTCGGGACATGGCCGCGATCGTGTCGGCGTCCGGCGCGTCCGGCTGGACCGCGAGGACGGCGGCCGCCTCCTCCAGCGTGAGCTCGGGCGACTCGCCGTCCATCAAAGCCTGCAGGGTCGACGCTGCGACCCCCGCGTCGGCGGCGACCGCGTCGACGCCGTGGGCCTCGATGACGTCGCGGAGGGCCGCCCGGTACCGCTCCAATAGATCCGCCGGCGTCAGCGACCCGGGGTCGTCGGCCATCTCGTGGAACATACGAATACCCGACGGAACGCCCTCTCGACCCGTAAGCCTCCCGGTCCCGGCCGACGGCGGCACGGATGGAGCCCAACCGTTGGGGTGGGTGTCGCGACCACGACCGGCAGTCGTCGGCAGGATCGGTGACCGCCCCGGGCGGGGGCGAACGTGGAAGCGGCCCTCCCAGCGCCGCGACGATCATCGGCCCGACGCCGCCCGGCGTCGATGGCTGCTCCACCGAGGCCCGAATTACCGAAACCGCAACCTACTAAGGTGAACCCACTAAACTATGGATTAGACGAGTCTAATCGAGGGTTTTGACACCCGATCATGTCACGCGATCTATTCGACGGTCGAGCGGTCACGCGACGGAACGCACTCCACGCCGGCGGTGCGGCAGCACTTGCAGGGCTGGCGGGGTGTACGGCACTGCCGAGTGCACCGGGACAGGCCGGCAACGAAAATGGCGGCAACGACGGGCCGGTCGCCGTTGCCTCGTTCTTCAGCTTCTTCGACTTCGGCCGGCAGATCGCCGACGGGACCCCGCTGACGGTGGAGAACCTCGTCCCGACGGGGCTGCACGGCCACGGCTGGGAGCCCAACGCCAGCATCACCCAGCGCATCATCGAGGCGGACGCCTTCGTCCACGTCGGCGAGGACTTCCAGCCGTGGGCCGACCGCGCCATCCGGACGATCGAGGGCGACGACGTCGACACCGCACTCATCAACGTCCGGACGGGTATCGAACTCGAGGACCTCGCGGCGTCCCTCGACCGCGAGGAGGAGGGCGTCGGCGCCCAGCGCGGCAAGGACCCCCACTTCTGGCTCGACCCCCGACGCGCCACGCAGTCCGTCGACAACATCGCCGACGGCTTCGCCGACCTCCTCCCCGAGCACGCCGACGCGTTCCGCGAGAACGCCGAGACCTACAAGGCCCAGGTCCTTGAGCGCATCGACGCCGACTACGAAGCGATCTTCGACCGCGCCGAGCGCGACATCGTCCAGCTGGCCGCCCACAACGCCTTCCAGTACATCGGCGTCCGCTACGGCGTCCGGATGCGCCCGCTGGTCACGAACCTCGCCGCCAGCGGCGACGTCAAACCCGCGGACATCCGCGAGGCCGCCCGGGTCATCCGCGAGAACGACATCCGCTACGTCGCCAACGGCGTCTTCGAGTCCCAGCGACCGGCCCAGCAGCTCGTCCGCGAGACCGCCGTCGAGGCGTACTTCCCCGTGACGCCGTACGCCGGCGTCCGGGAGGAATGGGTCGAGGAACAGTGGGGCTACGAGGAGATCGCCTACAACATCAACATGCCCACCTTCGAGATCGTGCTCGGCAACGAGCCCCCCGAACGGGCGGCCCCGTCGCCGGCCTGGCTCGACGAATGGCGGAACTTCGAACCGATATGAACACGTCCGATCACGACACCACGGCGGCGACGGGAACCGATCCGGCTGACCAACCGGGGACCGAGACGGACCCGGCCGCCGCGGCGCCGGAGCCGGTCGTCGACCTCGCGGACGTCACCTTCGGCTACACCGCGACGCCCGTGGTCGAGAACGTCTCCCTGACGGTCGACCCCGGCGAGTACGTCGCCATCGTCGGACCGAACGGCTCCGGGAAGTCGACGCTGATGCAGCTCGCGTTGGGACTGCTCGAGCCCGACGCGGGCACGGCCCGGCTGTTCGCCGAGCCCGCCGACCGCTTCGACGACGGCGAACGCGTCGGCTACGTCGCACAGACCGCCAACGCCGCCAAGGCGATGCCCATAACCGTCCGCGAGGTGGTGAAGATGGGTCGCTTCCCGCACGTCGGGTTCGGCCGGCTCTCGAGCGAGGACTGGGCCATCGTCGACGACGCCCTGGAGACCGTCGGGATGGTCGCGTTCGCCGACCGGCGCATCACGGCGCTGTCGGGCGGCCAGCGCCAGCGCGCGTTCATCGCCCGCGCCCTCGCGGGCGAGGCCGACCTGCTCGTCCTCGACGAGCCGACCGTCGGCGTCGACGCCGAATCCGTCGACGCCTTCTACGATCTGTTGGCGTCCCTGAACGCCGAGGGCATCACCGTCCTCCTCATCGAGCACGACCTCGGGGCGGTCGTCGAACACGCCGACCGCGTCGTCTGTCTCAACCGCGAGGTGTACTTCGACGGCCCGACCGACGCGTTCGTCGACAGCGACGCCCTGGCCCGGGCGTTCGGCACCGAGGCCCGGTTCCTCGCGGGGGTGGACGAATGACCGCCGGCGTGGCAGCCACGCTCGCCACGAGCAGTCTCGCCCTCGTCGACCCGTCGCTCCTGCTGGCGCTGCAGGGCGTGCTGGGCGCCATCGGCGACCTCGTGTTCGGCGGCCTCCTGTGGGTCCTCGAGCAGTGGTACTGGCTGATGGACTGGCTCTACTTCTTCACGGGCCTGGAGATGCTGAACCCGCGCTACCGGTTCATGCACCGGGCGATCCTCGTCGGGCTCTGCATCGGCGTGATGGCGCCGCTCATCGGGACGTTCCTCGTCCACCGACAGCTCGCGCTCATCGGGGACGCGCTCGCACACACCGGGTTCGCCGGCGTGGCCGTCGGCCTGTTTTTGAACGCCGTCATCGACCTGGGCGTCTCGCCGTACCTCACCGCGGTCGTCGTCGCGATGATCGCCGCGCTGTTCATCGAACTCATCTCGGAGGTGACCGACGCCTACAACGACGTCTCGATGGCCATCGTGCTGTCGACGGGGTTCGCGCTGGGGACGACGCTCATCAGCCTCAACGCGGGCGGGCTCGCCGTCGGCGTCAACCAGTTCCTCTTCGGCAACCTCTCGACGGTGTCGCCCCAGAGCGCGGCCATCCTCCTGGTGCTGTTCGCCGTCATCGTCGGGACGGTGGCCGTGACGCGCAACCAGCTCCTGTACGTGACCTTCGACGAGACGGCGGCCGCCGTCTCCGGCATCTCCGTCAACTGGTACAACCGCGTGATGGTGATGCTCACCGCGATGGTCGTCGTCGGCGCGATGCAGATCATGGGCGTCATCCTCGTCGCGGCGATGCTCGTGGTGCCCGTCGCCGGCGCGACGCAGGTCTCCCGGAGCTTCTCCGAATCGCTGGTGGTCTCGGTCGTCCTCGCGGAACTCGCCGTGTTGCTCGGCATCGGCGTCGCCTTCTACGGCGGCGTCACGGCCGGCGGCGTCATCGTCCTCGTCGCCGTGGCCATCTACGTCTGCGCCGTCGCGCTCGGCAAACTCCAGTCGGCCCGCGGCGGCCCGACCACGCCCGATATGGGGAGCATCGAGGCCGACGACGCCGACGTCGCCGCCGGAACGGGTGACGATTGAGGGGCCGCGGCCGCGACCTCACTCCCGCCGCGGGGTACCGGCGGTCGCGGTCCAGGTCGCACTCGCCTCGACGGCGTTCTCGAACGCCAGCCGGGCGACCTCCGGCGGGGCGTCGCCCTCCCCGCCCGCGGGGAGGAACTCGAACGCGATGGGGTCCCCCGTCGACCCGAGTCGCGCCTCGAGCGTCACGGCGTCGCCGGGCTCGCCGATGACGAACTCGCGCCGCACGACGGTCTCGCCGCCGGCGACGCTGGCATCGAGCGCGCCGTCGTCCGCCGCCGGTTCCGCGGTGACGGAAACCCGAACGACCGAATCACCGGTGTTCTCCACGACGAGCGTGCCGCCGGGGTACCTCGGGTCGTTGCCCTCGCCAGGGAGCCGGTCCAGACACCCCGACAGCGCGGTCCCGGCCAGACACGTGCCGACGGTGGCGAGGTAGCGCCGTCGCTGCATACTCACTCGGCGCTAGCTCCCACCGGCGGACCCGGCGAGCCGTCGGTTGACGGCAGCGCCCACGAGTCGGAACAGAAGGCCGACGACGAACCCGAGCAGCGCGACGACGACCGCCTGGATCGCGATCACGCCGAGGCCCTCGAACTCGAGGAAGTACCCCAGTTGCTCGCCGCGGGTGCGGCCCGACAGCCCGAGGAACGCGTGGTCGGCGCGATACCCGAGCAACGCTCCGGCCGCGACGAGCCAGCCGGCCACCAGCCCGCTCCGCGTGTATCCGGCAACGCCGGCGGCGACCAGGCCGAGGAGGGCGGCGTCGCCGGGGATGAAGATCACGCCGCCCGAGATGTGGAACACACCCACGGCATAGGCGGCGAAGGTGCCGATCGCTACCGCCAGTGCCACGACGAACCAGGCCGCGAGGCGGCGTCGCCGCGGTTGCCGTCCGAACAGCCCGCGTCCGACTGGCTGAATCATACCCGGTCATGACCCGTCCATCCGGTTAAGCGATTGGGAGTCTCAAACCGCGATTTCACCCACCAACGGAGCCCGCGCCCGGACAGCTTGGGAGTCGCTCCGGTCCGTCCGAACCCCGTGGCGCGCCGGTCCGGCCGTCGCACGGCGGCCGGCACGTATACGGCGACCCCGCCCCAACGCCGTCTCCATGAGCGAGGACGACCGATCCGCGATCCTCGGGGGCACGTTCACCCCGCTGCACAACGGCCACCGCGCCCTGTTGCACAAGGCGTTCCAGACCGCCAGCCACGACGGGCCCGGCGACGGGACGGTCGTCGTCGGGCTCACCTCGACCGCCCTCGCCGGACGGACCCGGAGCGACCCCGCCCACGCCGACCGGCTCGGCGACTTCGATGACCGGCGGGCGACCCTCGCCGCCGAACTCGACCGCATCGCGGCCGCCTACACCGCCACCGCCGAGATCGTCCGGCTCGAGGACCCCGAGGGCCCCGCCGCGACGGACCCCGGGCTGGACGCGCTGGTCGTCTCGCCGGAAGCGACGGCCCAGCGCCGGGCGTACGAACTCAACGAGCACCGCGTCGAGACCGGGCTGGAGCCGCTCGAGATCCACACCCCGCCGTTCGTCATCGCCGAGGACGGCGACCGGATCAGCAGCACCCGCATCCGGAACGGCGAGATCGACGTCCACGGCCGGCTGCTCGAGTGACGACACGCCCGCTCGAGACGGGGAGCTGGAACGTCACGCCAGGTTCGACGCCGGGCCGTCGACCGACCGCCGTCGACCAGGGAGCGGGACCCGGGATCGCGCGTCTCCCACCTAGAATCCGCGTCCGATCCATCGGGCCCCGGACGTGTCCCGCGGGTTTCGCCGACTCCCACGACACTCCCGTATGGCCGCCGGGCAGGACGGCCGGTCCCGGGGCCACCGCGGGCGATACGCCTTTGGGTGCCGGCCGACGAGCCACGCGTATGAGCACCGTGTCGCTCGGCATCCTGACCGCGAGCGGGGTTGCCGTGGGGCTGCTCGCCGCCGGCGTCGTCTACGCCGACGGCCGCCGCGAGGGGGTCGACGGCGGCAGCCGGCTGCTGCTCGCTGCCGCAGTGGGCCTCGGGTGTGTCGGCGCGTTCCTGGTGCCGTACGTGTTCGCGGCCCCGCTTCGGACCGCGTACTTCCGGCTGCTCAAGCCCCGCCCGACCGCGATCTCCCCGCTCGAGTGGCTGACGGTCCGGATGGCGACCGGACTCCTCCTGAGCGTCCTCCTGGGTGCCGGCTACGCAGCCGGACGCCGCTACACTGCCCACGACTCCTCGGCGGACGGCCGCTGACCCGGCCGGTCGGGCGTCGGCGGCCGCCTCGGACTCGCGCACCCGGTCCCGGGCGGCCATGCTGCGTGTACGCGATGGCGCCCGTCGGTCCCGGCGGACGGTACTGTCGGATGGAAGCGGCGTCGAGACGGGTGGATTGGCCGTCCCTACCGGGTGGCGTCGTCGCCCTCCGGCGGCCACCCGGGTGACGTCTCGTCCATCACGCCATCCGTGTCGCCGACGCCTCGGGGCCCCGCCGGCACGACGACGATCACGACCGTCTCCGTCCGGAACGAGACGTGGTCGTCGCGCCCCAGGTGGAGTTCCCGGCTGTCGTGGGTGAGCGTGGCCGCCCGGCCCTCGCGCACGTACGTGGTCGCCAGCCGACCGTCGCTCCGGTTCGCCCGCACGACGAACCGCTCGTACGTGCCGTTGACTTCGACGACCCAGACGTTCGCGGTCGCCCACCACGTGGTCAACGGCGGGGTTAGCGGGAGGCCGGCGGGCAGCGCACCCATCCGTTTCCCGAGCAGCTTCTTCCGGCCCCGCTGGATCCCCTTCTCGAGGTTGTCGGCGGCCCTCGCCTCGAGTCGGTTGCGGAACTCGCGTTTCAACTCCCGTTCCGCCTCGGAGGCGGTGGACAGACTCGGGCGAGCCTGTTCGTCTCGGAGTGCGTCCCGGCGGGCGGCTTCGAGGCGAACCCGCAGTCGGTCGCGGTCGACGCCGTCCTGTCCGGCCGTCGCCGCGACGGTCCGGTCGACGGTCGACCCGTTGGTCAGCAGTTTGGCCGCCACGGGGGTCGAGTCGTCCGTCGCCAGCGCGTCCTCGGCGGCCGAACTCGGAACGCCCTCGTCGGTCATCGCCTGCACCAGTTCGCCACGGACGTGCTCGGTCGCGGCCGCGACCGCCGATCGGAGCGGCTCGTACCCGTCGTCGCTCTCGTTCATCCCGGCGAGGACCTGGGCGGCGGTCGCCAGGGAGGTCGTGTCGTCCTCCTGGAGGATGGGGAGCCGATCGAGGATACCCCGGGCGACCTGGCCGTGTGGCGTCGTGAAGAGGTTCAGGTTCCTGGTCTTCAGCGGATGGACCGTGCCGCCACCACGAGCGCCGATGCGGTCGCGCTCGACCTTGCCGGTCGGGAGGTACGACGGGCCGGTCTCGACCGCCAGCGAGAGGTTCCCTGCGGGGTCGGTCCAGGTCCTGCGGGACGGGTGCGACTGGGTACGGGGGGCCGATAGCGCGCCGTCGAGATGGGTTGACGAGACGTGGTTCGTTATCGCGTCCGTGAGGCCCCCGTTGACCTCGGTCTGGGTATCGGCCCGGTCGCCGAGACGGCGTTCGAGTTCGGTGAGGTAGACCTCGCGAGCGGCGACGCGTGTGCGTTCCCGGACCGTCCGGTCGGCCCGGCCGCGCAGTTCGTCGTGGGTCCCGGTGACGGTCTCTAGGAGCCGTTCCGGCGGGTTTGCGCGGCCGGCGCCGACCTCGGTCGCGGGGACGGTGGTCGTCACGTTCCGGGTCCGGTCCCGGAGCGCTCGCACGTCCCGCCGGACGGTGGTCCGGTCGACGGTCGGTTCGGCCGTCGCGTTCGCGCGGATGGCGGGTGGCTCGTCCCGGGCCGCTTGCTTTGCCACGGCTGCGTATCCCCTTCCCTGGTCGATGGCTGCGTCGACGGCGCGTTCGGTCGTGGACGCGAGCGGGCCGTCGAGTCGGCCCTGCGGCGCGCCGGCGACGGGTACGGTTCTCGCCTGTACCGCGACGTCGACGCGGTACCGCTCCGTGACGACGGTTCTCGTCGTTCTGACCTCGCCGTCACGTCGCCAGGTTCGCTCGGTGGTCTCGGTCAGGACGGCGCGGAACGACGCACCGTCTCGCGTCTCCCAGCCGTCGGCTCGTGGGGGTCGCGCCGTCACCCGCTCGAGCGAGACGGCGCTGTGCTTCGTGCGGCCCACGCGTGTCCACGACCCGTCCACGGAGTCCCGTCGCTCCGTGTCGGTGCCACGTGGCGTGACGTCGGTCGCGACGCGAGCCTGGACCGTGTGTGCCCGCTCGATGGCTGCCTCCAGGCGGTCGTCGTGATCGATGCCGACGGTGTCGGCGTAGGCCATCGTGGCGGAGCCGTTGACCCCGACGGTGACCGCCGTGTCGTCGGGCGGCTCGTGGCGAGTGCCGACCGGTGTGTCGCGACCGCGCCCGGCGGCGTGACCCTCCGCTTCGTCGAGGATCCGGGTCGTCCAGTTGTGGTCGACGCCCCTGGCGGCGAGCAGGTCCTCGGCTGCGACGGCGGCGCCCGCCGCGGCGACGCCCCGGTCCGCGCCTGGATCGGCCGCGCCGAAGACCGTCCGCTGTTCGGCGACCAGCGCGTCGTTCGTGACGAGTTCGACGTGCCGGGTTCCCACGACGTTCGCGATGGGTGCACCGCCGTACTGGGCGTACCCCCGCGCCCAGGCGAGGGGGTAGAGGCGGGCCGTGGTCCGCTGGGCGAGTCCGGGGTGGTCGATCGGGGCGTTCGCGCGCCGTTCGAACCGTTCGGTCCGGTCGTGCAGGAACAGCGCCGGGTTCGAAACGACGAACGTCGGCGACAGCGCCTCGGTGGCGACCTCGCGGTCCTGGTGGACGCCCGTCAGACGGACGCCGCTGATTTCCACCCGGAGCGCCGTCCCGTTGGGGCCGGCGCGCCCGACGTGGACGCGCTCGATCGCGTCCCGGTAGCCCTCGGTAGTGTTCGGGACCGACGGGAGCGAGGCGGTTGCGACGACGCCGCCGCGTTCGACCGCTACAGTCTCGAGGCGCTCGCTGGCGAGAAGGTACAGTCTGAGCCGGAGGGCGTCCCGGAACGGCTGGTCGTCGTCGAGCGCGCGGCCGGCCGTCGAGTTCGCGGGGACGGTAACCGGGTTCGCAGCCGCCTCCGTCGCCGCCCGGTCCGACGCGGTGCGGAGCGCCGTGACCGTCTCCGATTTCGCCCCCTCCATCGCCCGGTCGACGGTCGGCGTCGAGGCGGGGTCGTGCGTCACGACGGTCGCCGAGAGGGTCGTGCTCGCGACGAGGACGATGACGCCGACGAGCGCGAACGGCATTCTAGCCCGGTCGTTCATGGCTCCCACCGCCTGACCACGAGGGTCGCGTTCTCGACCGTGACCGCGTCGGTGGCCGCGGTCGGATCGTCGTAGTCGGCCCGGAGGTCCGCCTCGAACCGGGTGGCGAACTCCCCGGACAGGGCCGCGTTTGCGGCCTGGACGTCACCGGTGTCGACCGCCCCGTCGACGTCCGCCCCGAGGGCGCCCGCGGCGGTGCGGTAGCGGTCGACGATGGCCGGCCGTGTCCGAGGGTCCATCAGCGCGGCCCGGGTCCGGCGGGGCGGGAACAGGTACGCGACGACCGCGTCGGCGAGCGCGTCCGAGAGGCCCCCGAACGAGCGGGTCTCGCTCCCCGTCGGTTCCTCGATACCGGTGGCGACGGTGAGGGTGGTCGCGGCGACGTCGGCGCTCGCTGGCGGCTCGGTTCCGGCGGCGACGCGGCCGCCGACCGACGCGTTCGGGTAGGGCGTCCAGGTGGCGGTGACGTACGACCGGCGGTCGAGCGCGTCCGCGGTCGCGTTCCCGACGCGGGTCGGGTAGTTCGTCGCGAGGAGGCGCCGATCCTCGACGGTGGCCGCGGTCACCGCGCCGGTCGCCAGGTGGGCACCCAGCGTGACGTGGCGGGTGTCGTTCCGTATCCGGATTCCGGTGGTCGCCGTCGCGACGGTTTGTGCCGGGGCGTCGGCGTCCGGGCCGTCGGGCGCCGAGGCGGGTGGCGCGGCCGACAGCGTGGCCAGGGCTGCGCCGATCAGCAGGAGGCAGACGGACACGTCGAGGACGGTGCTCACGCCGCGCGCCATACGCACACCTCTAGGACGCCCGGACGAACCCGGGCGGGCGCGACCCGGACCGTGACCGACCGCTCGACGCACTCGGGTCGGGGCGGTCTGGGCGGCCCGCCGGTCCAGCGGCCCTCGTCCGTCCGAACGGCGGCGTTTAGCCGGTGGCCGGTCGGCCGTGCAGCGGCGACGCTCCCGTTCAGTGGCGGGTCGACGGCGCCGAACGTCGAGGCGTTCGCCTCGAGGCGGTCGGCGGCGTTCGGCGCCATCTCGCGGTCCGTCGTCAGAGTCGGGAGCGTGGTGTCGAGCACGCCGGCGTAGAGCGACAGGCCGAGGCCGAGTGCGAAGACCGCCGCCAGCGCGGCGATCGGCTCCGTCTGGCCCCTACCCGACGAGGAGGACATCGGTTCCCTCCCAGCGGACGCGGCGCACGACGAGGCGGTCGGTCTCCGTCCACGCGGGCCGACGGTCTCGCTTGGTTGCGGCCGCGCGTTCCAGCGCCGCCGGCGAGTCGAACACCCGTTCCGGCGGCGTGCCGTGGAGCACGTCGTGGAGCGCCGCGTTCGACGCCGCCGGGGTCATCGGACCGTATCCCACGAGGGCGTGGGTCGTGCCGCCCGGCCCCCGGAACGATAGCGTGTCGGTGCCAACGCGGACCGCCTCGGTGTTCGGCAGCGGGCGTTCGGCGACGGTGCCGTGCTCGCTGGCGGCGATGCGGTCGACCGTCCCGGCGGCGCCGGTGGCGTCCGGCGGCGGGGCGGCCGGCATCCCGGTGACCACGCCGACGGCGGTGGCACTGACCGCCGCGAGGCCGAGCCAGACGTACCAGGCATCGAGTGGCGTCTCGAACATGGGGTGGGTGGTCCCGTTCTCGGCTATAAACCTCCGGCCACCATCGCCGTCGCGCCGAAGGCGGCGACGTAGGTGACGGTGGCGGCCAACAGGGCCGTGCCGGCCCGGTAGCCGACGGTGGCGCGGTCGAGGCCGCGGGCGAGTCCCGTCGAGAGCGCCGTGAGGATGGCGGCCAGCAGGAGGACGTAGGCTCCGACGGCGAGACCGAGGGCGGCCGTCTCCGGGGCGCTCCCCTTGAGGGCGCCGGTCGTGCCGACGCTGTCGGCGAGCGCGACGGTGGCCCCGCCGACGAGCGGGCCGAAGAACGCGGCGGTGTTGCCCAAGGTCGAGGTGACCTGGGCGAGGTCGCGGCGCGCGTCGCGTTCGACGCGGCGGAGGTCCTCGAGGTGGTCGGCGGTCTCGACGAGCGCGCGGCCGGCGGGTGGGCCCTCCCTTGTGGCGGCCCCGAGGAGTCGGGCGGCACCGCGGGCCCGCTGGCTCGGAACGGCGTCGAGCGCCCCGTACTCCCCGTCGAACGCCGTCTCGACGCCGACGCGGAGCTGGGACTGGCGCCTTGCGGCGGCCCGGAAGACGTCCTCGGCGACGCCGTCGAGTTCGTCGACGACGTCGGCGACGGCGCGCTCGACGGCGATGCCGTCAGCGACCCGACGGCCGACGAGGTACAGCGCGTCCGGCAGGGATTCGTCGAGGCGGTCCGTCCGCTCGCGGACGGCAACCACCGGCCGGTAGCACAGCACCAGCGCGGTACCGACGCCGACGCCGACGGCTGTCACCGGCCGCGTCCACCCCGGGAGCAGCGTTCCGGCCAGCGGCCAGGAGACGGTGGCGACGGCGAGGCCGACGGCGACGCGGGGCCACCACCGGTCGGGGACGTCCGGGTGGTCACGGGTCACCGACGCCGGCGGGAAGGCAACGGGCCGGTTCGCGAGCAACCAGCCGCCGGCACAGACGAGGATGACGGGGAGGAGCAGGTCGTAGAGGATCACGACGGCCGGAAGCGTGGCCTGGATTCCGGCTGCGCCGGCCGCCGGGAGGACGCCGACGAGGGCGAGCGGCAGGAGCACCCCGAAGGCGTACAGGGCGGTCGCGGGGCCGCGGATGGCGTCGGCGGCGTCGGCAGCCCGGTCGCGGGTACCGTCGAGAATGGCGGTCATCGCGCGGTCGAGGGCGCGGTCCCGTTCCTCCGCCGGGGCGACCGCGGCGGCGTCGACGAGCGTGAGCGACCGGTGCAGCGCCGGGAAGGTGTCCCGCCATCGGGCGGCGAACTCGCCGAGTCCCGATCGGGGGCTGCCCCGGGCGCGCCGGACGTGCTCGGCGAGGCGGTCGCCGAGGCGCCCCTCGGTCTCGGCTGCAAAGTCGGCCGCGCCCTCGGCGGTGGGAGCGACGCGGGTCTGCAGGACGGCGCGCGCAACCAGTTCGGGTGCCGACCCGAGCGTGCGGCTGCGCCGGGCGTTCGCGATCGCGACGGCCCCACCACGGCCCGCCACCATGGCCCCGTAACCGAGGCCGAACGCGACGAGGACGAGGGCCGCCCGGCCCCCGAGGAGCGCGACCAGGAGGACCACGACGCCGACCGTCACGCCGGCGACATCGGAGACCGCGCCGTAGACGAGGGGATCGCGGTCGAGGAACGGGGCCGCGCGTTCGAGGGCCTCCGGGACGGTCTCTCGCGGCCACTCGTCGGCGAGGCGGGTCAGGACCGACATCCCTCGGCGAGTACCGCCGCCCGTTGCTGGATCTCGGCCCCGACGTCCGACACCGTCTCCTCCGGGCCCGCGAGCGCGGACGGCGTCCGGGCGTGGTCGAGCGCGAGCGAGCCCTCGGTGGCGATGGTCTCGAAGCCGACGCCGTCGTCGGTCCGGCGGACCTCCTCGATGGCCCGGAGCCGTCGTCGGCGGCCGTCGCCGTCGTCGTAGGCCTCGAGGGTGACGACGAGGTCGGTGTCGGCGAAGGCGGTCTCGGGGACGCCGAGGTCGGTGACGACGCGCTCGCGGACCGTTCGTCCGCCCCCGCCGTGGATGGTGCCGAGGACGGCGCCGTCGGCCGCGCCGACGCGCATCGCCTCGTAGAGGACCTTCGCCTCCTCGCCGCGGACCTCGCCGACGACGATGGCGCCGTCGCCGAGCCGGAGTGCGGTCCGGAGCGCCTCGGTCGGCTCGATCGAGGCGCCGTCGCCGGTCGCGACCCGGAGGGGCTGGACGTCACGGCCGCCGGACTGGAGTTCGCCAACGGGGAGTTCGGGCGTGTCCTCGATGAGGACCGTCCGGACGTCCCGGGGGAGTTCCCACAGCAGCGCGCCGAGCAGTGTCGTCTTGCCGGCCCCGCGGGCGCCGGCCAGGAGGACTGCCGCGCCGCGCTTCACGGCGACGGAGAGGAACGCGGCCGTGGTCGGGGCGAGCGTCCCGTTCTCGACGAGGTCGGGGAGCCGGAAGGCCGACTCGTCGTGGGCGCGGAACGTGAAGCCGACCCCGTCGCTGACCGGCGATGTGACGCCGGCGACGCGGACGCGCCGGTCGCCGGCGTCGGTCGTGGCGGCCAGCGTCGGGCTGGCGCGCGAGAACGCGCGGCCGCTGGCGCGCCGGAACCGCGACGCCAGGGCGTCGGCGCCGTCGGTCGTCAGCCGGACGTTGGTCCGGAGCGTCTCGCCGTCGTGACGCACCCGGATCCGGTTCTCGTCCACCGGCGCAGTCAGGAAGGCGTCCGTGACGGCCGGGTCCGCGAAGCAGTCCTGGATGACGCCGAGCCCGAGGGTGTGCTTCTCGAGGGCCGCGACGATGGTCTCGACCGGCTGGTCGCCGTCGGCGACGGTACGGACCGCGCGGGCCGGCGCCCGCTCCCCGCCGGTCACCGCGCCACGGGCGAGCCGCTCGTACGCCCGGGCGAGCGTCTCGGTCGCGTCGGCGTCCAGCCGGTGCTCGGCCGGCGTGAGGTGGTAGGTGTCGAGCGAGTCGCCCTCGTACCGACGGACCACGGCGCCGGTGTCGAGTTCGTAGCGGTCCGCAAGCGCGGCGTTTTGGGGCGGCCGCGTGGCGACCCGCGATCGGGCGACGGTGGGACCGACGCTCGGCCGGAACACCGTCCGGTAGTCGGCCTCGAGGAACGACGCCAGCCCCGTCTCGGCGGCCGTCCGCGCGATCGTGTCGCCGCGGCCGCTGGCGACTCGGGCGGCGCCGAGGGGGTCCTCCCGGGCCCGCTCGGCGAGGTCCTCGTCGTGGAAGGCGGCCGCGTCGGCGAACCGTCCCGCGGCGACCAACAGGGCCGCGGCGTCGTCCTCGTAGGCCCGTTCGAACCCGGCTGCGCGTGTGGTGACGCACTCGACGTCGCGGGTCTCCAGGGCTTCGACGACCGTCGCGCGACACGGTGGCACCTCCGCGAGTCGCCCGCCGCCGGGACAGTCGTCGCTGTCGACCCGGAGGCGGTCGCCCTCGAAGGTCGGCTCGCACCGACAGTCGGCCTCGGTTGCCAGGAGGCGTTCGAGCACGGGGCGTCTGGTCGCGGCCTCATCCTTGAACCCTCGCCCGTTCGACCCTGACGGCCGGCGCGCCCGCCTCGCCGACGAGGGTCAGTCGGACGCGGGTGTCGGTCGCGACGACGATGGGGCCGGACGGCACGACCAGGTCCGCCGCCGGGTCGACGGTACGGTTGTCCCCCGTGGCGGGCGCCCAGACGAGACGGTTCGCGGCGACGACGATGCGGCCGCCGTCCGTGACGGTCGGGGTCGGCGGGCCGACCACGCGGACCGTCCCCGCGGGCGATTCCGAGGGGCCGACGGGGTCGTTCCGGGCGGCGAGCCGGTCGGCCGTCCGGGCGACCTCCTGGAGCTCGTTCGTCGCCACGGCGGCGTTGCGGTCGCGTTCGACGCGTTCGGCGACCGGGAGGCTCACGCCGAGCAGCGCCACGGCGAGTGCGACCGCGAGGACGACCCGGATCACGGCGCGTCAGCCCCACCGGAAGATGCTCTCGTCGTCCTCGGCCGCCGCCCGGTCGTCACTCGGGTCTCCCGTCGTGGTCCCGGCCGGGTCGTCGCCGAACGGGTCCCCGAACCCGTCGTCGGTGGGGGCGTCGGCCCCGTCGGCCCCGTCGACCGTCATGGCCTCGTCGGGCCCGTCGGGCCCGTCGACCTCGGCTTTCGACCGGTGGGTGTCGGTCGGCCCCACGTGGCGTTCGAGGGCCTCGGCCTTCCGGAGGGCGCGGTCGGCGCGGCGTTCGACATCCTCGTTGATGGCGCGGACCTCGCCGACGTAGCCGCGGACCGCCTGGACGGCGGCTTCGAGTTCGGCCACCCGGTCCTCGATGTCGTCGAGCCGGTCCGTGCGTTCGATCGGTTCCTCGTCGGACAGGGCGCGTTCGACGGCCTCGAGGCGTCGTTCGACGGCGTCGCGGTCGGGTTCGGTCCGGGACATGCGACGCGTTGGCGCCGTCCCGGTATTTACGGTCTCGCATCCGGCCCCGCCCTCGGGTCGAGGCCGAGCGGGGCGCAGTACGACGGATAAGATCGGCGGTCATTCACGGCTTCGAGTTTAAGCGTTGGGGCCCCGAACACGTGGGTATGAGCCAGGATACCACGCCGCGCGGGGCGGACGCGAGCGGTGTGGCGGCGGGCGAGGAGGGGGGCGACGACCCGGCGCCGGCCGACCTCCCGCTGCCGCCGTACCCGCCGAACCTCGGCCATCCGCGCTTGCACTTCCTCCACCAGATGCGGGACGTCTTCGAGTTCGGCGAGCGGGCGCTGGCGACCCGCGACGTCGTCCGGAGCCACCTCCCGGGCGAGGGCGACGTCTACTCGCTGGCCCACCCCGAGCACGTCAAGCGCGTCCTGCTGACGGAGCGGGGGAAGTTCGCCAAGAGCGACGACTTCCGGATCGCGTTCGGCGAGGGGCTCCTCACGGTGGAGGGCGAGGAGTGGTCGGCCCAGCGCGACATGTTGCAGCCGCTTTTCACCCGCGACAGCGTGATGGACTACGCCGACGGCATGGTCGAGCAGATCCGGCGCCGCAGCGACCGGTGGGCCGACGGCGATCGCCTGGAGCTCCAAGCGGAGTTCACCGACATGACGCTGGACGTCCTGTTCGCGACCGTGCTCGGCCGGGAGCTCGCCCTGGACGGCGACGAGCGACTGCGGCGGGCCGCCGAACGGCTCCACGACTGGTTCATCCCGACGTCGTACCTGCTGCCTGACTGGGTGCCGACGCCGGCCCGCCGCCGGTTCCGGAAGGGGAAGGCGACGCTGCAGGCCGAGGCCGACCGGCTGCTCGAGGAGAAGGCCGGCGACGCCCCCACCGACCCCGCCGAGGCCGAGGACCTCCTGTCGCTGCTCGTCGGTCTCCGGGAGGCCGGCGTCGCCGACAGCGGGATGCTCACCGACGAGCGGCTGCGGGACCAGATGGTGACGATCATCTTCGCCGGCCACGACACCACGACGACGTCGCTGACGTTCGCGTTCTGGGCGCTGGCGAACCACCCCGACGTCCGCGAGCGGTTCCACGCCGAGATCGACCGGCTCGACGGGCCGCCGACGATGGCCGACCTCGACGACCTGCCGGTGACCGAGCGCGTCGTCCGGGAGACGCTGCGGCTGTACCCGCCGGTGTACTCGCTGCCGCGCCGCAGCACCGACGCGGCGGCGTTCGACGGCTACCAAATTCCGGCCGACAGCCGGATCATCCTCGCCATCCGGCACGTCCAGCGGGACCCCCGGTTCTACGACGACCCGGACGCGTTCCGGCCGTCGCGGTGGGACGGCGACCTCCGCCGGAAGCTCCACGACTTCGCCTACGCCCCGTTCGGCGGCGGCCCGCGCATCTGCATCGGGCGGGAGTTCGCGCTGCTGGAGGCGAAGCTCGCGCTGGCGACCATCGGCCGCAACTACCGGCTCGAGTGGCGCGGCGACAACGACGCCGACGGCGAACCGCCCATCTCCCCGGAGATGACGCTCCGGATGCAGCCCGGCCAGGAGTTCCTGGTCCGCGAGCGATCCTGACGGCCGACGTCCGTCGCGCCGCCCCTGGAGACGTTCGGGCGAACCTACTTTCCCGCGCCGCCCGAGCGAACGGGTATGAGCCCGACAGTGCGCCGTCTCGCCGACCTGGACGGGAGCCCACACGCGAACGTGTTCCCGGACGCGGAACCGAAGACCATCCGGCTCACGCTAGCTGCCGGCGAGTCGGTCGCACCCCACGCCCACCCCGGGCGACGCGTCGTCTGTCATCTCCTCGACGGGGCCGTGGAGCTGACGCTGGGCGACGAAACCCACGACCTCGCCGCCGGCGACGTCGTCCGCTTCGACGGCGACCGGGAGATCTCGCCCCGCGCCGTCGAGGACAGCACCGCGCTGCTCGTGCTCGCGCGGGCGACGGCCGACTAGAACCGGTACGGTGGTCCGGCCCCGCGGCGTCCCAGCACCCGGGAATCCACCGAACGGGTATCACCCCGGCCCCCAACCCACGACCACCGATGGGTTCCACGAACGACGACGGCAACGGGCACGAGCACGACCACGACCACGACGCGGAGCCGATCACGGACGAGATGCACGATAACTCCTGGTCGGCGAACCTCGAGAAACCCCGGTACGCCGACGACGTCGACCTCGCCGTCCGCGACGGCATCGACGCGGTCGAGCACACCGTCCCGGGCAACCACGTCAACCTGGTCACGCACGCCGACCTCGGCCATCCCGAGGGCTTCCTCTACGGGGCCCTTGACGCGGCCGACGCCGACGTCGAGTACGCGTACGTCGAGCAATGTGGCTGCGGCGGCCACGTCACCCGCGTCCACGTCGAGTGACCGCGGCGGACGGTCCCGTCCGCTGTCCGGTCCGTCAGGCGAGGCCCACCGTCGAAAGGAGGGTTGCGGCGCCGCCCGACCCGTCCACGAGCAGTAGCGCCGCCAGCAGCACGGAGTTGTGGATGCTGTGGAGCAGCCACGGCACGACGAGGTTCCCGGTGTACTCGTAGACCGCACCGAGAACGACGCCGGGGACGAGGAGCACCCCGACCAGGACGGCGACCGCCGCGGGGCTGCCGGCGGCCGAAATCACGTGGACGACGGCGAACAGGACGGCGGCGATGGCGATCGTCGGAGCCGCCGGGAGCCGTTCGCGGATCCGGTTCTGGACGACACCCCTGAACAGGAACTCCTCGCAGGGCCCGACGACGAGGAACATCATGGCGATGCCCAGGGGGATCAACTCCGGGTTGCTGGCGAGCTGGACCGCCCCTTGGTTTTCGGCCGGCTGTGGCAGGAACGACAGCACGATGGCCACGACCGCCAGGAGGAGGCCGATGAGAACGATGTAGCCGCCGACGACGATCCCGACCTCCCGGAGCGACGGGGGACGGACGCCGAGGTACGTGCGGATCTCCCGCCACTCGAGGCCGCGACGCCTGAGGTAGACCGTCCCGACGCCGACGAAGCCGAGTGGCTGCCCGAGGGTAACCGATACCAGCAGGACTTCTCCGAGGCCGAACCCCGCCGTGAGCAGGACGCGTCCGACGACGAGCGTGACGATGACCAACCCGACGACGCCGGCGAGACCGAGGCCCGCCGCGACGCCGATCGTGTAGAGCGGTGACTCCTGGCCGGCCCCGGCCGTCGACCGTCCGGGGCCGGCGGGTTCGGGCGACGACTCCGTTGTGCTGTGGAGCGTGCCGTCGGTGTCGTCGACACGCGACGACGGTCGCGCACTCGAATCGCGGTCGGACGAGCCGTCCATGCCCCAGAGTGGGGATGGAACCGTAAATAGGACACGAGGACGGTCCCCGCGACGGCGTCAGGTAGGGGCCTCGACGTCGCTACCGCAACAGGGTGAGGCCGGACGTCGTGCCCCCGCGGACGACGAACCCGTGCTCGGTCGGCACGACGCCGGCGATGGTCCCGAGGTGGTACTCGTCCCGCGTCCAGGTGGTTCGCTCGTCGCCGCTGGCGCGGTCGTAGACGGTGACGCCCTCGTTGGTCCGGCCGAGGGCGATCCAGTCGTCGCCGACGACGGGGCGGCCGGTGACGATGCCGGTGGGGGCCGACCACCGGGTCTCGCCCGTGGCGGCGTCGAGCACGACACTTTCGCCGCCGTTACCGGCGGGGACGACGAGGTCGCCCCCGCCGACGGCCGGGCCGCTGTAGACCTTCTCGACCGCGTCGAGCGTCCGGGACCACTCGGTCTCGCCGGAGGCGGCGTCGAGGGCGTAGACGGTGCCACGCTCCTCGACGGCGTACACCGTGCCGTCCGCGACGGTGGCCGAACCGACGAACTTCCCCAGGGGGCGGTGCCACAGTCGGCCGCCGGCGTGGTCGTGGGCGTAGACGGCGCCCTCGCCGTTGGCGTTCTCGGTCGAGTAGACGCCGGACCCGTCGACCGAGATCGTGTCGCCGCCGTTCGCGGTCCAGCGCTCCGCGCCGGTCCGGGCGTCGCGGGCGGCCAGCGACGGGCCGCCGACGTAGACCCGGTCCGCGAGCACGCCGACGGCCGCCGGCCCGAACCCGCCGACGTCGGCCTGCCAGTACCGTTCGCCGCTCGTGGGGTCGACGGCGGTCACCGTGTTGAGGCCCACGGCGAGGACGACGCCGCAGGCCATCGCCGGGACGGCGTCCATGTCGTCGTCGAGCTGGTGGATCCAGGCGGGGTCGCCGCCCGGCGCGTCCAGGTCGACGGCGACGAACGTGCCGGCGGTCGGTACGAACGCCGTGCCGTCGGCGACGGCGGGGAGCTTCGATGCGAGGCGGTGCCGGCCGTTCCCGCGGCGGCCGAGCGAGAGACCGACCGCCTCGGCGTCGGCCGGCGGCGGGGCGACGGTCGTACGCCCGCTCCGGCGGGCGTCGCCGCCGGCGGTCGGCCAGGTCGCGGACGGCGGGTCACACGGGGTTTCGACCCGGCGGCCGTCGCCGCCGAGCGTGCTGTGGACGCGCTGGAGACACCCGGCGGTGGCGGCGGAGGCGGTGCCGACGGCTGCGAGGAGGGCTCGTCTGGAGGGCATCGGCGGTGCTGGTGGGGCGAGATGGAAGTAGGTATCGTTTCGCGGGCGTCTCGCGGGCTTACACCAGGCTCGCGCCGTCGAAGTCCCCGCGGTCGACCTCGAGGTCGAGCAGGTCGAGCAGCGTCGGCGCGATGTCGTAGAGGTCGGCGTCGCCGATCGAGGCGTCGGCGTCGACGTAGAGGCAGGCGTCGTCGAAGCTGTGCATGCCGTTGCGGGGGCCGGTGTCGAAGACGGCGTCGCCGCCCTTGAAGCCGGCCTTGAGGTCGAAGCCGTGGTTCGGGACGACGACGAGGTCGGGCGCGATGTCGTCGTGGCTGCCGCGGAACGCGCCCTCCTTGGTGACGACGCGGTCGGCGACTGGGCTGCCGTCGGGGCCCTCCAGCGCCTCGAGTTCCTCTTTGAGTTCGTTGCGGACCGTCTCGTAGTCCTCCTGGGGGACGCTGCCGCGGGGCTCGCGGCCCTCGAGGTTGACGTAGAACCGGCCGGGGATCAGCGAGTACGCCCGCGTGTCGTCGCTGATGTCCTCGAGGCCGTCGTGGTCGTCGTCCTCGTAGGAGAGCCAGCCGTTCTCTTCGAGCCAGACGTTGCACTTGACCTCCCACTCCAGCGTGGTGAAGCCGTGGTCGGAGGCGACGACCATCGTCGTCTCGTCGTCCAGCAGCTCGCGGAGCTCGCCGAGGTACCGGTCGACCTTCGCGTAGAACTCGAGGAACTCCTCCCTGTACTCGCCGTCCTCGGCGTAGTGCTTGAACAGGAAGTGGTTGACCCGGTCGGTCGTCATGAAGACGCCGAAGAAGAGGTCCCAGTCGTCCCCCTGGAGGTAGTGCTTGAACGCCTCGAAGCGGGCGTCCAGGGTCTCGTGGGCGTCCTCGACGAACTCCGTCTTGTCGTCGTCGTGGCCGAGTTTGGCGTTGACGTCGATCCTGTAGTCCAGCCCCTCGAGGGTCTCCCGGAGGTCGTCGGGATAGGCGGCCTTCTCGACGCCGGGCGAGAGGAAGCCGCTGACCATCCGCTGGACGTCGCGGTCCGGCGGGAAGGTGACGGGCACGTTCATCACGGTGGCGTTTCGGCCGGCGTCCTGGACGCGGGTCCAGAGCCGTTTCGCCCGGACGTCCCGGCCCATCGGGACGTAGGTGTCGTAGCTGCCGACCTCGCGGTCCTGAAAGCCGTACACGCCGGTCTCGCCGGGGTTGACGCCGGTCGTCAACGCGGGCCAGCAGGCGCTGGATTCCGGCGGGACGATGGAGTCGATGGCGCCGCCGGCGCCCGCGGCCTCCATGGCGTTGAGCGTCTCGAAGGTGTCCTCGTTGTCGGCGACGAGGCTGTACGGCACGCCGTCGATCCCGACGAAGGCGACTCGCGGGCCGTCGCCCCCGCGGAGCCGGTCGAACAGTCCCATACCGGGCCCTGGGACAGGCGCCTACAAGAACTTTCGTTTCTGCTGCCAGAACCGCGGCGACTCTGCGACGGCGGCAATTACTGGCTCGACCGCGTCGCCGGTCACTCGGCGGCGTCGGGCTCGTCGTCGACGTCCCCGGCAGCCTCGACGTCCGGCTCCTCGAACGGCTCGAAGTTCTCCGGCACCACGGTCATGTGACGCATGCCCATCGGGTACTGCTGGTCGGCGCTCATGTGCGAACGGTGGGACCGCACACACATATATCACTCCATAAACATAATGTATCCGCCGCATACCTGATATTACCTATGAGAATATGATGGTCGTGAATCGCCATACTACGGTCGTTATACTTCTGATTACTCCTGGACATCTCTCGGGTTCGGGTATGTCCGAGGCGTATCCGACCGGGTTCGTCGGTCGTGGCCGGCGCGCGCCGGGACGTCCGGGGTCGCTCGGTCCACGTCGGACCCTATAGCCGAGCGTGACGCCGAAGGACCCGCCGGAACGCACGCTCGTGACACCCTCAGGGCGGGCCGTCGCTCCGACCGTGCTATCACCGCTCAGTACGTCTATTTATCCGTGGCCGGCGTCTCTCCCCCATGGAACCGAGATCCATTCTCCGGATCGAGGGTCTCGCGGCCTTGTTCGCCGCGACGGCCGTCTATTACGCGACCGAGGCGCCGTGGTGGCTGTTCGTCCTGTTGGCGCTGGCCCCGGACCTCTCGATGGTCGGCTACCTCGCGGGGCCCCGCGCGGGGAGTCGGCTCTACAACGCCGCCCACACCTACGTCGCCCCGCTCGCGCTCGGTGCGCTCGGCGTGGGGGTCGGCGTGCCGGTCCTCTGGTGGGCGGCGCTCGTCTGGACCGCCCACATCGGCCTCGACCGGGCGGTCGGCTACGGCCTCAAGTACCCAGCCGGGTTCAAGCACACCCACCTATCCGGGTCCGGCGACCGCCGGACTGACGCTGCCGACCTCGGTGACGTCGGGGCCGACCCAACAGAGGCCCGCTGACGAACGAGCGAGAGAGGCTCAATCACGTCGCCGGGGTCCTCGCGGTGACATCTCCACGTCGAGCACGCGGGGGAGCCGTACCGGCGTCTCGGTACCGGTACATACCCCTCCGTATCGGTCGGTAGCGGGCGCTGGGGGCGTCGATAAACCGCGGCGAAGGTGCCCGGTCGTCCCGGCCTCGCCCCCGCTCAGCCGAAGTGCTCGTCGTAGAGGTCCCGAGCGTGCTCGATGGCGTCGTAGGCGGCCTGCCTGTCGGCCCAGCCGAGGGTCTCGACCTCCTTGCCTTCCTCGAGGTTCTTGTAGGTCGCGAAGAACTCGTCGATCTCGTCGAGGGTCTGCCGGGGGAGGTCGTCGACGTCCCGGATGTGGTCCCAGCGGGGGTCCTCGCTGGGGACGGCGATGACCTTGTCGTCCTGCTCGCCGTCGTCGTCCATCTTCATCAGCGCGACCGGCCGGGCCTCGATGACGCAGCCGGGGAAGGTCCGGTCCTCGACGAGGACGAGGACGTCGAAGGGGTCCTCGTCGTCGTAGTACGACCGCGGGATGAACCCGTAGTCGCTGGGGTAGTGGACGTTCGAGTGCAGGACCCGGTCGAGCACGACGCCGGGGATGTCCTTGTCGTACTCGTACTTGTTCCGCTCGCCCTTGAGGCACTCGACGACCGCGTAGATCTCCTCCGGGGGGTTCGGCCCGGTCTCGAGGTCCTCCCACAGGTTTGCTCCAGCCATACGCCGGAGTCCGCGTGACGGCCGCAAAGAGCTTTCGACACGGATCGGGGCCTGGCGGTTCGGCCGCGGTGGTCGTCGGGCCGTCGGGCCGTCGGGCGGTTGCACGTTTCCTGGGTTAACCCGGTTGAAAAGTGATGCTTGATAAACGTTAAGTAGGTTGCGAACATGTTGTTTCCTATGTCAGAGGCACAGACAGCCAGTCCGGACCCCGGCATCGCGCGCGAGCTGACGGCGTTCCAGCAGAACATCCTCACCATCCTGGCGGAGGACGCGAGATACGGGCTCGCGATCAAACGCGAGCTCGAGAGCTACTACGATAGCGAGGTGAACCACGGACGGCTCTACCCGAACCTGGACGACCTCGTCGAGATGGGGCTCGTCGAGAAGAGCGAACTCGACAAGCGCACCAACGAGTACGGCCTGACCGAGGAGGGGATCGAGGCCGTCTTCGGGCAGCTGGCGTGGGTGTTCTCGAACGTGGCGACCGACGACGACCGGGCCGAACGGCTGCAGTCGCTGGTCGAGCAGTACGAGTAACCGGCCCCGAGGGGAACGCGGCCCTATTCCGCGGCGATTTCTTCGACGTACCCGAGCGACGTCTCGACAGCGTCGCGTTGGGCGTCGGTCGGCCAGGCGTTCCGCGGGAGGTACTCCTCGCGGAACTCCTCGCGTTCGGCCGGGCTCGCCGCCCCGACGCGCTTTGCGTAGTGGTTGCTCATGAAGTCCGCGAAGGCGTGGGCGGTCGCGCCGTGGGGATCGCCGTGGCGTTCGGCCACGCGCTCGGCGACCGCCCGGTTGTGGGCCTCGACGGCGTCCCAGTCGTCGCTGCCGACGCCGGACAGCGAGCGCTCGACGGCGCGGTCGGTGTCCTCGATGCGGTCGACCTGCACGACGCCGTCCTCGACCCACTCGGCGGGGTACAGCACGAGCGACTCGCCGGCGTCGTCCTCGCGGACGCGCGGCACGTAGTCGTGGCCGGCGAGCAGACGGTCGCGGTCATCGCGGTAGGCAGCTCGCTCGTTGTCGTCGACCGCCCGCCGCATTTGGCGGGTGAGCGTCACGGCGCGGTCGACGACGTCGTCTGGAAGTGACGGATCGTCGTCGGGCGTTGCGGCGTCGTCGTCGCTCCTCGGCGACTCGGTCCCGCCGGTGTCCGGCGCGGCGGTGGCGTCGTGTCCTGGGTCCTGGTCAGCCATCGAGGGCGTCGTTGACCAGTTCGTCGGCGCGGTTGTTTATCTCCCGCGGTACGTGCTCGATGGCCCACTCGTCGAAGCCGTCGAGGAGCTCCCGGGCGCGGACGCGTTTCTCGCGGAGCTGTGGGTCGTTGGTGTCCCACTCGCCGCGGACCTGCTTGACGACGAGTTCGGAGTCGCCGCGAACGTCGAGTTCGTCGTAACCGTGGTCGGCGGCCGCCTCGAGGCCATGGATGAGTGCATCGTACTCGGCCTGGTTGTTCGTCGCCCGGCCGATGCGGGCGCCGTCCTCGGCGGCGATGCCGTCGCTCGTGACGATCACCCAGCCGACGGCGGCCGGCCCCGGGTTGCCGCGGCTCCCGCCGTCGAAGTAGAGGTGGGCGCGGCCGCCGGACTCGCGGAGGAGCCCGACCAGCCGCGCCGGCGTCTCGCCCTGGACGACGACCTTGTCGTCGTAGGCGACCGCCGTGGCGCCCGCGTGGCTGGCCCGCCAGCGTTCGTGCTCGGTGTTGCCGGCCGCTATCTCGACGCCGGCGGCCGCGAGCCGGTCGCGGGCCGCCTCGGGGTCGCACTCGATGACGGGCATCCGTTGGGCGCTGGCGGCTTCCGGGTGATAGCCCTTCCGGTATCCGTTTGAAAACCGGGGGTTCCCGCAAACCGGGGGTTTCGCTGTCAGGCGATTCGTGTCAGCTATGAAAAGGTGTTGCCGAGGGTTTAAGGCAATCCATCGAATGACTATAAAAACGCGATGACACGGCCCACCCGTCAACGGGAGCGCGAGCGCCAACAGGAGGGCGAGGACGTCGACCAGGACGAAGCGGCCGTCTGTCCGGAGTGCGCGTCGGAGGACATCGTCAAGGACGCCGACCGGGGCGAGCTGGTCTGTGACGACTGTGGGCTGGTCGTCGAGGAGGACCACATCGACCCCGGCCCGGAGTGGCGGGCGTTCAACCACTCCGAGCGCCAGGAGAAATCGAGGGTGGGCGCGCCGACCACCCAGACGATGCACGACAAGGGCCTCACGACGACCATCGACTGGAAGGACAAGGACGCCTACGGCCGCTCCATCTCCTCGAAGAAGCGCTCCCAGATGCACCGCCTGCGGAAGTGGCAGGAGCGCATCCGGACGAAGGACGCCGGCGAGCGGAACCTGCAGTTCGCGCTGTCGGAGATCGACCGGATGGCGTCGGCGCTGGGCGTCCCGCGGTCGGTCCGGGAGGTCGCCTCCGTCATCTACCGCCGTGCGCTCGACGACGACCTCATCCGCGGCCGCTCCATCGAGGGCGTCGCGACCGCGGCGCTGTACGCCGCCTGCCGGAAGGAGGGTATCCCGCGCTCGCTGGAGGAGATCGGCGAGGTCTCCCGCGTCGAACGGAAGGAGATCGGCCGCACCTACCGCTACATCTCCCAGGAACTCGGCCTCGAGATGGAGCCGGTCGACCCCAAGAAGTACGTCCCCCGCTTCTGCTCGGAACTGGAACTCAGCGAGGAGGTCCAGACGAAGGCCAACGAGATCATCGAGACGACCGCCGAGAAGGGCCTCCTGTCCGGGAAATCCCCGACCGGGTACGCCGCGGCCGCCATCTACGCAGCCTCCCTGCTGTGTAACGAGAAGAAGACCCAGCGCGAGGTCGCCGACGTCGCCCAGGTGACCGAGGTCACCATCCGGAACCGCTACCAGGAGCAGATCGAGGCGATGGGCATCCACTCCTAGGCCCGCCTCCTCCTCGCCGTCTGGCTCCCACGTGTGAATGCGACGAATGCTCCCACCGTCAGGTGGGGACGAGGCGACACGATAGGGAGCAACGCACCATTCGACGGCCGGCCCGGGTTGCGGTACCGAACCGCTACGCTCGGACCGTCCTACGTGAGAAGTGACGCCGTTCTCCGGTTGCGGCAGGGAGTCGTCGACCCCAAGGGACGCATCGAGTCGACACCTGTCGGGTAACGACGCCGACCCGGTTCAGGGCGTCCCACTCGGGGTGACGCGAACCGTGGTACCCCTCGGCTGAATACCCGACCGTGGAGTCCCGAACCGGTATCCGGGCTGGCAGGATACGGGAACAGGTGGGTTTGGCACGGGTCCCGCCTGCATGGGTGAGACAGCTACTGGCAGATCGGACGGAGAATACATATATGACGGGCGAGGACGAAGCGTCGGACACATGGCTACTGAAGCCACCCGTGAGCCCGGCGATGACGAACTCGCGACTGCCATCGGGCAGTACGTGCTTGGCGAGATTTCGCTGGGGAAAGCCGCAGAGAACGTCGGGATGACTCGATGGGAATTCGAAGAACTCCTCGATGAGGCCGGGTTCACGGCGTTGTACGGCCCCCGATCTACCGATGAATTACAAGACGAAGTCGACGTCGCCCACGAGCTAGAATAACGAAGGCGATGTCGGAGGATGTCGTCCAGCCGGTTGTTCTCGACGCGACGGTCCTCAGTAATTTTGCGAGCAGTGGGACGGTCGAAAAGCTCGTAGCGATCCTCGATCGCCCGGTCGCTGTGCCGACAGTTCGCGAGGAACTCGAACGAGGATACGAACAGGAGTACGGGTTTCTCGGTACTGCACTCGACCACCTCGGTGACGGTATCGACCTACTCGAGGTCACTGAACGGGACGAGGACACTGCATCCGAGATCCGACGCCGTCTCGACGCCGGAGAGGCGGAGTCTCTCCGGGGTGCGATCGAATACAGCGGGACGCTCGCGACCGACGACCTCGCCGCCCGAACGCTCGCCGCCGGCTATGAGATACCGGTAACCGGTTCTATCGGGATACTCGGTTTAGGGGTTCGACGTAGTATCCTCGATGTCGACGAAGCCAACGAGTGGTTGGGGGTCTGGCAAGAGCGGCGGGGATACTATGCCCCGGTAGATCGGATCCAGGACGTTCTGACATGAGATTCCCCGTCTCGCGATCGCTAGAGGGCTCCGTCCCGCCATCCGGAAACGCCGAATATCGGGTCACGCTCTCGGTCTTCGAGGCTCCGGTAATGGGAATCGACCATTGCGGTTTCGGTTCGCTGACGGATGTCAAACCGTATATCCCGCTTGCGGGCCCGTTGCGGGCGAATGTCGGATTCCCGTGGATGTATTCGCGTTCCCGGCCTCAGTTCAGGCGTCGTTTCCCCGCCGCCCGTCGAACGGATCCCTCCCCGAACAGCATTTATCCGTCCCCGTCGAACCGCCGTTTGCATGCGCCTCGACGAGTACGTCGACGGGCTCGAGCGCGACGAGGCCGTCGAGTTGCGGAAGCTCGCCGAGGAGAAGTCCTACGCCATCACGGACCACCTCGACGCGGCGCGGACGCGGTTCGACGAGACGCTGTCGGACGACGCGGTCGTGGGCTCGACGGCGCCGTCGGTGTTCGTCGGCCGGTCGTCGTACCCGACCGTCTCCACCGGCCTGCTCGCGCCGGTCGGCGACGAGGACGAGGCCGACTCCTACGTGACGGACGGGGAGTGGTACGAGCGGGCGTTCTCGATCGATGACGTCTTCGCCAAGCGCACGGGCCTGCTGAACTCGACGCGAGCAGCGACCGTCGACGTCGAGGACGTCTGGGACGGGTTCGTCGGCACGCAGCGGGAGGTCGCCATCGCCGACGAGCCGGTCGACGTCGAGCTGGGGCTCGCCGAGTCGCCGGGCTTCGACCTCGACGGCACGCTGGAGGACATCGCGGCACCGCGCGGCCCGCGAGCCAGCGCCGACGCCGCGCGGCTCACGGAGAACCCCTCCGTGCCCCGAGCGGTCGAGAAGACGCTGTCGGACGACGACTGGCGCGCCGAGGGCGCCATCACCTACCTCTACCGCCGCGGCTTCGACGTCTACGACGTCCGGAACGTCCTGTCGGTCGGCGCGCTGGGCCGGGGCGACGACCGGCGGCTGGTGCCGACGCGGTGGTCGATCACCGCCGTCGACGACACCGTCGGCCAGTATCTCCGCGGACGGATCCGGAACGCGCCCACCATCGGCGAGACGAACGTGTGGCACACCCGCTACGTGGGCAACGACTACTGGATCGTCGCCGCGCCGGGCGACTGGGAGTTCGAACTGCTCGAGTTGAAGGCGCCGGGCTCGATCTGGAACCCCGACCCGGACGGCGAGCTGTACATGGCCGCCGACCGGGAGGGCTACGAGGGCCGGACGGAGTACGTCGAGGAGACCTCCGGTGCCTACTACGCAGCACGGCTCGGGGTCCTGGAGTGGCTCGCCGACCGTGACCGCCAGGCGAAGGTGTTCGTCGTGCGGCACGCGACCAACGAGTACTGGGCGCCGGTCGGCGTCTGGCAGATCCGCGAGAGCGTCCGGCACGCCTTCGACGCCGAGCCCGCCGTCGCGGAGACGTTCCACGACGCCGTCCGCCAGCTGGTCCCGCAGCTCCCCGTTTCGATGGCGGCCCTCCGCCGGAAGTCGACGATGGCGGCGGGCATCCAGGCGGACCTGTCGGCGTTCGGCGGGTGAGTCCGCGGCGCCGGTCGAAGCCGTTAACCCCGCGCCGGTCGGCGGCTCCGACATGGTGCTCCCGTTCGGCGAGGTGCTGTCCGGCCCGGCGCTGTTCGTCGCGCTGCTGTCGGTCGTCTTCCTGGCCTTCCCGTGTTTCTACCTCTACCGCGCGCTCGCCGAGCGGGGCGTGTTCCGACGGTTGCGTCAGTAATTTCGACTTGTCGAGGGTTACCGTTCGGCGCCGTTGGCCCGCCGTTACCCGAAGAAGCGGTCGGTGCCGGGCGGTTCCTCGGCGTCGGCGGGCAGCGTCTCGAACCAGCCGATGTCGGCCGGCCGGCGGGACGGCGGGACCGCGTCGGTCGGGACGGTCGGTCGCGGGTCGTCGGTCCGCGGCGAGGCGCGGAACACGACGAAGTGTCGCTTGGCCGTCGCGTCCGAGGTCTCGCCGGTCACCTCGATCCGCCAGACCCCTTCGACGCCATCCAGCGTGACGTCCAGCCCCGACAGCTCGCCGATCCACTCCCGGGCGGCGGTGCCGTAGGCCGCCTCGGGCGCGACGGCGCTCGAGGGGATCTTCCAGGCGCAGTCGTCCTCGACGCGCGCCAGGAGGACGCGTCCGTCCGGCGCCGTCACGCCCGCCGGCACGAGGTCGTCCATGTCGGCGACCGCCCCGACGACCGATTCGGGGACCGTGTCCGTGTCGGTATGGAACGGCACGTCGTGGGCCCGGAAGTCGGTCGGATCGGAGATCTCTGCCAGCGTCGATAGGGCGGGTTCGGGACTCATGGGGCGGCCTCCGGTGTGCAGCCGGAGGGGAAGCCGATAGAAATAGGTACCGATTTAATTACGCAATGAATTCCTATGTAATAATAGGTTCGGGTGGGGTATATATCTTCGGGATGGTTGCGTCACGTCCAGTGGCGCATCCAACTTGTCACCGTCCGACCGCTCGGATGCACCCGGCTTACAGAGCAGTGGCGGCTTGGTGCGCGTCGGCCGCTGTCCCGGACCACCGCTAGGCTCACATCCCGGGGCGACGTCCGCCGGACCCCATTCCCCCATTTCGCAGCACCAGGTAGTCGCAACGTGGATTCCATAGGTACAGGTGTACGGGGTATCGGATGATTCACCTGTTGCACCCCGAAACAAATCGACAACTTTCGAAGCCCTCGGCCGGCTCGACCGGCCGCGGCTCGCTGCGCGCGCCTCCCTTGCGGTCGGCGTGCTTGCGTCGCCGGGGCCGGGCCGACCCTGCTCACGGCTCACTTGGTTCGCCGTTCGCGTTCGAGGCGCTCCCTACGGTCGCGCCTCGCGGGCCTCGCCCTTCGAGTCCACCAGGACCGCAACCGCGACCGCACCACATTCCTCCCCAGCCGACGCCCGCCCGTCGCTGTGCTCACGGCTCCCGTTGGTCGCCGTTCGCTCGTTC
>CAZATR010000002.1:0-49781 GCA_964488035.1 uncultured Natronomonas sp.
GCCGCGCCCTCGGTCCGGATCGACGCCACGATGCCGCTGGCGGTGAGGTACCGGTAGGGGTTCTCCGGGTCGATGACGACGAGCCCCACCCGGGGATCGCGCTTTACGTTCTTGACCTTCCGTCGGCCCTCCGCCGAGTTCACCAGGAAGTGCGTCCCGTCGAAGTCGATCCAGACGACGGTCCCGTGCAGCGAGTCGTCCGGCAGCACCGTCGTGAGGACGCCGAACGCCTCACGCGTGAACAGGTCGTGGAACGCCTCGGGCACCGTGTCGCCGGTCGTCTCCTCCGAACCTTCGACCATGCCTCCACAACACGCGATCCGCTGATAAATGAATCGCAGCCACGACCACCCGCCGGAGGTTTATCCTGTCGACCGGCGTAGCGGGAGGCCATGAAACACTCGAGCGTCAACGGCCCGGCCGCCCACCACGCCGAAAAGCGCCCAAGTGTCGAGGGCCCGGCCGCCTACCGGTTCCACGAGCGGGACTGGGGGAGCTACGAGGAACTCCGGGACGCCTTCGAGTGGGCGGTTCCGGACCCGTTCAACATCGCGACGTACGTCTGCGACCGGTGGGCGAACGACAGGGCCCGCGTCGCGCTGTTCGCCGACGAGCCGGACGGCGACCGGAACACGGTGACGTTCTGGCAGCTCCGCAACGCCGCGAACCGACTCGCAAACTACCTCGCGGCGCGTGGCGTCGGTCGCGGCGACCGGATCGCCGTCAACGCGGGCCAGCGACCGGCGACCGTGATCGCCCACGTCGCCGCCTGGAAGCTGGGCGCCGTCTCGGTCCCGCTCAGCGTCAAGTTCGGCCCCGATGCCCTGCGGTACCGCCTCGAGGACGCCGGCGCCAGGGCGCTCGTGGTCGACGGGGCGAACGTCTCGACGGCTCGAGCGGTCGCGGCGGACCTCGACGCGCTCGAGATCACGCTCACCGTCGGTGTCGACCCAGAGGACGGGGAACGCGACCTCCAGGCGGCGACCGCCGACCGCTCCCGACGGTTCGACACCGTGGCGACGCCCCCGGGCGCGCCCGCCACGCTGATCTACACGAGCGGTACAACCGGACCGCCGAAGGGCGTCCTGCACGCCCACCGGGTGCTGCTCGGGCACCTCCCCGGGTTCGTCACGGGCCACTGTGGCCTCGGGATCGAGGACTCGGACGTCATCTGGAGTCCAGCGGGCTGGGCCTGGATCGCGACGGTGTTCGGCACCGTTGCCTCGGCGCTGTACTACGGGATGCCGGTGGTCGCCCACGACGACCGCGGCGGGTTCGATCCTGAAACCCCGTACGAACTCGTCGAGCGGTACGGCGTCTCGATCCTGTTTCTCCCGCCGACCGGCCTCCGGATGATGATGACCGAGACCGACCTCGCGGACCGCTACGAGGTCGACGACGTTCGGGTGATCTTCTCCGGCGGCGAACCCCTCGAGCCCAGCGTCTCCGAGTGGGCCGCGGCGACGTTCGACGGCGCCGTCGTCCAGCAGGTGTACGGACAGACCGAGGCCAACATCACGATCGCCGAGTGCCACCCGCTGTTCCCCGGACGTCCCGGCACGCTCGGCCGGCCGACGCCCGGCCACGACGTGCGCCTCCTCGACCCGCAGACGGGCGAACCGACAGTCGACCCGGGCGAAGTCGGCGAACTCGCCATCAGGTACACGGACGACCCCGTCTGCTTTACGGAGTACTGGCAGCGCCCGGCCGCGACCGCCGACGCCGTCCGTGACGGCTGGCTGCACACCGGCGATCTGGCGACGGTCGACGCGGACGGCTACTACACGTTCGTCAGCCGGACGGACGACCTCATCATCTCCGCCGGCTACCGAATCGGACCGGACGAGATCGAGGATTCGCTGTCGACCCACGAGGCTGTGCTCGACGCGGGCGTCGTGGGGGCGCCCGACGAGGAGCGCGGCGAGGTCCCGGTCGCGTTCGTGGTGCTGGTCGACGGGGCGGAACCCAGCGACGCGCTCGAGGCGGAGCTGTCCCAGTACGTGAAGGACAAGCTGGCGAAGTACGAGTACCCCCGCGAGATCCACTTCCTCGACGAGCTACCCCGCACCACCACCGGCAAGGTCCGACGGATCGAACTCGAAGAGCGCCTCGAGGACCTGCCGTGACCGGTGCCGGCCGACCGACCGCCCGACGCGGTCGATCCCTGGCGTAGACGCAATGGCTAAGTATCGGCCGGAACTCGCTGTACCACGGATGGAGACAGTGCCACGGCTCGACGCCTACCACTTCTACGAACGGGAGTGGGAGAGCTACGATCAGCTTCGTGAAGAGTTCGAGTGGGAGATCCCGGACCGGTTCAACGTCGCCGAGTACGTCTGCGATCGCTGGGCCGAGGACAAGGGCCGCGTCGCGCTGTTCTACGAGGGCCACGACGGGACCACCGAGACCTGGACGTTCTGGCAGCTGCGGGAACAGTCGAACCGGCTGGCGAACTACCTCGTCGAGCAGGGCGTCGGCGTCGGCGACCGCATCGGGGTCAACACCGCGCCCCGCCCGGAAGCGCTCGTCACTCACCTGGCGGCCTGGAAGGTCGGTGCGGTCACGATCCCGCTCAGCGTTCTGTTCGGCCCCCAGGGACTCCGCTACCGGCTCGAGGACGGCGACGCGGCGATCTGTCTGGTCGACGAGTGGAACGTCGACAACGTCCGCGACGTCCACCCCGAAATCGGGTCCCTCGACACGCTGCTCGTGGCCGGGGCGTCGCCGGCGGGACCGGACGAACTCGCGTTCGAGGACGCGGTGTCCGGCGCGTCGCGGTCCTTCGACGTCCCCGCGACCGACCCCGAGGCCGAGTTCCTCCAGCCGTACACCAGCGGGACGACCGGTCGGCCGAAGGGCGTGGTGTTCGCCCACCGAGTGCTGCTCGGGCATCTGCCACACTACGTGGCGACGTTCCGGAACCTGGAGTTCGCCGAGGAGGACGTGGTGTACTCCAACGCCGACTGGGCGTGGGTGTACGGGCTGGTCTCCGTCGCGCTGAGCTCGCTGTACTACGGGACGCCGCTCGTGGCGTACAACGGCGGGGAGTTCGAGCCGGAGGTCGGGTTCGAACTGATCGAGCGGTACGGCGTCACGACCGTCCCGACGACCCCGACGACGATCAAGATGATGATGAACGTCGAGGGCGCCCTCGAGTCGTACGACCTGGACGATCTCAAACTGGTCGCCACGGGCGGGGAGTCGGTCGGCGACGACGTCATCGACTGGGTCACCGACGAGGTCGGCGCGACCTACCACGAGCTGTACGGGCAGACCGAACTCAACCTGCTGGTCGGCGACTGCCGGGCGCTGTTCGAGTTCCGCAAGGGCACGATGGGGCGGGCCTCGCCCGGCCACGACCTCGGCGTCGTCGATCCGGAGACGGCCGAACCGACCGTCGACCCGGGCGACGTCGGCGAACTCGCCGTCCGCTACCGGGGCGATCCCGTCTGCTTTTCGGAGTACTGGAAACAGCCGGAACGCACCGCCCAGAAGAAGAAGGACAACGGGTGGGCGATCACGGGCGATCTCGTGACGGTCGACGCGGACGGCTACTACACGTTCGTCAGCCGGAAGGACGACACGATCATCAGCGCCGGCTACACGATCGGACCGGACGAGATCGAGGATTCGCTGTCGACCCACGAGGCTGTGCTCGACGCGGGCGTCGTGGGGGCGCCCGACGAGGAGCGCGGCGAGGTCCCGGTCGCGTTCGTGGTGCTGGTCGACGGGGCGGAACCCAGCGACGCGCTCGAGGCGGAGCTGTCCCAGTACGTGAAGGACAAGCTGGCGAAGTACGAGTACCCCCGCGAGATCCACTTCCTCGACGAGCTACCCCGCACCACCACCGGCAAGGTCCGACGGATCGAACTCGAAGAGCGCCTCGAGGACATGGACTAGCCCCGGAACGAGCCACCGAGTGCCAGTTCGGCGAGGCGGATCGGACCGATGTCAGCTCGATCGATCGGGGCGTCGATGTCGCGCCGTTTCTCGAGCAGCCGGACCCGGACGCGAAGTTTATGCTTCGCCCGGACCGGTCTCGTGTATGCCGGTCATCCCGGATCGAGCGAAGGCGGCGATCCTGATGGGGGAACTGGCGGAACGCCCCGACCGTGCCCTGCTCGTCTCCCGGATCGACGGCGACTCACAGGCCTACGTCACGGTCTCGGACGACGGGTACGTGGTGACGATGGTGCGGGATGGGGCCGTCGTCGCCAGCGTGACCGCCGGGGAGCCGACCGTCCGTCGCCTGATTCTGACGTGGCAGCCCCGCGGGATTCGCCGTCGCGCGGCGACCCCGGTGGCAGACACCTGACGGGCGGCTTGCGGGCGTCGCGGTCAGTCCGCGGCCGCGCCGCCGCCGAGGTCCGCGAGGTCGTCGACGAACTCGTCCATCCCGAGCGACTCCAGGCGGTCCCGGCTCGGCAGCGCCGTCTCGTCGTCCCACGTCATCTCCTCGCGGTACTTCCGGTTCTGCGTCTCGACGTCGACCGTGACGTCGGCGGTCGGGCCCTCCTCGAGGGGCGGGTCGCCGACGACCCGGCCGGGGATCTCGAAGTCCTCGATCGGATTGATCCCCTCCCGGAGGTTGAACAGGTGCCGCAGGTGTTCGATCCGCTCGCCGTCGCGGACGACACGGTCCATGTCGTAGTCGAGCCCGGTGATCGCCTCGAGGTAGTCGGGCAGGATGCGGCCGGGGACGCTCTGGGGCGTGAACTGACAGATGCCGGCGCTGTTGTTCACGTTGAGAAAGGCCATGTACTCCCGGTGTCGTTCGGCCTTGACCTCGTCGCCGTAGTCGTGTTTCTCCCAGTCGACCTCCTCGCCGAACCCGCGGACCGGGAAGTGGAACTCGGGGTACCCGGAGCCGCCCTGGGTGTGTCGACCGGGCGTCGGACTCATCGTGTATATCGTCGCGAAGCCGGGCGCGTATCGCGGGTCGTGGTAGGAGACCTCCTGGCCGTGCACGTGGAACGCGTACTCCTCGGCCCCGTCGCCGATCTCGGCTGCGGCCCGCTGGACGCCGTCGGCGAGCACGTCCCCGATGCCCTCCCGGTCGGCCATCATCCCCAGGAGTTCGATGGGAACGTCCGGATCGCCCCACTCCGGGTCGACGCCGTCGAGGTCCGACTCGTCGAGGATGCCGCGCTCGTAGCACTCCATCGCGAACGCGATGACCGCGCCCGCCGAGATGGAGTCGAACCCGTAGCGGTTACAGAGGTCCCCGGAGCGGATGACGGACTCGATGTCGTCGTTCTTGATGTTGCCGCCCAGCGCGGCGACCGTCTCGTACTCCGGTTTGTGGGTCTCGCCGTCCGTGTCGTACTTGCCGCCGTCGATCTCGAGGATCCCACCGCAGGCGATCTGACACCGGGCACACGCGTACTTCCGTTCCTCGTATTCGAGGTACTCCTCGCCGCTCAGGTTGCCGGCATCGGGGAAGTTGTCGAGCCCCGCCTCCCGCCAGTTCTTGATCGGCGAGTCGCCGAGCATCACCAGGTTCTCGTAGGCACCCTGCGTTCCAAGGTTGTGGAACAGTTCGTACACGTCGCCCTCGCGTTCGTCCATGTACTCCTCCAGGAGCTCCTGTTCCGTCTCGGGGTCGGCGACCGGCGTCTTGTGGCTGCCGCGGACCGCCACCCCTTTGAGGTTCTTCGAGCCCATCATGGCCCCGACGCCGGACCGGGCGGCCGTCCGGCCGCGGTCGTTGAAGATGCCGGAGATCAGTGACTCACGTTCCCCGGCCGGCCCGATGACGGCGACGTCGACGTTGCCGCCGGCGTCGGCCTCGATGGCCTCCTCGGCGTCGTAGGTGTCCATCCCCCAGAACTCGGTGGCGTCGCGGACCTCGACGTCGCCGTCGTCGACGAGGAGATACGACGGCTCCGGCGTCTTCCCGGTGACGAAGATGCCGTCGAAGCCGGTCTTCTTCAGCCCTAGCGCGAACGTTCCGCCACAGTTCGAGTCGCCCCAGGTCCCCGTCAGCGGGCTCTTCCCGCAGACCATGAACCGACCCGACGTGAACGCCTTCGTGTTTGTCAGGGGGCCGGTCATGAACCCGAGGATGTTCTCCGGGCTCAGCGGATCCACGCCGGCGGGCTGGTTGTTGTAGATGTACCAGGCCGCGAGCCCATACCCGCCGATGTACTTCTCGTACACGGCGGGGTCGGGTTCGACGACTTCAGCCGACTCGTCCTCGACATCGACGTGGAGCAGTTTCCCCATCCAGCCGCCTTGCAGTTCGGTATCCTGTGGCATACCCCAAGACCTTCACGAATCATCACGATAAAATTTTTGTCAACGGTTCGACGGCTTCCGGCCGCGGCGACGGCTCAGCCGCCGGCGATCGGCAACGCGACCTGGATGTCGTCGCCGTCCTCGATCGCCATCGAGTAATCCTCCGTGAGACTGCCGTTCACGAGCACCTGGATGTCGTCGTGGCGGTCGCCGTCGGGGTGGAAGTACCGCGTCGACCCCGGATAGGTCCGTGCGACCTCGTTGAGCACGTCGCGAACCGATGCCGACGCCCCGTCGAGCGAGACGACGATCTCGCGCCTCTCGAACCCGAACTCCCGTTCGACCACGCCGGGCACGCGAACGGAGACATCCATACCCGTCCAACGTCCAGGGCCCCCTAAGCTCTTCTGCCCGGTGCCGTCAGCGCAGCGTGACGCCGGCCGCTGCGGCCGTCTCCACGAACGTTTCGAGGACCGCCGCGTGCCGGTCCGGGTCGTATCCCTGCCCGAGGGTGCTCACGGAGACGTAGTCGGCGCCGAGGTCGGCCCACTCCCGGAGCGTCCGGACCGCGGCCTCGTGGCCGTCCCGTTCGAGAACGATCCGTGCGTGGACCCCGATGTCGTCGGGGTCGCGGTCGGCCGCCCGGGCGTACTCCCGGAGCGTCGCCAGCTTGGATTCGGCCTCCTCGCCGGGATCGAGACGCGGAATCCAGCCGTCGCCGACCCGGGCAATGCGTCGCAGGACGACATCCGCCATCCCACCGAACCACAAGGGGATCGGTCGCTGCACCGGCCGCGGGTTGATCCCGACCCCGCGGAGGTCGTGGAACTCGCCCTCGAACCGCACCGTCTCCTCCGTCCAGAGGGCCCGCAACACCTCGACTTGCTCGTCCAGGCGCGGGCCCCGCCGGTCGAACTCCTGGCCAAGGCCGACATACTCGAGCGGGTTCCACCCGACGCTGACGCCCAGGCGGAGTCGCCCGTCGGACAGGACGTCCACTTCGGCGGCCTGCTTGGCCACGAGCGCGGTCTGTCGCTGCGGGAGCACCAGCACGCCCGTGACGAGTTCGATGTCGTCGGTGGCGCCCGCGAGATTGGCGAAAAGCGTCAGCGGTTCGTGGAACTGGTCCTCGTGGTCGTACGGCCCGTCCCACCCGCCTTCCCGGTCGCCGTCGACCCCGAGGACGTGCTCGTAGGCGAGGAGGTGGCCGTAGCCGGCCGCTTCGACTCGCCGTGCGAACTCGGTGATGCGTTCCGGATCACTCCCGATCTCGGCCTGCGGAAAGACGACGCCGATTTCCATGCGACTGCTGCTGCCGGTATCAGTATAAACGCTTGGTGAGGAGAGATACGTCCCGGCGTCGGTGTTTGAGTCAGTGGTCGGAATACGAAGGCCGAACTGTCCAGCATACTGCGTTACTCGTAGCGCTCTCGGGCCTCGGTGCGGAGTTCGTTCTTCAGGATTTTCTCGCCGTGTGGGCCGCCCTGTCTCGGGAACTCGCTCACGAACGTGATTTTGGCGGGCACTTTGAAATCCGCGATTCGATCTGCCAGAAACTCACGAAGTTCCTCCTCGGTTACGTCAGCACCCTGATTTCGTTTGACGAACGCGATCGGAACCTGGCCGTGTCTCGAATGGGAAATGCCGACGACTTGCCCGAGTTCGACTGCTGGATGGTTGCCGATCGATGTTTCGATGTCGCCCGGCGAAACGAGAAACCCTCGAACTCTGAGCGCGTCGTCGAGCCGAGAGTGGTAATAGTAGTATTCTCGGTCTTCAGCTTGGGCGCCGAGGTCGCCAGTGTGAAACCAGCCCTCTTCGTCGAACGCGTCTGCGGTGGCGTCCGGTCTGTTAAGGTAGCCGTCAATGACGTTGTAACCCCGGAGACACAGCTCTCCATCTTCTCCGGGGGGCAATTCCGTCCCGGTTTCGGGATCGACGATGCGAATCTCCTCGTTCTCCGGGTGGACCATGGGGCCGCCCACCCGCTTGCGTTCTTCGAGCGGGTCCGACGGATCTCCAACGACCACACAGGAGCTCCCCTCGGAGAGCCCGTAGATATGCACGACGCTGAAGCCGAACGCCGCTTCGATCCGTTCGAATGTCGCCTCGTCCATCCCGTTGATGAACCCGACACAGCCGCGCGCAACGGATTCGACCCTGGATTCATCGAAGGCCTCCACGTCGATCGTTCGAAGATACATCGTCTCAATCCCGGGGAAGAAGGTGACGCCGTGCGTGTCGACTAACTCGAGCGTCCGCTCGGGATCGAAGTGAGACTGGACGACGAGCGGGCACCCGTGCACGATGGCGCTTACCATGACGTTGTATCCGAACGCCCCGCAGAACGGCAGGACACCGAGTGCCACGTCCCGGTCAGTGACTCCCATATGGTCGCCGATCTCGAAGGAGTGATTCAGTAGCGCTCGGTTCGTCTGTGGACAGCCTTTCGGGGTACCGGTCGTACCGCTAGTGTAGAAAATACAGAGTGTCTCATCGGCGTCCGTGGCGGGCGCCGGCGAGTCAGCTGGGTCTGCCGTGAGGCCATCGAACGTCCGGACTGCAGGGTACTCGGTGTCGTCCAACGCGATCACGTGCTCGAGATGGTCGAAGCGAGACGCTTCGAACTCGTCGGGTCTTGACGTCTCCAGTTCCGGCACGAGGTCAGCCAGTATCTCGAGATACTCACTGCCGAGAAAGGAGGTCTCGGTGACCAGAACCGAACTCCCCGAGTCCCTGAGCATGTGTTCCAGTTCGTCCCGCCGGTACCGTGTGTTCACCGCGACGGTATCCACACCGAGATACGACGCTGCGAGCTGGAGGGCAATCCACTCTGGGCGATTCCCCATCCAGACCGCGATGCGGTCCCCCGCACCGACGCCGAGTGCGGTAAGTCCGCTAGCCAGCGACCGCGACTCGTCGAGCAGGTCTTGGTAGGTCCACTCCTCCGAATCGACGTACAGTGCAACGTCATCTTGGCGGGTATCGGCTACGTCCGCAACCCCCTGGTAGAGCGTGGCGTCAGGCCACCGGAGCATGGAGTGGAACTCGCAGTACCAAGGTGTAACGTTTTCCATAGGCAGCTCGCCACTCGCTCCCACCAACCCCGGCCATCGAGATAAGGGACGCGACCACATTCGGTGGCTCTCGAGTGATAGTATCCTACTGGTTCGACTGCACCCCGAGGGAGTCAGTCGGCCAGCGACCCCGTTCCGCCCCGCAACGCCAGTTGGATCGATCCAGGTACGATAGAAAACTACTATCCGGTCCCGGACGCCCTACGAATATGGTCGAAAAGCACCTAGAAGACCTCGAGGCGGGCGACGTCTTCGACTGCGGGACCCACGAGGTAACCCGGGACGCGATGGTCGCGTTCGCCGAGCAGTACGACCCGCTGGCCTTCCACGTCGACGAGGCGGCGGCCGAAGAGACCGTTCACGGCGGGCTCATCGCGAGCGGCTGGTACACGATCATGCTCGCTCACCGGCTCTCCGTGGACGCCTACCGGCAGGATCTGGCTGTGGTCGCCGGCGTCCAGGTTGACGAGATGACGTGGCCCGAACCCGTGCGGGCCGACGACGAGCTATCGGTGCGCGTCGTCGTCCGCGACACCCGGCCGTCGGAGTCGAACCCCGACGTTGGTGTCGTCACGCAGGACGTCATCGTGTCGAACCAACGGGACGTCGAGGTCGCCTCCTACACCGAGACCACGCTAATCAGGCGACGCGAATAACCGGGCACTCGCTGCCCTGCCGGTCAATGCAGCGGCCCGGACCGATGTCACGCGTGCGACACCCCGTACCGTTATACCGGATTCAGCCGATAGGCGGATATGACGCAGTCTGCCCCCGGGATCGACCTCCCCGCGATCGAACAGGTCGCCTTCGTCGTGCGAAACCTCGACCGCGCGCTCGAACAGTACGTCGACCTCCTCGGGGTCGGCCCCTGGACCGTCTACAACGTCCGGGAGGGCGACATCGAGGACGGCACGTACCGGGGCGACCCGGCGTCGTTCGCCATGCGGTACGCGCTGGGCACCGTCGGCGACACGATGATCGAACTGATCGAACCGACGGCGGGCCCGACGATCTATCGCGACCACCTCGAGGACTACGGGGCGGGCGTCCACCACATGGCGTACTTCTCGTGGACCGAACGGGAGTGCCGCGACGTGGTGGATGGGTTCGCGGCGGCCGGCGTCGACGTCATCCAGAGCGGAACGCTGTACGGCACCGAGTTCTGGTACTTCGACACGACCGAGGAACTCGGAACGGTGTTCGAGACGGCGATCCGGCGGAACGTCGAGGACCGCCCCTACGAGACGTACCCGCCGGACGCCGACCGCGCCGACCTCACGCGGTAGGCAAGAGTTTTCACAGCACCGGGCGAGACGACCGGTATCGGACGCGCTCCGACGAGTGAGGCATGACGAACGGAATCACCACCACGACGACCGGCCACGTCTGCACGATCGAGATCGACAACCGGGACAAGCGGAACGCCCTCACGCCCGGCCACGTCGAGGAACTCACCGCGACGTTCGAGCGCCTCGCCGACGGCGACGACGTCCGGGCGGTCGTCCTCCGCGGTGCCGGCGAGGAGGCGTTCTGCTCGGGCTACGATATCTCCCAACTGTCCGGGGGTTCGGGCGCGCGGGGTCCCCGGATCGAGGCGATGGCGAACGCCATCTACGAGTTCCCCTACCCGACCATCGCGATGGTCCACGGCTACGCGATCGGCGCGGGCTACCTCCTGGCGACTGCCTGCGACCTCCGGATCGCCGGCGACGATGCCCGGTTCGGCGTGCCGTCGGCACGACTCGGCGTCGTCTACACCGCCCGCGGCCTCGAACTCTCGATCGAGGTCGTCGGCACCGCCGCCACCAAGGAGGTGCTGTTCACCGCCGAGCAGTTCGACGCCGACCGGGCCCGCGAGATGGGCCTCGTGAACCGGGTGTATCCCCGCCCGGAGCTCCAGGCGGAGACGATGGCCCTCGCCGAAACCGTCGCCAGCGGGGCGCCCCTCTCCCAGAAGGGCACAAAGCAGATCATCCACGCAATCACCGACGGGCCGTCCCTGACCGACGCCGAACAGGAGTGGGTTCGGGGCCTCCGGGCCGAGGCCCACGAGAGCCGTGACCACGAGGAGGGCAAGCGGGCCTTCGCAGAGGACCGCGACCCCGAGTTCGAGGGCCGGTAGGGCCGAGTCGGACCGCATACGTAGGTTTTTATAGCGAGATACCCTGGTGTCGGCCACGAATGCGCCACGTAGACGGCGCGCTCCTCTCCGTGGACGTCGGTACCGGGGAGAGCGCCGAGACGGATATCGACCAGGTGCTGGAAGCGTACGTCGGCGGGCGAGGGGTCGCGACGAAGGTCGCCTACGACGACATCCCCTTCGACGCCGATCCGTTCGGCCCGGAGAACCGCCTCGTGTTCGCCGCCGGCCCGCTCCAGCAGTCGAAGATGAGCTTCACCGGCCGGATGAACCTCACGGGGCTCTCGCCGCTCACGAACGGGCTGTTGTCGTCGAACGCGGGCGGCTACCTCTCGCGGAACTTCGTGAAGACGGGGTACAGTGCCGTCGAGGTCAGCGGCGTGAGCGACGACCTCGTCGCACTCCACGTGCGCGACGACGGCGTCGAACTGGAGCCGGTCCCGGACCTCGAGGGGGCCCTGGTCTCCGAGGTCACCGAGTACATGGAAGACACCCACGGGATCGGATCCGAGAAGCTGGCGACCGTCGGGCCGGCCGGCGAGAACCGCGTCAGGTTCGCCTCCGTGATGACCTACGACCATCGGGCGTTCGCCCGCGGCGGACTCGGGGCGGCCCTCGGCGCGAAGAACGTCAAGTGCATCTCCTTCGACGGCTCGGCGTCGACCGGCGGCATGTTCCCCGAGGCGGCCAGCGAGGTCCACCGGGCGGCGGCGACCTCCGACGACGGCAAGCGCGACTTCGGGACGCCACACTCGACGGAGTTCATCAACGACCTCTTCTCGCTGCCCACGAAGTACTTCAGCGAGTTCTCCTTCGACGGCGCCTCGAAGATCGGGCGTGACGCGGTCGGCGAGAAGAAGTACAAGAAGGGAACCTGTTCGGTGTGTGCGTTCGCCTGCAAGCTGCCGACCCGCGACGAGGCGACCGGCCTCGAGACGGAGGGCCCCGAGTTTGAAACCGTGTTCTCGTTCGGGAGCAACTGCATGGTCGACGACTTCGTCGCCATCATGAAGTCCAACGACCTCTGTGACGAACTGGGGCTGGACACGGTGTCCTGCGGCGACGTCGTCGCCGCGTACCTCGAGTCCGAAGACGAGTTCGGCAACGAGGAGCTGGTCCACGAGACGGTCGAACGGATTGCCCACCGCGAGGGGATCGGGGACCTCCTGGCCGAGGGAATCGACCGGTTCCACGAGGACCTCGGGGTCGACAACTGGACCGTCAAGGGCCTCGAGTTTCCCGCCCACGATGGCCGCGTGCTGCACGGCCAGGGCCTGAGCTACGCGGTGGCGAACCGGGGCGCCGACCACCTCTACTCCGCGGAGATCCTCGGGATGGAGTACGGCGGCGACCTGGAGCCCGAGGGCCTCGAGGGGAAGCCCACCATCCTCGTCGAGGACGAGAACCGCGCGGGGTTCCGCGACAGCGGCATCATCTGCTCGTTCTCCGCCGGCCACATCGACGACGCCCAGATCGAGTCGCTGTTCGACGCGGAGATGGCCGACCTGCTCGCGGTCGGCGACCGCGTCGTCACGCTCGAACGCCACTTCAACAACCAGCGCGGCATCGCCCGCGACGCCGACCGGTTGCCGTACGACCTCCCCGGATTCGAGGACGCCCTCGACGAGTACTACGCGGCTCGCGGGTGGCGGAACGACGGGGTCGTTCCGGACGACCAGGTACCGTCGACGGCGTCCGTCCGCCCTGAACTCGCCTGACCCGCAGGCAGGCCTCGTCCATCGGTCCGGTCCGACACCGCGGCACGCGACCAGTCGGCGGTCCATCCGACCCGGTACATTCGAGGGGTCGCCAGCAGCTATTTCCCCGCTGGCCCACAGACGACGGCATGGACACCCGCGTGTTCTCGGATCTGGAGGTCGGCGAGTCGGCTCCGCTCGGACAGTACACGGTCTCGAAGGACGACATCGTTACGTTCGCGGAGGCGTACACGCCGCACCCCTACCACACCGACGAGGCGGCCGCCGAGGCGTCGCACTTCGGCGGGATCACCGCCAGCGGGTGGCACACCCTCGTCCTGACCGCCAACGTCTACGTCACCACCTTCGCGCCGGACGTCGCCAGCGTCGCGCTCGCCGGCCTCGACGGGCTCCGCTGGCGGACGCCGCTCCGGCCGGGTGACACGCTCTCGGTCCGCCACGAAATCGTCGGTCTCGAACCGGAGACCGGCCCGGACGACGTCGGCCTGATGCGACAGCGGATAGCCGCCGACAACCAGGACGGGGAGCTCCTCCTGGAGATGGAACTCCAGCACTTCGTCGCCGACCGCCTCCCGGACGAATAACGACGACGCCGTTCGAGGCCGGCCCCGGCGGACAGCACCCTGTAGCGCGGCGTCGGCCGGCCTCGACGGGCGGCAGAGGGTGGGTGGTTGCGACCCTCCGTCCGGGCTGCTAGAGGAGTCCGGAGAGTCGGGGGAGGTAGAGCGTTACCTCGGGGACGAGGATGACGACCAGCAGCGTCGCCACCTGTGCCGTGTAGAACGACGACCTCCCTGGCGATCGGCCACACGGGCGTCTCCGCCACGCTCGAGGCGACGAAGAGGCTGATCCTGACCGGATGCGTGATGAGCCGAAGTTGAGCGCAATCACCATCCAGGAGGGCTCTGATGAGTTTCCAGACGCTGAACATGCTCAATAGCGCGCCGCCGACAGGGGGCACTGTAGTAGAGCCAGATCTTCTCGACGCCGAGCTGGATTGACCCGCTGATCTGTCCGAACAGAGCGACGTAGAAGGTGCCACGCAGCAGGTATCATGCCGAACACTGTGTAGAGCAGCAGCTACGCGGACCGAAGCACGCGCCGTGCGCGCGTGGATAAAGGAGGATCTCGACCCTCAGGTGGTCGTCCTCCCAGACGAGCACGCCCCTCAGCAGGAACTCCACCCAGCCAGCGAACGTGTCGCTCGTGTTTCGGAGAACGATCTGGAGAATGATCGTCCGGTCTCGGCGGTCGGCGTCGATGGGTGGCGATTTCGGCTCAGTCGGTCGGATCGGCGTCGACGCATATAGATTTATCACGCTGCCCTGGCAATCCACCACGTAATGCACGTACTGTTACCCGTGGATACTGATGAGGAACGGGCAGTCGCCGCCGCCCGGTCCATCACTGCCTGGCCCCACGCTGCCGAAGACCTCCAGGTCACGATCCTGAACGTCGCCAAGAAGCTGAAGGTCGCAGGCGGGGAAGGCGGTCACATCGACTCCAACGAGTGGTACGACGAGGACGACTTCCCCGACGCCGTCGCCGCGGCAGCAGAGGTGCTGGAGGCCGACGGCGTCACCGTCGACCGGAAGCGCATCCACGCCGACCCCGGGGAGGCGATCATCGACTTCGCCGAGGAGGTCGGTGCGGATCACATCGTGATGGCCGGCCGGAAACGGACACCGGTCGGGAAGGTCCTGTTCGGGAGCGTCACGCAGTCCGTCCTCCTGAACTCCAGCGTGCCGGTCACCGTCGTGCCCGGCTGACTGGCGGCCGATCGACGGAGCGCGTTCCGGACGGGGTCGGCCACGAGGATAGGTACTTGTGCCAGTTGCCCGTACTCGTTCTGTCACCATGGGAGACGACCACGCGAGGACCTCGTTCAGCACGGATCGCCTACAGGAGATCCTCGAGACGGGGCCCCCGGATGTCCCGATCGGGTACGAGGCGCTCCAAGAGGCCGCACGCGCGGAGCTCTCCGAGGAGGTCTTCGGGTTCATCGCCGGCGGAGCCGGGGCGGAAACGACGGTCCGGCGGAACCGCGAGGCGTTCGATCGGTGGGACATCGTCCCCCGAATGCTCCGAGACGTCTCCGAGCGGGACCTGAGCGTCGAGGTGCTCGGGACGCGGCTGGCCGCCCCACTCATGTTGGCTCCGATCGGCGCACAGACCATCATCCACCCGGACGGCGAAGCGGCGACCGCCCGGGCCGCTTCGGACCTCGATGTCCCGATCGCGGTGAGTTCGGCCGCGTCGAAGTCGATCGAGGAGGTCGCCGAAGCGATGGACGGCGGGGACCGCTGGTTCCAGCTGTATCCGAGCGACGATCGAGAACTGACCGAAAGTCTGCTGGAGCGGGCGGCGGCAGCCGGGTGCTCGGCGATCGTCGTCACGGTCGACGCCCCGCTCTTGGGCTGGCGTGAGCGGGACCTCCAGCGGGCATACTTCCCGCCCAGGGAGGGCCACGGACTGGGGAACTACTTCCAGGATCCGGTGTTCCGCGCGGGTCTGTCGGCGCCGCCGGAACGGGACCGGGCGGCAGCGATCGAACGGTTTTCCGAGGTGTTCTCGGACCCCTCGCTCTCCTGGGGGGATCTGGACCGGCTGCAGGCCATGACGGACCTCCCGGTGCTTCTGAAGGGCATCCTCCACCCGGATGACGCTATCCGTGCCGTCGAGGCCGGTGTGGATGGCCTCGTCGTCTCCAACCACGGCGGTCGGCAGGTCGACGGCGCCATCGGGGCTGCGGACGCACTCCCCGACGTGGTCGACGCCGTCGAGGGGCGCGTCCCGGTCCTGTTCGACAGCGGTATCAGACGCGGAGCCGACATGTTCAAGGCCATCGCCCTCGGCGCTGACGCCGTCTTCGTTGGACGCCCGTACCTCTACGGGTTGGCGGTCGACGGTTCGGCCGGCGCCCGGGCCGTGCTCTCGAACCTCTTGGCCGAGTTCGAGGTCACGATGGGGCTCTGTGGCTGTGCCTCGATCGATGCCGTCCGGGCGGCGGAACTCGCCGGTCCCAGGGCGGGAGTCCAAGGATAACCCACCGGTAGGTTGCGAGGGAGAACGCCCGGTCGCGCGGTACCGATGAGAATTCGCCCAGCCACGCCAGGTGCGACGGGTTTCGTCCGATGGGTCCTTTCAATGAGTGGTAAGGTTCAAGATTCACTTTCTTGATCGACCATGCGTTTACAATCCCCGCATTGGTTGGGTCGCCTCCAATCTCTCGTGTAGTCGGATAGGTCGATCCTTGATTGCCACAGGATTCCAACATGGTGTCGTGTAATGGACTCGTTTTGCTGAGGTCTATCCCATACTGCCGAAAATCTAGCCGACCACGCCACTCGCCGGATGCAGGAGAAACTCAGACGACGCAGTAGGACGGCGCGCGAAAAGCGGGTGATTCAGGGAGCACTACCGCGAGTGGTCCGATGCACCGGGGTCTGATACGGCACGTATGCGGTCGGATCCCTGGCCGCCACCCATCGACCGATGCCGTTCGGATAGCGGGAACGACCCATCGGTCACGTAACATTATTACAGGTGTTAGCATTGTTAAACGTTATCAACTCGTGTCGCTACGCAGTAGCGCGGTTTTCGTAGAATACGGGGCGTGCCGGTCGCGTTACCGCAGCGGGAACACCGGTCTAGGCGTACTTGATGTTCAACTCGAGTTCGTTGGTCTCGCCGACGATCGTGTTCGTGATTTCGCCCTCGTTGATCTTCTTCTTGATCCGGTGTTTCGGGCCGCCGATGCTCAGCGCACCCAGCGGGCTGTCGTCCTCGTCGAGGATCGGGGCGGCGATCCCCCACAGTCCCTGGACGTGCTCCTCGCGGTTCAACGCGTAGCCGCGCTCGCGGGTCGTCTCCAAATCCTCCAGGAGCGCGTCCCTCGACGTGATCGTGTTCTGGGTCTCGGCCGGAAGGCCCCACTCGTCGATGATCGCATCCAGCTCCGCATCCGTCTTGTACGACAGGATCGCCTTCCCCGCGGCGGTCGTATGGAGGAACGTCCGTTTCCCCACGTAGGCGTCGGTGCGGACGCCGTGGTCGCCGACGGAGCGGTAAATGTATACGCCCCGGCCGTGCTCGTCAACGATGAACTGGACGCGCTCGCCCGTCCGTCGGGCGAGCTGTTCGGTCTTCGGCTTGGCGATCTGGTAGTACTCCTTCCTGGTACGGGCGTGTTCGCCGAACGTCAACACCCGAAGGCCGATGTGGTACTTCTCGTCCTCCTTCACGACGAACCCGTTCTCCTCCAGTGTGGAGAGGTACCGGTGGACGGTGCTTTTCGCCCGTCCGGTCTCCTCGGCGACCTCCGTGACGCCAGCGCCGTTCCGCTCCTGAAGCACCTTGAGGATAGAAAACAGGGTCTCCAGCGATTTGACCCGCCTGCGTTCGTCGGTGGCTGCGTCCATAGGTGTAAGGGACAATCACGCGCGGGACCATAATTGTTCGGGTAACGGGAACAACTGGGGTGTCCTGTGCCGCCGGCCTGAGCACGTGAACTGACGGCACACGGCGGGAGCTGACGACCCGAACGCTTCGGCGTTAGACGCCGCTGTACCATGGTGGCCCGCATGTTACAGGATCAGGCCTCGAGATTGTGATGCCGGGCCGTCCCGTGGCTGGGCGAGCGTCGGGCGGTCGCGTCGCTCGCCGGCGGTCCGGTCGGGCCGTTCATCCTCGGGTCCCGGTGAGCCCCGGGCTCACTCCATGAACATCTGGTCGTACGCTCGGTGCCGGACCGCGTGATTCACCCGACAGTCCACGACGAGGGGCCCGTCGCGGTCCGCCCCGAACGCGGCATCGATATCTTCCAAGTCCTCGAGCGAGCGGACGGTGTGGCTCTCCGCGCCGAGTCCTTCGGCGACCGCCGCGATGTCGGGCGAGTCGACCAGCGCCGCCGCGGAGTGTTCGTCGATCCGTTCGAGCTGGTGGTACTCCGAGCCGAGCGCGCCGTCATTGATGACAACGACGACGAGCGGGACGTCGTTCCTGGCGGCCGTATCGATCGTCGACGGCGTCATCATGAACCCCGCGTCACCACACACCGCGAGCGTTGGCCGGTCGGGCGTGGCGACGGCGGCGCCGACGCCGATCGGGAGGCCCTGGCCGACGGCCGCGAAGTCGAGCGTCCAGACGAACGAGTCCGGATGGGAGACAGCGATGCCGTCCAGCACCCAGTTCGTGAAGTGGCCGCCGTCGACGACGACGCGACGGTCCTCCGCCACCGTCCGGTCGAGGAACCGGACCACATCGCGCGGATCCATCCGGTCCGCTGCCGAAGAGAACTCCCGGTCGTCCAGCGCCGAGGACTCCGCAATCCGAGTGCGCCGCCGCTCCGTCCAGAACTTCTCGCCGACGTCGATCCCCGCCGCCTCGACCGCCTCCTCCATCGCCGCCACCGTCCGCCGGGCGTCACCCTGGATGCCCAGGTCGACGGGCGTGTAGCGACCGAAGCTTCCCGGATCGGTGTCGACGTGGACGACCGTGGCGTCCTCGTCGAGGAGCCGCCCCTCGTCCATCGTGTGGGGGTTGAGGCTACACCCGACGGCGAGCACGAAGTCGCTCTCGCTGGCGTACCGGTTGGCGACGTCGCGACCGAAGTCGCCGACGAACCCGACCGAGTACGGGTGTTCCGAGAAGAACCCCTGGCCTTGGAGCGTCGTGGCGAGCATCGCGCCCATCCGCTCGGCGAGTGACTCGATGGCCTCGCGCGCGTCCGCCCGGACCGCCCCCCGACCGGCGATGATCAGCGGCGGCACGCTGGCGTCCGAGTCGAGATACAGGTCGACCGCCTCCTCGACGGCGGCCTCGTCGGGGTCGAGCCGCCCGGGCGGACCGTTCGTCCGCCGTGCGGCCACGGCGTCGGCGATCCAGTCGTCGACGGCCTCGACGGCGGCGAACTCGTCGTCGAGGAGATCCCAGGGCACCTGCACCGCGATGGGGCCCTCACCCAGCCACAGCCGTCTGAACACGTCCCGGAACTCGGGTAACAGGGTCCGGTGGCTGCCGACCGTGACGACGTTGTCGTCGTCGAACATCGCCGTGAGGTAGCCGTCCTGGTCGAACGCCTTGACGTCGTACTCGCTGGACAGCGGACTGGCGGGCACCAGAACGAGCATCCGTGACCCCCGCCGATTCGAGGTCCCGAGGGCCGTCCCGGTCTGGGCCACGCCCGGGCCGCGGCCCAGCACGCAGACGCCGAGCCCGTCCGAGGTCCGGGCGTAGCCGTCGGCCATCGCCGCCGCGTGTTGCTCGTGGCGCGCCTCGACGACGTCGATGGCGTCGCTGTCCGCCCGCATCTTCGAGAGGATGCGTTTCGTGTCCTCCGACATCAGCGAGAACACGGTGTCGACGCCCTCCGCCTCGAGGTACCTGATGATCGCGTCGTGGGCGTTCATGCCGGCCACTCCCCCGTTCGCCGTGCGTGACGCAAACCGGGCCGTGTCGGGCGTGCCCGCAACGGCGACCCGGTCGGGCTACGGTCTCGGAACACGGTCCTCACGGCCGCCCCGCACCGTATGGTAGGTGACCACATGGCGGTATCGACTGGAGGGGCGGCAATAAACCATTCGTCCCGGCCGTCGCAACCGCTCGCGGCCCTCGGTCCGCCTATCGGTCGTCGGCTTCCTGCCTGACTTCGACGAGGGTATCCAGGAGCCGTCGCTTCGCCGCTGCTTCCGGCTCCGGACCGTCCGGCATCCGGAGAAACCGACCTGCATCCTCGAACTGCCTGTCTCCCGCCGGCGAGTCGAAGGCCGCTCGACACGCCTCCGGGCTCTCGAAGTACATCTCCGCCACCCCGTCGTACGGCGCCGCTCCGGGATCGACCGGCACCGAACGCGTGTACCGCTGGACGTTCGGGAGCTCGTGAGCGACGGCGACGTGTTCGTCCCACCGCTCGAGGAACTCCTCGTGACTCAACTCCGGCTTGCGGACCAGCAGCCCGACCACCTTGTACATACCCCGCGAAATGGCGGGTATGATGAAAGCTATTCCGGGGACACACGAGTCGGCAGGCCAGTCGACGACGGGGGAATGATTAAGCGCGGCCCCGTGAATCAAATCCCCATGGGCGTCGATTCTTCACAACCGCTCCCGGACGGTATCGAACCAAACCCCCTGTATCCCCACGGGAAACGACCATTGCCGTCGTACCTGGCCCGATACGCGGCTGAACAGCCGGACGCTCCTTCGATCGAGTATTACGGCCGGGAGCTGTCGTTCTCGACGGTCGATGCCGCCGCGGATTCTTTCGCCGCCGCCCTCGCCGCACGCGGGTACGAGCCGGGCGACACGATCATCATCTCACTCCACAACGTCCCCCAGTTCTCCCTCGCCCTGGTTGGCGCCCAGCGGGCCGGTGTCGTGCCGGCCACCCCCATGCCGGACGCCGACCCCGACCGCCTGCAACACTACGTCGAACGGACCTCGGCCAAAGGCCTCCTAATCCACGACACCAACGCCTCGACCGCCAAGACGGTGCGTGAGCGGACCGGCCTCCAGGACGTGTTTTTCGTGCGATACGAGACCTACCTGCCGGAACGGAGTTCGATCGACATCCCGGAGCACGTTCGATCGGCGACCGACGAACCCCTCCACCAGGACGCCGCCGACACCCGCTACCTCCGGGATCTGCTCACCACCGGCGCGTCGCCGCCGGCCGTGGATCTCTCGCTCGACGACACGGCACTGTACATGTTCACCGGCGGCACCACCGGCGTCCCGAAGACCGTTCCGTTCACGTTCCGGGACAACCTCGAAGGGGCCGCTCGCGTCGGCACCGTCTGGGAGTCCCACACCCACGACAGACACCTCCTCGTGTACCACATGCAGCGGTCCCTGCTGTTCTTCTCCGTGCTGCCGCAACTCGTGTTCGGGAACACGCTCGTCCTGCTCGACCGGCCGGACGAGGAGACGGTCATGGCGGCCATCGAGACGGCCGAACCGCACCTCGCGATGTTCCGGTCGCCGCTGCTCAAATCGATCCTGAACCACCCGGACAGCGACGACTACGATCTCACGTCGATGGAACGGCTCGCGTGCCTCAGCTTCCAGACACAGCTCACCGAGGAGATGGCCGAGCGCTGGCGGGCCGTCACCGGCAGCCCCGCCTACGAGTACACCTGGGGCGCGGTGGAACTCCACGGCGTCGCCACCTTCGGGAACCGCATCCCCGTCTACGAACCCGGGTTCGTGGGCGTGCCGGTCCACGACGCAGACATCGTGGTTCGGGACGTCGACACCGGCGAACCGCTCCCGGTGGGCGACGTGGGCGAGATCACGGTCGACCACCCGGCGATGTGCGATTCGTATCTCGACGCACCCGAGAAAACCGCCGACGCCTTCCGGGACGGCTACTTCTACACGGACGATCTGGGGCGGCGCACGGAGAACGGCCACCTCTACTACCTGGGCCGCACGCGCGAGATGATCCGCGTTGACGGGGAGCACGTCGCCCCGCGAGCCATCGAACGCGTCGTCGAGACCCACCCGGCGGTCGATTCCGCCGGCGTCGTCGGCGTGCCGAGGGCCGGCGACACCGAGGTCGCCTGCACCGTGACGCTCGACGACGAGCTCACCCCGAACGACCTCGCGGCCTGGCTGGCGACTCGGATCGAGGACCGGATCCGACGACCGTCCACGATCACCATCATGGAGGAGCTCCCGGTCTCGAACCTGGGCAAACTCGATCGCGACGCCCTCCAGAGCCGACTGGCGTAATGCTCGTGACTCGACCCGACCACCCCCGACCCGGACGCCTCGAGGGCCGCTCAACTGGAGGCCGGCAGCCCAGCCCGCCCCGCGCGACCGGCACCGACCGGAGGAACCCAGTCGATGACCGTCGCTGACAACCCGGCGATCGTCGGCGCCGGGACCACCGACCGGTACGGGAAGTTTCCCGACCGGACCCGGCTGGACCTCGCGGCGGAGGCGCTGGCAGCAGCACTGGACGACGCCGGCCTCGCCAAGGGCGAACTGGACGGAATGGTGATGAACATGGGCTACCCCATCGCCACCAACTACGATCGGCTCTGTGAGGCGCTCGGCCTCGAGCTCCGGTTCGTCGACCAGAAGTGGTCCCACGGCCGCTGGGTCGGCCCGACACTCTGTCACGCCGCGATGGCCGTCGAGGCCGGACTCGCCGACTTCGTGGCGGCCGGCCTCGGCCTGAAGTTCACCGAGAGTGGCGGCCTCGGCGGCGAACACGACACGAGCCTCACCGAGGTCGGGAGCCTCAGCGAACACTTCACCCGGCCCTGGTACGGGATGACCGCGCCGGTCGGCGGGAACGCCCTCGCCACGCGGTACTACATGGAGCGGTACGGAGCCGAGAGTGCGGATCTGGCTCACGTCGCCGTTCAGTTCCGGGAACACGCCGCCCTCGACGACCGCTCGCAGTACACCGACGCCATCGACGTCGACGACCACCAGGCCTCGCCGTGGATCGTCGAACCGCTCCGGCTGTACGACTGTGCGGCGGTCAGCGACGGCGGGGCGTACGTCATCGTCACGAGCGCCGAGCGCGCGGACTCCTGTGACTCCGACCCGGCCTACATCACCGCGATGGAGGGGTTACACGCCGGCCGGGAGGAGTACGTCTTCTCCCGACCTGGGATGGCGATCAGAACGCACGCCGCCACCGAGTACGATCCGAGCACGACCGATCACGTCTACGACGCCGCCGGCGTGTCGCGGGACGATGTCGACGCCCTCTACACGTACGACGCGTTCGCCTCGAACGTCTGGTTCGCCCTAGAGCGATGGGGGTTCTGTGACCCGGGCACCGCCCACACCGCGACGCGAGACGGTGCGATCGGCCTCGACGGCCGCCTGCCGATGAACACGAACGGCGGGCTCCTCTCCAACGGCCACATCTCCGGGTGGAACCATCTCGTCGAGATGTACGACCAACTCCGCGGCCGCTGCGGCGACAGACAGCTCCCGGACGCCTCGACGGTCCAGTGGGCAACGCCGTTCGGCGACGCCGTCATCCTGGAGGGCGCCTGACGATGGGTGCCGACGACCGCGCCCCACGGGTCGATTCCGTCGACGAGCCGTTCTGGGCGGCCGCACGCGCCGGCGAGTTCCGGATGCAACGCTGCGAGGACTGTGCGTTCGTCTGGTGGGCGCCCGGACCCGTGTGTCCGCGCTGCTGGTCGGACCGCTACGAGTGGGTCCCACTGACGGGCCGGGGAACGGTGAACTCCTGGGTGGTGTTCCACCGCGCGTACTGGCCGGACCTCGAGGCCGAGGTGCCGTACGCCGTCGCAGAGGTCGAACTCGAGGAAGGCCCCAGGTATCTCGCGCGTGTCGTGGGCTGCAACCACGACGACCTCCACCGGGGAATGCGGGTCGCGGTCGCGTTCGAACACGGCCCGGATGACGCGGTCCTGCCGGTGTTCGAACCGCGCGACCACGACTGACCGTCATGCCGCTGGGGATCGTCCGCCGCGCCGTGACGCGAGCGGTCCGAACCAACACCGGCTCCTGTGACGCCTCGCAACCGGATATCCCCGGTATTCGCCGGTAAGTTTATATTGTATTGCCCCTTTTCGCTCAGTCGATGGATCGGAGAAAATTCCTCACCACGGTAGGCGCAGGAGCGACTATCGGCGTTGCAGGGTGTACGGGTAACGGTAACGGTGGTAACGGCAACGGGAACGGTAACGGTGGTAACGGCAACGGGAACGGCAACGGCAACGGCGGCGGCCCGGACCTCGGGACGCTCCGTGCGAACACGCCGGTTCCGGAAGGGACGGCCATCGCGAACTTCGTCGATCGGGTCGCCGAACTCGCTGGCGAGAAGTCGGACGGCGCCATCGAGATTGAGACGTTCCACGGCGGCCAACTCGGCAATGCGCCGGAGTCCTACGAGAGCGTGTCGCAGGGCTCGCTGGCGTTCTACTGCAACGGGTGGCCCGTGGCGGCGTCGTACAACCAGGACCTGAACGGGCTCCTGCTACCGTACGGGTACCGGGACTACGACTCGAAGATGGAGCAGCTGTACTACGATCCGCCGGACATCGTCGGCGAAATCATCGAGGACACCGCCGAGTCCTCCGATCTGCGCATCATCGAGGGCGGCGGTGCGATGCTCGGTCGGCGGACCCCGATCGCCAACAACGAGCTGATCACGACGGACGACTACCAGGGGCAGACGATCCGCTCGCCGGCGTCTGCGCTGTACGAGGCCATCCTGGGCGAGAACGGGATGGGTGCCGACACGATCCAGGTCCCGGCCTCGGAGGTCGGGCAAGGGCTCTCGACCGGACAAATTGACATTCTGGAGCTCCCGCTCGAGTTCTGCCATGCGGCCGGGTACTACGAGCAGCGGGACTACCTGCACAACTCGGCGCACATCTACAACGACGCCTGCCTGTGGACCAACGAGGGCATCTGGCAGGACGACATGAACGACGAGTTCCGCGGGATCATGGAGGAAAGCGTCGCGGAGGCCAGCGAGTGGCAACTCGAGAACCTGAAGAGCCGCGAAGAGACCATGATCGACGAGATCACGGACGCCGGCGTGACCTACCTGGACGACGAGATCGACCAGGACCAGATCCAGCAGAGCGTGCAGGAGAACGTCAACAACCAGTTCCCCTACATCGAGGAGATCCACAACCAGATCAACCCGCCCGCGTACTGAGCCCACGGTCCCGACCGAGTATTCCGCGTTTTTCTCGCCCACCGGCAGTCGTCGCTTCGCCGTCAGCGGCCGCTCCCTCGTCCGGTCGGGACTGTCCCGTCGTTGGATCACGGGGACGGCCGATTCCCGCCATCGACGTGGACGGATTCGTCCCCACGTCGGTCTGCTGACCTCGATGGCTGAATACGAGGCCGGGACGGACGAATGGCCGCCGGGGGCCACCGACCCCCAGGCTGTTGCAACTATCCCGAACCTGCCGGTCGAGTCGAATGGGCCGAACGCCGTCCTCGTTCCTGTGGGAGTCCGCTGGAGACGTGCCGATTCCGTCCCTGGCCGTCGCCGCAAGCAGTGGCAACGCCGGAACGGAAACGGTGAGTGGATGTCCTTGAGCGATCGGTCGGGGCCCTCCAGTGACGGCTTTCCGTGGCGCTCCGGGAGTTGACGTACGGTCAGCGGTGATCGTCACAACGTCGCGGTGTGGGCCGGGACCGGGGGCGTTTCAGCGGCCCGGCAACCACAGGGAGATGATCGGGACGTACGTGATGATGAGCAGCGTGATGAGCAGGACCACGTAGTAGGGGACCAGGTCGCGGAGGGTGTCCTCGATGTCGGCCTCCACGATGTCGTTCGCCAGGTAGACCGAGAGCCCGAGCGGCGGCGTCAACAGCCCGATCATGAGGTTGAACACCATGATGACGCCGATGTGGACGGGGTCGACGCCGACCTCGACGAGCGTCGGCACGACGAGCGGGATCGAGATGAGCATCGCCGACAGCGGCTCGAGGAACAGCCCGAGTACGAGCAGCATGATGTTGACCAAGAGGAGCAACACGAGCTTGTTCTCCGAGAGGCTGAACAACAGGTTCGCGAACGTCTCGTGGGTCCCCTCGAGGGTGATGACGAAGCTAAAAAGCGTCGCGGCGGCGAGCAGGATCATGATCGTCGACGTGGTGATCGCCGCCTCCACCGCCGATTCCCAGATGTAGCGGAACTCGAAGATCCGGTAGACGAACGTGTTGATGAGCAGCATGTAGACGACGGTGACGACGGCGATCTCGGTCGCGCCGAACAGCCCCCGCATCATCCCGTACACCAGGATGACGGGGGCACCGAGCGCGGGAACCGCGATGACGAACGACCGGATGATCTTCGTCACGCTCGGCCGCTCCCCGGAGGTCGGGAAGTCCTTCCAGCGTGCGAGCACGGCCGTCCCCGCGATCATGATCGCGAACAGGAGGAGTGCCGGAACCGCGCCCGCGAGGAGGAGGTCGACGACGGACGTCCGGGACAGGACGCCGTAGATGATCAGCGGGATGCTGGGCGGGAACAGCGGCCCGATCGTCGCCGAGGCGGAGGTGAGGGCCGCGGAGTAGCCCTTCGAGTAGCCCTCGTCGGTCATCGAGTGCATGAGCACGCGGCCGATGCCGCCGATGTCGGCCAGCGCCGAGCCGGACATGCCGGAGAAGATCAGGCTCGTGAAGATGTTGACGTACGCGAGCCCGCCCGCGAGGTGACTGATCGCGTCCCTCGCGAAGTCGAATATCTTCTGGGTGATGCCGCTGTTGTTCATCACCGCCCCGAGGTAGACGAACATCGGCACCGCGATGAGCGAGTAGGAGTTCAACGTCCGGCCGATCCGCTGGGCGGCGACGAACAGCGGTTGGTCGGTGATGCCGATGTAGATGAGCGGCGGGAGCAATAGTGCGATCCACACCGGGACCCGGAGGACGATGAGCGCGAGGAACATCGCCACCATGACGAGGCCGAAGTCGACGACGACGGGACCGATCTCTACCATAGGTCTCGGTTGAGTTTCCCGCCGAGTTGGCGTACGTACTCGATCGCCAGCATGAACATGCCGATCGCGACCGGGAGGAAAACCAGATACGTCGGGATGCCCCTGGCGCTGACCCTGTTGCCGATCAGTTCAAGCGCCTTGACCGACGACCAGAACAGGGCCGCGATCACCAGCACGTTCAACACGAGGACGAAGTAGAGGTGGAGGCGTTTGGCACGCTCGGGGAACTTGTTGTAGAAGAAGTCAATCCGGATGTGCTCGTCGTCGATCGCCAGGTACCCGAGCGGAAGGAAGACGATCCAGACGACCAGCAGTTCCGACACCGCCGGCACCCAGATGTACGCGCCCTCGACCGGGAGTTGTCGCACGGTCAGACTGAACGACAGGAGAAGCAGAATGCCCAGTACGCCGATCGCCGAGAGGACGACCGGGATCCGCTGGGCCCGGTTGTACTGTTTCCACAGGGCGGACGTGTCACTGATTTCGCTAAAACCTGGGGCCTCACTCATACTGAAGGCAGATGGAAGCGACCTACATAAATCATGCTGCGCGGAACCACGTCGAACCGGACGGGTCGAGAACGGAACGGGCGGGACCTCAGGATCCGAAATCAGTCGGGTCGTGGAGCCAGCGCCTCGATGGTCGACTCGACGACTTCCGGCGCGGCGACCGGGGGGTAGACGATCGGCACGTCGACGCCCTGGTCGTAGTACGCCTGGAGCTGGGAACGAGCCTCTTCGGGGCGTCCGGCGATGGTCACGTTGTCGACGAGGTCCGTGTCGCTGACCCGTTCGGCCGCGGCGGTGCGGCCGTCGTTCGCGTACGCGGCCTGAACATCGTCGACGACCTCGCCGTACCCCAGGTCCGTGAAGACGCCGGCGTAGTAGTCCATCGCGCCGATGTAGAACGCGAGGAGTTCGCTGACGCGGCGTCGGGCCGTCGTGCCGTCTTCGGAGACGCACGCGAGGACGTACGGGGCGATGGTGACGTCGTCGGGCTTCCGGCCGGCGTCGGCGGCGTAGCCCCTGATCTCGGCGATACGGTCGGCGAGTTCCTCGACCGGCACGTGGACCGGAAGCCACCCGTCGGCGAACTCGCCGGTCAGTCGACGGTTCGTCGCGCCGAGGGCGGCGTTGTATATCGGAACGGTGTCCTGGACGGGCTCGAACATCGTGGGGTAGTCGGTCAGCCGGTACAACTCGCCGTCGTACGTGACGCGGTCGTCCCGGAACGCCGCCCGCACGATCTCGATCGTTTCGCGGACGTGCCGGAGCGGGCGGTCGAACGGTGTCCCGTGCCACTCCTCGACGGTTTCCCGACTGCTGGCACCGAGCCCGAGGATCGCCCGGCCGTCCGACATCTCGTCCAGCGTCGCCGCACTCATCGCCGTCATCGCCGGCGTCCGGGCGTACACGCAGACGATGCCCGTCCCGAGCCGAACGTCCGCGGTGACGGCAGCGATCCGTGCGAGACACATGAACGCGTCGCGGCCCTGGTTCTCGGGCATCCAGACGGAGTGGTACCCGAGTTCGTCGGCCCGTGTTGCGGTCTCGACGACGTCGCTCGCGGTGTACCCGTGTTCCTCGGTCGGCAGCCGGAGCCCGATCGGTCGCATGACTCACCCTGCCACCCCGGTGCATTAGTCCTTTCCCGTGGCCCGCTGGCGTGGCTCGACCCGGCGACGGACCCCCGGCTGACGCGGGCACGGGCCCCGGCAGCGGTGGAAAGTTATTAGCCTCCGGTCGTTGTCACCAAACATAGGTATGCAACAGCTCCTGTACAAGCGTATCCTGGAGAAAGCCGTCGACGTGGCGCCGGACACGGAGATCGTCTGTCAAGACCGTGACGGGGAGCACCGCTACACGTACACGGATCTCCTCGACAGAACACGGCGGGTGGGGTCCGTGCTGGAGGACCTTGGCGTCGAGATGGGCGATGCGGTCTCGACGTTCGCGCCGAACAGTCACGCCCACCTGGAGCTGACGTTCGCGGTCCCGATGATGGGCGCGAAGCTCCACACGGCGAGTCTCGGGCAGACCCAGGAGAACGTCGCCAGTCTCCACCAGCGGGTCCCGAAGGAGGTGATCGCCACCGAGACCGAGTACCTGGAGTTCTTCGAGGCCATCGACGACGAGATCGACGTCGGCTCGTACCTCGTCCTCGACGCCGACGAGGTCCCCGACACCGACCTCGACTCGGTGTACGCCTACGAGACGCTCGTCGACGATGCGTCCGCCTCGTACGCGTTCCCCGACCTCGACGAATCGCACGTCTCCGTGGTCGGGAACAGCACGGGCACGACCGGCGACCCGAAGATCTTCGACTACAATCAGCGGGCCCACCTGCTGTACTGCGTCGACCTGGCGAAGCGCTGCGAGATCGACGCGGACGACACGGTGATGCTCGTGCCGCCGCTGTGGTACCACAACGGCTGGGCCCACCACCTGACGGCCGCACTCGTCGGCGCGAAACTCGTCATCCCCCGGATCGGGGAGTCGGACATGCTCTCCGGCGAGACGGCTGGCCGGCTGATCGAGCAGGAGGACGTGACGTTCGCCGGGAACCTCAGCACGGTGATCCCGCGGTGGACGAACGCGTGGCGCGAGCACGACTGGCAGTGGGACGTGACGAGTCTGGACCGCATGCTCGTCGTCGGGACCTCGCTCACCCAGACGCCCAGCGCCGTCATGGAGGAGTTCGTTGAACGCACCGGCTCGAAGCTCGTACCGACTGCGGGGTTCAGCGAGGTCGTCTCGCTGTACGCCATCGGGCCCGTGCCGGACAGCTACGACTGGGAGGACCAGCGGGAGTTCGCCTACACGGGCGGCCAGGTCAACCCGCTGTGTGAGGTCAAACTCATCGACCCCGACACCGGCGAGCCGACCCCGCGGGACGGCGAAACGCCCGGCAGCATCGGGATCCGCGGGCCGTACGTAACCCAGGGGTACTTCGACGAGGACACCCTCGCGGAGAAGTCAGACGACGAGGGCTTCCTCTATCCGGGTGACGTCTGTACCATCACTGAGAACGGCGTCGTAACGCCGCTGGAACGCGTCGAGGACCTCATCGAGGGCGAGGAAGGCAGCATCTCCCCCTCCCAGCTGTCGGCGATCGTCAGCGACCAACCGTGGTCCAGCGAGGTGGCCACCATCGGCATGCCCCACGGCGACCACGAGATCCCGGTGGTGTTCGTCGTCGTGAACCCCGAGCGGGAGGGCGACATCACCGAGGCCGACGTCGAGGCGATCTTCGAGGGCGAGGTCGAACCCCACAAGATGCCCGAAGTCGAAATCATCGACGAGATCCCAATCGGGAAGCGCGGCAAACGCGACCCCCGGATCCTCAAAGAGGAGTACAAGGACAAGTACGCCGCGTAGCCCCGACGCGGCTGCGGTCGGAACCGGGGTCAGGACCCGGTGAGACATCTCGCGTCGAGACACCGCCGGCAGGGGTTCGAACGGATTCAGACCGGGCGTTCGACGCCGATGCGTCTATTGCATTGGACGCCGATGATCGTCCGATGGGCGAGACGATCGAGTTCGGCGTCGTCCTCAACACGTTCCAGGGCGAGGCTCTCTCTCCCGACGGCTTCGAACGGATCGCCAGCGCCGCCGAGGACTTCGGGTTCGCGGTGCTTTGGGCGCCCGACCACGCGGTCCTGCCCGCCGAGATCCCGAACGTCTACCCCTACTCGCCCGATGGCGACCCGGGCCCGTACATCGCGGCCGAACAGGACTTCTATCCCGCCCTCGAGACGCTCACGTACTGTGCGGCGGTCACCGACCGGATTCGGATCGGCACCCACGTCTGCGTGGCTCCGTATCGCCACCCGGCGGCCCTCGCCAAGCGCGTCCTCGCCGTCGACGCGCTCTCGGAGGGTCGACTGGAGTTCGGTGTCGGGGCCGGGTGGTTGCCCACCGAGTTCGAGCTCCTGGACGTCCCGTTCGACGAGCGTGGCGCCCGGCTGGAGGAGTTCCTCGAGGTGTTCCGCCGCGCCTGCGCCGACGGGGAACTCGCGTTCGACGGCCGGTTCCACGAGTTCCAACGCGCCGGCTTCCACCCGCAGGCCGACCGGGGGCGCCCGCGAATCTGGGTCGGCGGGCGGTCCGGTGCGGCGTACCGTCGGATCGCCGAATACGGCGACGGCTGGGTTACCGTCTGGGACCGGCCGGCGGCGGTCCGCACCCAGCGCGATCGGATCCTGGCGGCCTGGAACGACTACGACCGGACCGGCAGCCCGGAGATCGCCGTGACGCGACCGATCCGGCTGCGTGACGCGGCGGGCGGAGACCGACCGCTCGACGGGCCGGCCGCGGCGGTGATCGACGACGTCCGCGCCTACCGCGATGCCGGCGTCACCTGTCTCAACGTGGACTTCTTCACGACAGCCGTCGACGAACAAATCGAGCAGTTGCGGCGGTTCGCCGAGGACGTGATGCCGGCGTTCGACCCGCCGTCGTAGCTCCCTCGGTCGGCCGACCACCCACGGGTCGGGACGCCCCTGCCTGGGACCGTTCGACCGATAGACCTTCGAAGCTGCGTCCGGAACTCCGACCGACCGTGGTGGGCTACGAACCCGACGGCCCGCGGAGCTGGCTCGTGACCGGCGTCGCCACACTCGCGCTGGTGTTTACCTTTGGCACCCCCTTTTCGTTCGGCGTGCTCGTCGACCCGTTGCACGCCCGGTCCGGGGTCGCTGAGGTCGCCCTGTCGACCGTGTTCTCGCTGATGTTCTTCACGTTCTACGTGTTCGCCGGCCTCCTCGGCGTGTTCGTCAACCGGGTTCGCGCGAGACCCGTCCTGCTGGTGGCCGCTCTCACGACGCTCGCCGTCGCCCCGACGTTGTACGTCGTCGACTCCTACCTGGCGTTCCTCGTCGTGTTCAGCGTCCTCGGGACGACGCTCGGGGTCGTGTTCGTCGTGCTCGCCTCGATCGTCCCCCAGTGGTTCGATGCGCGTCGCGGCCTCGCGACGGGCGTCCTGTTCGTCGGCACCGGCGCGAGTCTCTCCGTGATGCCGCCGGTCTGGACGGTCACGATCGATTCGGTCGGCGTAGCTAGGGGGTTCCTGCTCGTGGTCGGCTGCAGCGGCCTGACGTTCCTCCTCGCCGGCACGATCTGTCGCCGCCCACCGTGGCACGGCGGCGACGATCCGGACGGGGTCGCGCTCGTCCCGTGGCTCCGCGCCCGCCTCGGGTCTGGCCGGTTCTGGGCGCTGTTCGTCGGGATCGGCCTCTCGTTGGCCTGGTACTACCTGCTCGCGGGGTACGCGGTCGGGTTCTTCCGGGCCAGGGGGTTCGGGCGGACGACCGCCTCCGTGGCGTTCGGCCTCGTCGGTGGCATCAGCATCGCCTCACGGCTCGCCAGCGGCGCTGTCGCGGACCGGGTCGGCTACGTGCGGGCACTCCTGGTCGCGGTCGCCCTCGCAGCGGTCGGGAGCGCGGTGCTGCTCGCGCCGGGCGTCCCGGCGGTGGCCGTCGGCATCCTCCTCCTCGGCATCGCGCTGGGCGGGATCTCGACGCTGTACATCCCGGTGCTGTTGGCGGTGTATACGCCCGAGAAGGACACGGCGATCATCGGGCTGTTCAACGTCTCTATGGGGTTGTTCGCCGTCGCGGCCCCGCCGGTGGCGACCGCGCTCGTTGCGACCAGCGGCGGCTACCGGGCGGTCGTGCTGCTGACGGCCGCGGCCCCGGTCGTCGCCTGGCTGGTGTTGCGGCTGGCCGTGCCGACGGCCGCCGGCGGCGAGGCCGCTACACGTTGACGTCCGACCGGAACTCCGCGACCCCGCCCACGTCGGGCTCGACGGCGAACAGCGCACCCGCATCCTGGCCGTACTCGGCCTTGTCCTGGCCACCGCCGCTCGTCACGTACATCGTCCCGTAGTCGGCACCACCGAAAGTGACGCTCGTCACCATCGCGATGGGGAACTCGACCCGGAGCGCCTCCGTGCCGTCCGGCGCGTACCGGACGACGTTGCGGCCGAAGGCGTGGGCGGCCCACACGTACCCCTCGGCGTCGACGGTCATCCCGTCCGGGAGGCCGTCGTCGTCGGCGACCTCGACGACCGTCCGCCGGTTCGAGACCGCGCCGGTCCCGCGGTCGTAGTCGTACCGGTAGATCCGACGGGCGAGCGAGTCCGTGAAGTAGAGGCCCTCCCGGTCCGGCGTGAACCCGAGGCCGTTGGCGAGCCCGACGCCGGTCTCGACGGTCTCCACCGTGCCGTCCGTCTCGAGCAGATACAGCCCACCCTCCCGGTCGTCCGGATACCGCGTCCCGCAGAACACCCGGCCCTCGGGATCGGCGATGACGTCGTTGAACAGGACCTCCCCGCTCCCGTCGCCGACGGGGGCCTCGAGCACCGTCTCCTCGCCTCGCTCGGCGTCCCAGCGGGCGATCCGTCCACCGGCCATGAACAACAGCAGCGATCCGTCGGCCTGCAGCGTGAACCCGCCGACGTACCCCGTCTCGTGGAGGCGGTCCGTCGATCCGGTCGACGGCTCGTACCGGAACAGCCATCCGGTCTCGTCGGCCGCGTGCTCGCACCAGTAGAGCCGCTGCGTCTCGTCGTCCCACAGGGGGTTCTCGCCGACCTCGTTGGCCTCGTCGGCGACCACTCGTGGTTCCATACCCCGAATCCGCCCGCCGGACGCTTAACCGTTCCTCCGGACCCCGTGGCGGCCGCCGGTCGCAGTGACCGACGCGGCCAGCCTCACTCGACGACCGGGAGCGTCACGTGCGAGGGGTACTCCTCATCGTGGTGGACCTGCTGGACGGCAACCTGGGCGTCCTCCAGCGTCCCGGTTTCCGGGGCGGTCTCGCTGTTGAGGTTCCGGTTGAACCGGGGGAAGTTGCTGCTGGTGACCTCGAGTCTGATCCGGTGGCCGGGGTCGAACGTGTAGGCCGACGCCCACAGGTCGACGTCGAACTCGTAGACCGTCCCGGGGTCGAGGAACTCGGCGGCCGTCCGGTCGTTCCGGTAGCGGCCCCGAACGATGCCCTCGGAGACGATCGCACAGTAGCCGTTCGGCCGGACGTCGACTAGTTTCCCCGTGAAGTCCGTGTCCGGCGCCGAGGTGGCCGCGTACAGCGTGAGCTCGATGGGCCCCGCGATCTCGACGGCTTCCGGGAGTCGCGGCGTGGTGTACACCAGGACGTCGTCGCGCTCTTCGACGCCGGACTGGTCCTTGATCCCGCTCTCCTGAATCTGCGGCATCTCCAGGCGCCCCCCGACGGTCGGCACCGGATCCTCGGGGTCGTACGCGTAGCTGTCCGGCGTCTCGGCCCCACACGGCGTACGGGTCAGCGTGCCGTCGCCGAACCGCGAGTTCGCGGCCCCGTCGCTGTGGAGGTAGTACCGCGTCGGGGTGTGGTCAGGGGGCCACTGTGCGGCGTTCCGCCACTCGTCGTCGCCGATCTGGTAGTACCGGAACCGCGGCCCGTCGATCGAACCCTCGCCCTTCAGCCAGTGGTCGAACCACTCGAAGGCCATGTCGCCGAACAGCCCGACGCCGCTTGCGGCCCGCGGCCCGAACACCTCGTCGCCGACGGTGCTCGGCGAGATGGAGATGTAGGCCTCGTGGTCCCAGGGTCCGACGACGAGCCGGTGGCTGTCCCGCGTCGTCTCGCTGCCGGCGTCGTCGATCGCCTCGTACATGTCGAGGTGACCCTTGAGGAAGTTGTCGTACCACCCCGTCACGCTCATCACCGGGACCTGGATGTCGTCGACCCGGCGCGTCACGTCGATCTCCCGCCAGTAGTCGTCGTACGCGGGGTGGTCGAGCCAGTCCATGTAGAACGGCGCCACCTCCGGGAGCGGTGGGAGGTCGTCCAGCGGGAGGTGCTTCATGACCGATTCGATCTCCTCGGCGTGGTCGAGGAGGTCCTCCTTCGCGTTGCCGTATATGTCCGACATCAGCGAGAAGATCGTCCACCGGAGGTTGAACCCGAGTTCGAACGCGCCACCCGTGTAGGCCCAGCCGTCGTGGTAGTTCGCGCCGGTGAGGAACGCCATGACGGCCTCGAGGTGCGGGGGATCAGCCACCGCCGCGTGCCAGGCGGTCACGCCCATGTACGAGGAGCCGTAGACGCCGACGGACCCGTTCGACCACGGCTGGTCGGCGGCCCACTCGACCGTGTCGTACCCGTCGTCCATCTCGTCCCGGAGCGGGTCGAAGTCGCCGTCGGACGCGAACCGACCGCGGGAGTCCTGGACGACGACCGTGTAGCCGCGGTCGACGGCCGTCAGGGGGTTGAAGATCATGCCGCCGGCGATCCAGGCGTTCGACTTGTTGTACGGCGTCCGTTGCAGCAGTACCGGCGTCCCGTTCGACTCCGCGTCCGGCGGGTGATACACGTCGGCCGCGAGTTCCACGCCGTCCCGCATCTCGACCGGAACGTCCCGTTCGACGATCGCGTCTCTCTGCGCCATACCGGGTCAACCGGCGCCGTCGACCATAACTATGCCCCCGGACGGGCGGGGGCGCCGGCAGGCTGTCGCCGTCCCGTTCGGTTCGCCGGGCCCGTTCCGGTGGCGACGAGACCGGGGTCCCGGGGCGGCGTGGCTACCAGGCCGCCTTGAGGATCGAAAGGACGTCGTCTTGGGTGACGTCCCGCGGGTTGTTGGCCATCATCGGGTCGTCGACCGCCAGGCGTGCGGTCGCGTCGAAGTCATCGCGGTCGACCCCGACGTCCCGGAGCCGGGTCGGCATGTCGAGAGCGCCTTGCAGGGTTTCGATCGCCGCGACGGTCGCCTTGAGGGTCTCCCGGTCGGCGTCGGCGTCCTCGACCCCGAAGGCGCGGGCGATCCGCGGGAGCCGGTCGGGCACCGCCTCGAAATTGTACCGCAACCCGTGGGGGAGCAGGATGCAGTTCCCCTCGCCGTGGGTGAGCGGGTGGCGGGCGGTGAGGACGTGGTTGATCCCGTGGTTGACGCAGACCTCCGTCGCGCCGAGGCCGCTCATCGCCGCGCCGAGCTGTGCCCGCCCGAGCGCCTCGCGGTCCGCCTGGTTGTAGGCGCCCGGCAGGTGGGTGGTGAGGAGGTCGAGGGCCTCCGCGGCGGTGGCCAGGTAGAACGGGTTCGACGCCGTGGTGGCCGAGTACATGATCTCGACTGCGTGGTCGACCGCCGCCATCCCGGAACTCGCGACCACGCCGGCCGGGGTGGTCCGGGCGAGGTCGGGGTCGTAGACGCAGGCCTCGGGCCGGATCTTCTCGTCTAGGACGACGAACTGCTCGCCCGCGTCCGGGTCGGTCACGCCGAAGCCCTTGCTGATCTCCGCCGCCGAGAGCGTGGTCGACACCGCGAGGATGGGGTCTTTCGCGGCCGGGAGCGCCGGGACGGAGACGGTGCCGCCGGACGTCGTCGCGCGCATCTCCGGGAGGGAGCAGCCCGGTTCGGCGGCGAGGACCGCGATGGCCTTGGCGGTGTCGGTGGCCGTTCCCCCGCCGACGCTGACGAGTGCATCCGCCGATAGCTCCCGTTTGGCGTCGACGCCCGCCCGGACGGAGGCGACCGTCTTCTCGGGCCGCGCGCCGTCGTAGGTGCCGGCGTGGCGGTCGCCGAGTGCGGTCGCGACGCGGTCGGCGACTCCGTTGTCGGCGGTGTGGGCTCCACAGACGACCATGGCGCGGTCGCAGCCGAGCCCCTCGAGGATTCCCGGCAGTTCGGCCGTCGCGTCGGCACCCCAGACGAACTCGATCGGCTCGTAGGTGTGTCGCTGCATCGGGGCAACGAGACGGTGGGGAGCACGTTAAGTCCCGCGGCGGTGTCGGTTCACCCGTCGACCCCACCCGGTCGCCGGGCCGCCTGACGCATCGGTTCAGATGTCGACGAGTTGCTCGACGTCGCCGTGGCCGGACACGGCCACCGGCTCGTAGGGCTCCTCGAGATACGCGAGGTCGCTATCGCCGAGGTCGATCTCCAGTGCCTCGACGGCCTCCTCGAGGTGCTCGACGCTCGTCGTCCCGACGATCGGCGCCGTCACCCAGTCCTTGTGGAGCAGCCACGCGATCCCGATCTGGGCCATCGTCACGCCGTACTCTGTGGCCAGTTCCTCGACCCGCTCGTTGATCTCCGTCCCGTGGTCGGTATCGTACGGCCGGCTGTGGAGGTAGTCGTCGCGCTCCCCGCGAACCGTGGCGTCCATCGCCTCGTGGGGCCGCGCGAGGAACCCCCGTGCCAGGGGGCTGTACGGGAGGACGCCGATCGACTCCCGGCGACAGTACGGGAGCATCTCGCGCTCCTCCTCCCGGTAGACGAGGTTGTAGTGGTTCTGCATCGTCGCGAACCGCTCCAGGCCCTCCGCGTCGGCCGTGTGCAGGGCGGTGGCGAACTGCCAGGCCCACATCGAGGACGCCCCGAGATACCGGACCTGCCCGCGGCGGACCGCGTCGTCCAGCGCCCGCATGGTCGTCCGGATCGGCGTGTGGCGATCCCACCGGTGGATCTGGTAGAGGTCGAGGGTGTCCATGCCGAGCCGGTCCAGGGACGCGGCGAGCTGCTGGTCGATCGCCTTCCGCGACAGCCCACCGGAGTTTGGATCGTCGTCGTCCATCTGGAAGTACCCCTTCGAGGCGACGACGAACTCCTCGCGGCCGTGGTCCCGGAGGACCTCGCCCACGACGCGCTCGGACCCGCCCCACGAGTAGGTGTTCGCGGTGTCGACGAAGTTGATCCCGAGGTCGATCGCCCGTTCGATCAGTTCCGTGCTTTCGTCCGCGTCGATGGCCCAGTCCCACGTGCCGTCGCCACCGTCCGTGAACGTCATCGTTCCCAGGCAGATCCGACTGACCTCCATCCCCGTCGCCCCGAGCGTCGTGTACTCCATACCGCACGCTGAGGTCGCACCGGACAATAAACCTCCCCAGTCCATTCCGGTGACATCAGTGTCACCACTAAATCAGCAGACTGGGAGAGCGACGGGGTATTGTCGTGATCGTCTGAGAGGACGTTCATCGCATGCGACTAGGGTAGTCAAGTTGGCCCGGGCCACGGGAAGCAGGGTTCGATGATGATTCGGTCGGTGAATCAAACCATCCGGAGCAGGTGAACGTTACTCGAGTGTACGACTTTTGGATACAATATGCCCGTTCGACGAATCTATTACGGCTCGATCGAGGGTCGAACGCATCACGTGACGGATGCTATTCGGCTGGGAACATCTGGGTCCAGGTCGCGAGCCACCAATCCGGTCGTCGAGTGCTTCACGAACCCGCAGATCGCTTAGAACTCCTCCCGGAGATACGGAACGACGTCCTCACCGAACGCCCTGAGCTGGTCGTCGATCTCCGCACCGCCCAAACCACCGACCTCGAAGAAAGCGATCACGTGAAAGTCGGTGAAGCCACACGCCTCTTTGACCTCTGCCAAGTGGTCGATGATGTCGTCGGCCGAGCCGGCGACCGCCACGCCGCTGTCTATGATGTCGCGTGCCGTCGGTTTTGCCAGGGGATCATCGCTATCCGTGAGCCCGCGGGCGATCCCGAACGGCACGAGGTAGTCCCAGAAGTGTTCAAGCCCGAGTTTCCACCGCTCGAACGTCTCGTCGTCGGCGATGTCCGTGTTGAAGATCCACCGCCCGGTCGCTAACCCGCGCTGCCGGTCTTCGTCCCAACCTGCATCGAACGGCTCGCCGTCGTATTGCGGGCGATGGTCCACCCAGCCGGCCTGCTGTGCCTCGTCGTGGTACAGGTCGATCTTCCGTGTGAGTTGCTCGATCGGATCGCCGAACACGACGAGGTTGATCCCGTTACGGGCGGCGAATCGGACCGATCTGTGGGAGGTCGCAGGCTGCCAGAGCTGTGGATGCGGCGCCTGTCGGGGCTGCGGGAACACCGGGACAGAATTCAGTGTCGAGCCGCCCTGTTCGATGGCCCGCCACGAGGCGCCGGAATACAAGTCTCCCTCCTTCCACTCGATTACGTCCTCGAGGTTGTACTCGCACGCGTCGTCCTCCAGGTAGAGCTTCTCCTGGTTGTGGTGCCACTTGGTATGTTTGGGCGGAACGTTGTGGTACGACCCGTAGTATGAGAGGAGGTCCTCGGTCCATGCACTCGTGAGGATATCGACTTTCTCCTCGTAGGAGACTCGATTCTGCTCTTGGTCCTGAATCCCGCCGCCCCAGTACTGCCCGAGGGTTTCGTTCTCCCGTGGTTGATAGCCGCGGCCGATCCCGACTTCGGTTCGGCCATCACTGATCACGTCGAGCATCGCTGTCTGCTCTGCCAGGCGGATCGGATCATGCCAGGTAACGATGTTCGCCCACTGGGCAATCGCAATCTCCTCAGTGTGGGAGGCAACGGCCGTCGACGTGATTATCGGGTTGGGACTGAACTCGGCGCCGGTGAGCTGGAAGTGGTGTTCCGTGAATCCCACTCGATCGTAGCCGTACTCCTCCGCGAGAACCCCATGTCTGATCTGATCGAGGACGACCTGTTTCGTGTCCGCGTGCATCTCGGCAATCGACGCGTCCGGGATGACCGGTCCCTCACCGCTCTCCGACCGTTTCAGCGGCAGGTTCGTCGACCCGTTGTGCATTACTGATACGTCCACCATCTTCGCAACCACAGTATCTGGCTCGGAGGGTAAGCGTTCCGGTGGACGACGCCTACTCGTCGACCTGTTCGGCAAGTGCCTCGCGATCGAGTTTCTCTACGTCCGTCCGTGGAAGCTCGTCGACGATATGGACCTTCCGCGGAACCTTGTAGGCCGCCATCTGGTCCCTTGCCCATTCGATCACCTGCGACTCGCTAAGGGCAGTGTTTCGTGTCTCGATAAACGCGACGGGTAGTTCCCCCGACTCCCCGTCATCGACGCCGACCATTCCTGCCATCCCGATGTCCGGGTGTTGCTCGAGTATGGTCTCTACCTCGGCCGGCGCGATTGAGAACCCACGGTACTTGATCATGTACTTCCGACGGCCCATGAAGTAGAGATATCCATCTTCCGTCATCCGGCCTATGTCGCCCGAAAGATAGTAATCCCCGTAGAAGGTTTCCTGTGATTCATCCGGCATGTTCCAGTACCCCTCCAATAGCGTAGGGCTCTTGACCGTGATCTCGCCGGCTTCGCCGGCATCGAGTGGTTCGTGGGTTTCGAAATCCCTGATCACCTGGTCCACGGCGTACATGGGCAGCCCGACGAAGATCGGCTCCGGCGGGTGATCGATCTTGTATGTGAAGTTGCAAATTCCGTGTACCTCGACGCCCCCATACGCGTATTCGGAGAGCCCGCCGCCGGTGAGCTCCCGCCACCGATCAACCATCGGCTGGTCCACCGGCTCCCCGAAGCTCATGGTCGGCGCGTACTCCATCGAGGTCAGGTCATACGATTCCCTATCCGGGTGGTCTAGGATGTCGACGATCGCCTTGCTGGAGAATACGCCGAGCTCCGGCCCGTACTCGTCGATGGCCGTCATCAGGATCGTCGGACTGTACCGGGAGATGAGAATGACCGTGTTGCCGAACAGCATCTGCGGATACGTGTTGAAGATCCCGCCCGTATGACACAGTGGAAGGAAACACACCTGCGGGTCCAGCGTCTCGAAATCGAATATGGTTGCGATCGACCCCGACATCAGCACGCCGTTTCGATACGTGTGCATCGCACCCTTCGGCTGTCCGGTTGTTCCACTGCTGTACAGCAGGAAACAGACGTCGTCCAAGTCGACATCTAGTGTGGGTGGATCCGGCCGATTCGAGGCCAGGAGCTCGTCGAGATAGCGGGTTCGTTTGTCAGTGGGGACACGATCCATCTTGACCGCTTTGCTGACGTCCTCGTGGAGGGGAGGCACTGGCTCGGTCGGGAGATACGATTCGTACCGTACGTAGACCACCTCCTCGAGCGGGGTACTGCCCCAGAGGCCGTCGATCATGGACGCATTCTCGTCGTGAGTGACAAGCAGCGTTCCTTCGGCGTCGTTCATGAGGTAGTCCAGCCGGTGGCCTTTGGACATCGGCTGGATCGGGACCACCTGGGCCCCGCTTTTCAACACGCCGTAGTAGGCGACGTAGTACTGGGGGACGGGCTGGAGGTGCACGACGATTCGATCGCCCGTGCCATATCCCTGGTCGGACAGGTACGTCGCGAACACGTCCGTCGATTCGTCGAGTTCGGCGTACGTGATTTCTCGACCATGAAAGTTGATCGCCACCGTCTCCGGATTCGTTTCGGCCTGGTGGCGGAGGTACTCGTGGATCGGTCGTTCGCCGAGCGGGAGGTGTCGTTCAGCCGGCACCCCCTCGGGGTAGTCCTCGGGCGTGACGGTAATCTCGTCAGTTCGAACCATCTTCATTATCCAATATTGCACGTCGGATAACCGTTACTCCCCACCGGTCGGATACCAGTGGCTACGCACCGCTTGCTTTTTCATTGCCCGAGGCAACGGGCTCGTCCGGCTGTTACTGTAATCAGTTTCGTCGGTTGACTTCGAGACCGCTCCCCGCCGATGGGAAGGACAGGCTTCCAGTCGGGAAAATGATGCTAATCAATACCATGATGGTCGTTTAGGAACGAGAGTCGATCGATGAGTCAGCATCAACGGCTCGACGACCAGGTATCGATCGTCACCGGCGGCGCGAAGGGCCTCGGCAAGGCGATGGCGAGGGGATTCGCCGAGGAGGGCGCCACGGTCGTGATCGCCGACGTCGACGAGGCGAGCGCGGACGACACCGTTCGGGCCCTTCGGGACGACGGCCACGAGGCCGTGTCCATCCCGGTCGACATCTCGGACCACGCGGCCGTGTCGGTGATGGTCGAGCGGGTCGTCGACGACTACGGGCGGATCGACGTGCTCCTGAACAACGCCGGCGTCGTCGAGCACGCCCCGTTCGAGGAGTTCCCGCTCGAGGAGATCGAACGGATCATCCGCGTCAACCTCCACGGCTACATCTACTGTTCGAGGGCGGTCGCGCCGGTCATGCTGGAGCAGGGCAGCGGGACAATCATCAACCTCTCATCGATCGCCGCCAGCCGGTTCGGGGGCCGGTTCTCGATGCCGTACATCACCTCGAAGGCCGGCGTCGAGGGCCTCACCCGCGCGCTCGCCGCCGACCTCGCCCCTGACGTCCGAGTGAACTGTCTTGCACCGGCGTTCTTCCACACGGAGATGAACGAGGGCGTCATGGACGAGGAGGACTTCGAGGTCAGACGGAGCATGACCATGCTCCGGCGCCTCGGAACGCCGGAGGACATGGTCGGGCCGGCGGTGTTCCTCGCATCGGCCGACTCGAAGTACATCACGGGCCAGGTCATCCCCGTCGACGGCGGCGCCTCGGCGACGTTCGTCCCCGAGACCGTCCACTCGGAGGCGTTCGTCAACAGCTACGAATGATGCCCGGGTCACCGAACCGGTACGGACGGCGGCCAACGACAGACACGCTCGTCTCGTCCAGTCCGCGGATCAGTGTCTGGACAGCCGGCTAGTGTCCAACGTGCAATCATCCCTTATCCGGAGCGATACGAACGTCTAACACATGGTCGTCGACGCACACACCCACGCTTGGGGCCCGCCGAGCGAGGATCACCCGTGGGTCAACGAGTCCATCGTCGAGCACGGCCTCTCGGAGAGCACCGTTGAGCCCGTCTATACTGCGGAGCGACTGCTCGCTGACATGGACGACGGAGGGATCGACGAGGCCGTCGTCGTCGGCTATCCGATCACCGAATGGACTGACAACTGGTACGTGAAACGTGTCGTCGACACGTTCGATCGACTGACGGGGATCGCGATGGTTGACCCGTTCGCGCCCGACGCTGGAGTTACGGTCCGGGAGCTGATGGGCGTCGACGGCATCCTCGGTGTCCGACTCGGTTCGGTGTTTGCCCGCGATCGGATGTGGACGACGTTCGATCCGAGCGCGACCTGGCTCTCCGAGAGCACCGGAGCGGAGGGGTTCTGGCGAGCGGTCCGGGAGACGGACGCTCTCGTTCAATTGTTGCTCCATCCCCGGCAACTCGAACAGGCCTTGACGGTCGCCCACACCTACCCGGACGTCCGATACGTCATCGACCACTTCGCGTACCTCCCGCCCGACTGTCCGCCGGACCAACCGGCTCGGACCGAGCTCGAGGCGCTCGCGGGGATCGACTCAGTAGCTATCAAAGTCTCGAGTGCACCGGAGGTCTCCGAGCTGCCGCATCCGTACGACGATCTCCATGAACTCATCCGCTGGTTCGTCGAACAGTTCGGCCGGGAGCGGGTGATCTGGGGCTCGGACTACCCGAACGTGAGCGGCACGGCGACCTACACTGAAACGCGTTCGTGGCTAGAGCACGTGGACGGGCTCTCGTCGCGGGATCGGACCTGGCTCACGGATCGAGCCTTCATCGAACACGTTGGTGTTTAGTGTGCGTCAAACGGGTGCAGAAAGCCTTTTGTCGGGTCTCGCGCATTTCTCGACATGCCACGGCTCCCACTCGAGGGTGTGACCGTACTCGACTTCTCACAGGAACTCGCCGGTCCATTCTCCACCGTCCTGTTGGCGGACTACGGTGCAGAGGTGATCAAGGTAGAACCCCCCTGGGGTGGGAGCACGCGCGAACTCGTCCAGGGTGCCCTCACGCCTAACGTCGAACGGAACAAGCGTTCGATCACGCTCGATCTGAAGGCGGATGGATCCGACGCGGTCATCGAAGCACTCGCACGCGAGACCGACGCGGTCGTCCACAACAACCTCCCGGGCGATATGGAGGCGTTCGGCTGTGATTACGAGACCCTGAAGTCAGTCAACGAGGATATCGTGTACTGTACGATTTCGGGATACGGCGAGAGCGGTCCGTACCGGGGGCGTGCAGCGTTCGACCCGACTGCGCAAGCGATGTCGGGACTGCTCTGGAACACGGGCGAGCCGGATCGAAAACCCTCACGGATCGGCGCATCGCTGATCGACATGTCCACGGGCCTCTACGCCGCATTCGCGATCACTGCCGCCGTGCTGAACGATGAATCGCCCGGCGGCAAGATCGAGGTTGCCATGTTCGACGTCGCGGCCTCCTACATGGGCTACTGGTACACGCAGTACGACATGCACGGGACGGTACCAACCCGTCGGGGACACGCGTGGGATCCGTACGCACCGTACGGGATGTTTTTCACGGACGATGGACCGGTGTATCTCGCCGTCGCGAACGACCGCCAGTGGCGAAAGCTCTGTGAAGCCCTCGGCCGCGAGGAATGGATCGATGACCCGGCATTCCGCAGTAACGCGGACCGGGTCGAGCACAGAGAGACGCTCCACGAGCAGCTCGAGGCGGAACTCTCAACGTACGCCCGTGAGACGTTGATCGAGCAGTTGTCGTCGATACGGATTCCGATCTCGAAGGTCCAGACGATTCCGGAGGCGTACCAGGACGACCACCTCCGACACCGGAACACGGTCGATACGATCACGAACGTCGACGGCGAGGAGGTGGCCATCGCCACGAACCCGGTGACGTTCGACGACGCCGACCAGCTGGCGACGCCGTCACAGCCACCGGCACTCGGGGCGGACACGCGGGATGTCCTCTCCGAGGTCGGCTTCTCCCCGACTCAGATCGACGATTTGCGGAGCGATGGCGTCGTCGATGACCGCTGATTCGACGCCCCGGCGGTTCGGACGACCCTGGGCACGACATCCTTATCACAGCACGGGCTGTCACTCGGCCCATGCGCCCCGTACGGTCGCTGTTGTACGTACCCGCGAACCTCCCGGACTGGGTGGAGAATACGCCGTACACGACGGACGCCGACGGAGTGATCTTCGACCTCGAAGATGGAACTCCACCCGGCGAGAAGCAACATGGACGGGCGGTTCTCCAGGATGCGATCGAGACGTTCGATGACACGGATGCCCTGATCGCCGTTCGTGTGAACGCGCCGGACAGCAGCGAGTTCGAGGCGGACCTGGACGCGATCGTCACCGACCGTCTCGACGTGATCGTCCTCCCGAAAGTCGACTCCCCGGAGTACGTCAGGTACGCCGACAATGCGCTCACGTACATCGAACGACGACGAGGGGTTACCGACACGACCGAGTTCCTACTCCTCCCCGAATCCGCCTACGGGCAGTACAACCCCTACGAGATCTGCGTCGCCAGCGAGAGAGTGGCCGCGATCATGGGAGCAACGACGAACGGCGGCGATTACAATCGCGCACTCGGCTACGAATGGACGCGCGAGGGGATCGAGTCACTCTTCGCACGCTCGAACGTCCTGGCCGGCGCACGCGCGGCCGGCCTCACCGAAATCATGGGTGGCCTCTGGAGCGAGATCGACGACATCGACGGCTTGCGCGAACAGGCCTCGTTCGCGCGACAGCTCGGGTACACCGGCTACCAAATCATCCATCCGAGCCATGCGGAGCCGATCAACGAGATCTTCTCGCCCGATCCGACCGAGATCGAGGACCTCCAGGAGATGTTGGACGAATTGGCCGACGCGACCGACCGCGGGCAGGGTGTCATCGAGTACGAGGGCGAGATGATCGATGCCGCACACCGAAGGACGGCGGAACGAAAGATCGAGCGAGCGAAGGCACTCGGTATCGTAGAGTGAGTGACGTGCCGTGGGGACACCGTTGCGAGAGCCTATCGACCCCGTTCCCGTAGCGACAGTTACATGACAATGGAGATAGCAGCGGTACTGCAAACTGTCGGAAGGGAGGTTTCGTCGAGTGACATCGAACGAACCACTGTACTCGCCGAGGAACACGGCTTCGACGCCCTGGTAGTGGGAGACCACGTCGCTCTGCCGGTCGAAGCATCGGACACGTACCCATGGACGCCAGAAGGAGCTGTCCCGTCGCTGTACGATGCGGACTCGGAATGTTACGACGCATTCGAAGTCCTCTCGTACGCCGCAGGGATGACTGACGATGTCCGACTCGCGACGAACGTCTGCGTCGCACCCCTTCGACACCCCGTCGTCCTCACGAAACTCGCGCTGACGCTTGACGCTCTCTCCGGCGGGCGCGTCGAGCTGGGCGTGTCCGTCGGTTGGCTCCGCGAGGAGTACGAGGTGCTCGGCGTCCCGTACGACGAGCGAGGGGCACGGACCGACGAGTTCCTCGAGCTGTTCGAGCTGGCCCAAACGAACGACCGGTTCGCATTCGACGGCGAGTTCCACTCGTTCCCCGAGACGGGGTTCCGGCCCCGCCCAGCTTCGTCCGGATCTCCGTCGGTTTGGATCGGCGGAACGTCCGGTGCCGCACTTCGACGGCTGGGTCGCTTCGGCGACGGCCTCGTGACCGTCTGGGAGCGACCCAGCGAGGTCCGGGAACTCAAGGAACGGATGCAGCGAGCCTGGACCGACTACGAGAGGGAGGGGACGCCGGCACTTTCGGTCATGCGACCGGCGTCGATCGATCCGGCGACGGATTCGGACCGACCGCTGTTCGGTTCGGCGGACGACGTTATCGAGGACGTTTACCGGTATGCGGACGCGGGAGCCACCCGACTCGTCCTCGACTTCCTGACAATGCCAGCACAGGAGACACACCGGCAACTCGAACTGTTCGGTGAACTGATCATCCCGCAACTCTAGTGCTGCCGGTCCGGTTTCGGTCTACACACTAGTGGTTACGTCCTTCCACGCGCGATGAACGTTCCGGTTCCCGGTCCCGTCGCCGGATGCCCGTGGGTAGTTACCAAAACACTAATGAGACTACCAGCAGGAGTGATGATGAAGCATGTCCGACGAGAGTTCGGAGTCGCAGGAAAAGCGGCTCGTAAGTGGCTGGCAGGGTCGATACTACGAGGATTTCGAGGTCGGCGATATCTACAAACACCCGTACGGCCGGACGGTGACGGAGGCCGACAACGTCTGGGTCACCAACCTGACGATGAACCTCAACCCGATGCACTTCAACGAGGCGTACGCCGCCGAGACCGAGTTCGGCGAGCGGCTCGTCAACGGGCTGTTCGTCGCCGCGCTGACGGCCGGCATGAGCGTCATCGACGTCTCCCAGAACGCGGTCGCGAACCTCGGGTTCGAGAACTGGCGGCACCACAACCCCGTCCACCACGGCGACACCATCTTCGCGGAGACGGAGGTCCTGAGCAAGCGCGAGAGCGACTCGCGCGACAACATGGGGATCGTCGAGTTCGAACTCCGCGGGTTCAACCAGGACGACGAGATGCTCCTCTCACTGGAGCGGACCGCCCTGATCCTCAAACGCGAGTACGCGAACCCGACCGCGGAACAACCGCCCGGGTGGCCGGAAGGCATCGGCACTCTGGAAGACGACGTCGACGGCTGATCGATCAGGCACCCGCTGCTACCGTTCTCGAGGGAGAGACCACGTGGTGACCGGGCGTTGCCCTGTCGATAGGTGCTGACGATCGAGTCTCCGAACATCAGTGCGGTCGGCGGGGACCTCAGTGAATCATGTTGATCCGCAACAAGACGGCGGCGGCCAGCAGGAAACACACGACCAACCCGATGTAGGCGGTCGTCAGCGACGCGCGGGTTCCGACGACGCCGGCGTACGTCGGTCCGAGGCTCCCGATCCCGAAGAAGACCGCCCGGGTGACGCCGTAGTCGGCCCCCACGGTCTCCGTGGACAGGCCGTTCATCAACTCGGCCGTCATCACCGGCCAGAAACTGACCAGTCCGAGCGCGTAGATCAAGGTGCCGGCGACGACGGCCCAGTCCGTTCGGACGACCAGGAGGACGGTGAGTCCCGCCGCGCCGAGGATTGGGGAGAGCTGCCCGACCCGGCTGTGTCCGAGCCGGTCGCCGAGGACGCCCGCGATCGGCGTCAGTGTCAAACCGACGGCGAAGATCGACGCGAACAGGATCGTCGCGATCGACGGTGCGACGTCGAGTTCGGTCCTGAGCAACGTGGGGAAGAAACTCAACGACGCCTGCCACGTAAACATGTAGAGGCTGAAGAGCACGAGGAGGAGTCGGAGCTGACGATTCACGAGCACACGTCGGAGCGCCGCACCCGGGGTGAGCGAGACCGCTTCAAAAACGTACGCATCCGCACGCCAGTGATGGAACAACGAACCAACGACGAGCAGCAACCCGATGATGGGAAGGAAGGCGAACTGCCACGTGCCCAGGGCGGCGGCCGCCGCCGCTAGCCCCGCCGCCATCGCGGCCCCGACGTTGTAGGACCCGGCCACGATCCCGAAGGCGCGACCCCTGGCGGCGACGAAGACGTCGGAGACGGTCGCGAAGCTTGACGGTTCGAAGAACCCGATACCGACCCCCAGGATAGCGAGTGCGACGACGAACACCAGGAACGACGGGGCGACCGATGCGACGGCAAGTCCGACCGCGGCCGCCGCGACGGCAGCGACGAGTGCCGTCGGCCGGGAGAGCTGGTCGGACACTCGGCCGCCCGGGTACATCGAGAGGGCCGCGGCGGCGAGCATGACCGTGAGCGCGACGCCGGCCTCCGCGGAGGTTATCCGGAAGTCGCTCACGATCGAGGGGAGCAACGGAGGGATAACGAGCTGGCTCGCGACGAACGAAATCGTGCCCCCCGCGATGACGGTGAGCACCCGTTCCGAACTGGCCGTGAACGGGCTCGAACTGGAGTCTCCTGACACTACCGACAGCGTGTGGACCAGTGCATATAAAGCGGTCGACCCGTCGACCGACGGCAGGTGCTTTCCGGTTCCGTCGGAGGCCTCCACCGTCCCGCTGGTGCGGGTCCGTACGAACTATACCGACGGGCGCCCAGCCACGAGCATGCGTGACGATGCCGAGGTGCGTACGCTGTGGGATCACCTCGAACTCCGACGGCTCAGGGCCGACTACGCGAAACACCTCGACCACCGCGAGTGGGGCGAGTACGCGTCACTGTTCACCGAGGACGCTTTGATCGAGTACGACGGTCTCGAGCCCCTGGACGGCCGGCCCGAGATCGAGGAGTGCGCCCGCACTTTGTTCCAAAATGCTTACGACTTCAGCATGCACACGGCGTTCATGCCGTCGCTCGAGGTAACGGGCGAAAGGGCGACCGGCCACTGGTACCTGTACGTCTACTACGGGTTTCCCGACGGCGACACCGGCTGGGTAATGGGCGAGTACGAGGACGAATACGAACGGATCGACGGCGACTGGAAGTTCGCCTACGTCACGAACACCAACCACGTGGACACGACCGGAACGCATATCCGTGGCTGACGACGCCCCCGGCACGACGGGCGGGTCGGCCGGCCGGCCGTCCTCTGCCGGCCTCCGGAACCGGACCGCCATCGCCGGAATCGGGACGTCGGCGTTCCACGAGGGCGGCGGTCACGACGCGGCGGCACTCGTCGCCGATGCCTGCGAGCGGGCGATCGACGACGCCGGCCTTCCGCCGGCGGCGGTCGACGGCGTCGTCACGGAGACTCACCTGATGCCCGATGTCGCGGCCGCCAGCGACCTCCGGACGCTTGTGGGCATCGAGCCAGGGTTCGTCGGTGCGACCCTGCCGCTCGGCGCGGGGAACGTGACCGCGCCGCTCGTCGCGGCCCAGGCCATCGCGAGCGGCACCGCCGACCACGTCATCTGTTACTTCGGGACGAACTGGGCGACGCAACTCGAACGGTCCGCCGCCGAGCGGAGCGGGATGTACCGGTTCCACACGGACGTTTCGTCGAAAGCCAGCCTCGAGGTCCCGTTCGGCTGGTTTCCCCAGCCCACGCAGTTCGCGGGCCGGGCCCGACGCCACATGCACGAGTACGGGACCACCTCGAGACAGCTCGCCGAGGTCGCGATCCAGACCCGGGCGAACGCGGCGCGGACCGACGACGCGCTGCGGCGCGACCCGATCGACCACGAGGACTACCGGGCGAGTCCGATGCTCGTCTCACCGTTCCGACTCCTGGACTGCTGTCTGATCACCGACGGGGCCGCGGCGTTCGTCGTCTCCAGTGCGGCGGCCGCCGAAGCCGGCCCGACCCCGCCGGTTTACGTCACGGGCGTTGCGTCCGGCGTCACCGACTCCGGGAGCGCCTCGTACATGACACAGGGCGACCTCACGGCGAGTCCCGCCCGCGTCTCCGGCCCCCGCGCCTACGGGATGGCCGGCGTCGGCCCCGCCGATATCGACGTCATGGAACTGTACGATTGCTTTACGAGCACGACCCTGGTGCAACTCGAGGACCTCGGCGTCTGTGAGAAGGGCGCCGGCGGTGCGTTCGTCGCCGACCGCGGCATCACGGTGGCGTCCGG
>CAZATR010000003.1:0-46492 GCA_964488035.1 uncultured Natronomonas sp.
ACGTTGCGGTACTTCCCCCAGCCGAGCTTGTGGACGTGGCCGGTGTGGAAGACGTCGGGAACGTCGTCGATGACGAGGTAGTCCTCCTCCTCGGGCGCCAGCCGGGTGTGGCCGCCGAACTGCGGGGCGACGTGGCGCTTCTTCAAGAGCTGGTACATCGCCTTCTCGGGGTCGTCGTAGCTCGCCTTCGCCTCGGGGAGTTCCGCGATGACCTCGTCCAGCGAGACGCCGTGGTACATCAGGACCGACACGCCCTCGATGGTGACGACGGAGGGGTTCGAGACGACGCGGGCGTCGTGGACGGCCATGACGTCCCGGAGCTCCTCGTCGAAGCCCGGTTGGGGTTCGGCGAGCCGGACGGCGTCGTGGTTCCCGGGGATCATCACGATCTCCATGTCGCCGGGGACCTCCTTGAGGCGCTCCGCGAACGCCTCGTACTGGTCGAAGATGTCGAAGATGTCCAGTTCGTCGTCCTGGTCCGGGTAGACGCCGACGCCCTCGACCATGTCGCCGGCGATGAGAAGGTACTCGATCCGCTCTGCGTCCTCGGTGTGGAGCCACGAGGTGAAGCGCTGCCAGGCGTCCCGCATGAACTCCTGGCTGCCGACGTGGACGTCGCTGATGAGCGCGGCCCGGACGTGACGGTCCGCGGTCGTGGGCTCGAACGTCCGCGGGACGTTCGGGAAGTGGACGTCATCGACGAAGAGGATGCTGCCGTCGTCCGACAGCGCGCCCTCGACGGCGACGACCTCGTCGTGCAGCAGCTCGTCGACCAGCCCGGCGATGGGCCGGTCCTTCATCACGAGACACGGGAAGATCCCCGTCGTGTCCTCGAGGTCGACGATCCAGTGACCCGACGTCGTGGAGCTGATGTCGGCGATCATCCCGACCATCCCGGCCTCGCCGCCGCCGGGGCTGGCCTCCAGTGCCGCGGCGTTCCGGTGGTTGACCCGGCCGCGGAGCTGCCCGGCGAGTTTCTCGTAGCGGTCGCGGAACGTCGCCACGAAGTCCTCGTACTCGCCGGTTCCCGTCGAGCGGCCGGTCATGTCGTTGCCGACCGACAGCGCCCGCAGCGATGGGTCGACGTCCCGGCCCCCGCCCCCTACCACGCCGCTGGACCCCTCCGCTTCAACTGGAGCACCCCCGCCGTCCGACGGGCGTCTGACGCCGCCATCTCCACCCGAAACAGGGGGGTCGTCATCGGCCTTCGGGGTCGTGACCGACGCCGCGCCGGCCGGGTCCGTATCCGGCCCCGTAACCGTATCCGTATTCGCATCCGCTTCCGCATCACCGTCGGAGATCGGGTCCCGTCGACCGCGGGGGCCCGCCTCGAGGGCGTCGCGGATGTCGGCGGCCGAGAGCTTCAGCTCGTCGTCGGAGGCGGCCTCGACGGCCAGCGCCAGCGCGGTCTCGGGGTCCTCGGCGCTGGCGAGGAGCGTGATGGCCTCCCGGTCGGCGGTGAAGCCGTGGCTCGCCAGCTCCCGGGCGAGTCGCGCCGGCTCCTCGAGTGGCACAGGAGAGGGTCGCCGCGGGCGGGCAAAAGCGTAGCGGACCCCGGCTCGACACGCGTGGCGGAACCCAGAACGTTCAAACCGCGCGCGGCGCAAGTCCGGCCAATGAGTGACGCAGGGGACGGGAGCGAGGCCCCGTCCGGAGTCGTCGGCTGGCTGCGGTGGTTCTGGACGACCGACGAGAGCCCGGCCGTCTACGTCCGCGACGTGGTCACGAGCGTCGGCGCCGTGCTCCTCGTCGGCCTGCTGCTGTTCGCCATCAGCGGCATCTGGCCGCCGATGGTCGCCATCGAGTCCGGGAGCATGGAGCCGAACATGGAGCGCGGCGACCTCGTGTTCGTCATGTCCGAGGACCGGTTCGTCCCCGACGCGGCGCCGACCCACGACGGCGCGTCGACCGGCGTCGTCCCCGCCGACCGCGCCGCCGAGATTGGGTACACCGAGTTCAACCGGCCGGGCGATGTCATCGTCTTCCGGCGGGACGGCTCCGGCGGCGCGACCCCCGTGATACACCGTGCGATGCTGTGGGTCGAGGACGGCGAGAACTGGTACGACCGCGCCGACCCCGAGGCCATCGGCGACGCCGACAGTTGCGAGGCGCTCCGGTACTGTCCGGCGCCCCACGCCGGCTTCATCACCAAGGGGGACAACGACGTCACGAACGCCCACTACGACCAGGTCACGGGGCTGTCCGCGCCGGTCAGGCCGGCGTGGGTCGTCGGGACGGCCGAGTTCCGGATCCCCTACCTCGGCAACATCCGGCTGCTCCTCTCGCAGTCGCCGGCCGGACCCACGCTGGACCGCTCGTCGTCGACGACCGCCGCGCCCGCTCCGAGCGGGCCGCCCTCGCCCGCCGTCGCGGACGCGGCAAGCGGCCCGGACGCGCCAGCGGCCCCGCCCGCAACGGCGGGAGCCGGCGGTACGGGCCGCGTTGCCTGACGACGACGGCCCTCGATAGGAGCGGGTCCCGTGGCGTCGATTAATCGCGTGCCGCCTCGACCCAGCTCCGGGCCCGGGACGAGCCGACGCCGACGGCGTCGGCGACGGCGTCGGGGTCGGCCTCGGCGAGCGCGGCGACGGACGCGACGTCGGCTTCGCGCAGCCGTTCGGCGTAGGCCGGGCCGATGCCGTCGATCGACTCCAGGTCGTCGGCCTCGGCCTCGCCGTCGCCGTCCAGTTCGACGTCGATGGATTCGATCCCGATCCCGTCGGCCGACTCGACGGCGGCCTCGACGCGGGCGAGGTGCTCGGGGTCGTCGGTCGAGCGCTCGACGTACCACTCGGCGACGCGCGGCCAGACGTCGCGGTGGCTCGATCCGGAGACCGCGAGCCCGATGTGGCCGGTCGGGTACTCGATGACCTCGGTGTCGTCGCTGCCGACGACCTCGTTGAACGGCTTGCTGGACGCCGGCGGGATGAGGTGGTCGTACTCGCCCGTGATCTGGAGGACCGGGACCTCGATCGAGGTGACGTCGACGTGTCGCCCGCCGAGGTGCAGCTCGTTCCGCTGGAGCTCGTTCTCCTGGTAGATGTCCCGGAGGAACTGGACGTACGTCTCGCCGGCGACGTCGATGCCCTCGTCGAGCCACCGCTCCATCCGGCCGAAGTTCTCGACGAAGTCGTCGTTCTCGAGGTTGTCGTACAGCCGGACGTACTTCGAGACGTAGTTGGCGACCGGGTCCATCAGGGCGAACCCGACGTCGAGCATCTCGGCGGGGACGTTGCCGTAGACGTCGACGACGTCCTCCGGGTCGTAGTACTCCTGGTCGCCCCACAGCTCCAGCACGCCGCCGGTGCCGGCGAAGCAGAGCCCGGCCGCCATCAGGCCCAGCGTGCGGACCTTCTCCTGGTGGAGCGCGGTGTACATCGCGGTCATCGTCCCGCCCATGCAGTACCCCAGGATGTTGATGCGCTCGACCCCGGATCGCTCCCGGACGACGTCGACGCAGTTGTCGATGTAGCGGTCGACGTAGTCCTCGAGCGCGAGGTGCTGGTCGAGCCGGGAGGGCTCGTTCCAGTCGACGAGGTAGACGTCGTGGCCGGCCTCCAGCAGCCGGCGGACGACGCTGCGGTCGGGCTGGAGGTCGAGGATGAACGGCTTGTTGATGAGCGCGTAGACGACGAGGATCGGCGTCCGGTGCTGGACGTCGGTCCGGGGCTCGTAGTGCAGCAGTTCGAGCTTGTTCTCCGTGTAGACGACCTCGCTCGGCGTCTGGCCGACGTCGACGTCCTCGAGCGTGTCGAGTTGCCCCGGCGCGAGGCGGCCCTTCTCGGCGGCGTCGGTGGTGGCGTCGAGCAGCTCCTGCTGGACCCGGAGCGGCGCGAGAAACGGGTTCTCGGAGCTCATTCGACGGCCTCGAGGACGCGGTCGAGCTTCCGCTCGACGTCGTGCTGGCGCCGCTCCAGCTCGACGAGCCGCTCGCCGACCTCCTCGAGGTCGCTCCCCGTCGGCAGGCCGGCGTCCGCGAGCGTCTCCTCGCGCAGCTCCCTGGTCTCGGCCTGGATGTCGAGCATCGCCTCCATCAGCTGGCCGTTGGCGGCGGCGAACGCCTCCGTGCTCATGACCTCCTTGAACGCCTCGTTGGCGCTCCGCAGCCAGAGGTCGCGGAACTCGGTGGCGGAGACGTCCTCGCCGTCGGCGAGGTCGCCGGTTCGCTCGACGGTCCGTTCGGCGGCCTCCATCCACACCTCGAAGGCGTCGTTGTAGCCCTCCACGGCCGAGGCCACCGTCTCCTCGTCGGGCGCGTTCCCCTGCATGGCCTCGACCCACGACTCCATCAGGGCCGTGCTGGCCTCCACGTTCCGCTCCATGGACGTCGCGACGGCGTCGTTCATGTCGTCGGCCAGCCGCTGCCACTGCGCTGCCGCGTCGGTTCGGTCGGTCATACGGTGTCTACGCGGAGCGGCGATAAAAGCCGGTCGTTCACAACGGGAAACCGGGTTGAGAATTGGCGGGATCGGCGCCCCGGTGTCCACGACGCCCCGGTCCGACCCGGGCCCGCTACTCCTCGTCGCGGTTCCGCTTGACCGGGACGACGACGGTCTGGACGATGTCGCCCTCCTGGATGTCCAGCGCCTCGCGCTCGGCGTCCGGGATCGAGATCCGGCCGCCGCTCTGGATCCGGGTCTTGAACGTCGCCATCTGGCTCATGGCGCCCATCTGGTCGGAGATGTCCCCGAGGTCCGGCGTGCTCTCGCCGCCGGCGCCGAGCAGCAGCTGCTGGAGCGCCTCCTGCTGCTGGCGCGTCGCCGTCTCGGAGACGTTCTGGATGTTCTTCAGCAGGTTCGGCGTCCACATCAGCCCCTCCCGCTCCTCGTCGTCCTCGTCGTCGGCCATGGTTGGCCCATCTCGCACCCCCGAACAGATAAATATTCCGATAGGAACCACGTGACGGGGTTCGCTGCCATCTGTTGACACTCGCGGCCCGTGGGAAACCTGCCCTTTATTTCGGCCACGGGAGTACGGGGGGTATGCGTCACAGCACGCCCGCGTCGGTCCTCGAGGCGTGGTCCGAAGCGTCGACCCGCCTCGTCACCAACGCCGTCGACGCCAACCGGGCGGCCCTCGAGGCGAACCGGGCCGCCATCGCCGCGACCGTCGGCGCCGCGGACGACGGGCCGGCCGCCGGCGACGAGCCCGCCGCGGCCGATTCCGGCGGCGACGGGGCCCCGGACGTCGAGGATCGCATCCAGCCCGCCGGGGACCTCCCCGAGTGGGACGCGACGGTCGAGGCCGAGGGCGAGCCGACCGTCGGCGACTCGGTCCGGTTCATGAAGACGCTCTCCGGGGACGACGTCGACCGCTTCGCCGCCGCCTCCGGCGACACCAACCCCATCCATCTCGACGAGGAGTGGGCCGGGGAGACTCGGTTCGACGGCCGTATCGTCCACGGCACCCTCGCCGCCGGCCTCATCAGCGCCGCGCTGGCGCGGTTCCCCGGCAGCGTCGTCTACCTCTCCCAGGACCTGGAGTTCCTCGCGCCGGTCCGTCCCGGCGACCGCGTCACCGCCGAGGCCACCGTCGTCGAGGCGCTCGGCGACGACCGCTACCGGCTCCAGACCTCCGTCGACCGCGGCGACGACCGCATCATCGACGGCGAGGCCGTCGTCCTCATCGACGACACCACCGACTAACTGGACGCCGCGGACTCGAGGAACCCGGCGACGACCTCGTTGAACCGGTCGGGGGCCTCCCGCGCCGGCCAGTGGCCGACGCCATCGAGGAGTTCGAGCGACGCGTCGGTTCTCGCCGCCGCCCGTTCGGACCACGACGACGGCAACAGCGGGTCGGCGGTGCCGTGGAGGAACAGCGTCTCCGTCTCCAGTGCGGACAGCCGGTCCAGGTAGCAGGTCCGGAGGCCGTCCCGCCGGAACTCGCTTCGCTGCCAGCTCGCCATGGCACGACCGCCGGCGCGCTGGACGGTCGCGTAGACGTCCTCGACGTGGTCGTCGGTCGGGGAGCCGGCCGTCATCGTCCGCAGATGTTCCCGGACCGACGCGCGGGTCGCGGCCACGGCCTGCCACCAGGTGATCGCCGCCCCGGGGATGCGGAGGTAGCCGCTGGCCGCCGGTCGCCACGGAGCGTCGCGACCGAGCCCGTAGGCGTCCGCCAACACCAGCCGCGCGACGTCGTGCTCGAGGGCGTACCCGAGCGCGACCCCGCCGCCCATCGAGGCCCCGACGAGCGAGGCACCTTCCAGGTCCATCCGCGAGACGAACGACGACAGGACGTCGAGGAAGAACGCCTGCGTGTACCGGACTCGGGGCTCGGGACCGTGCCCGTGGCCGGGGAAATCGAGCGCGTACACCCGGTGGTCCGCCGCCAGCGCCGGGAGGACGTGGCGCCAGGACACCGACGCGGCGTCCAGCCCGATCCCGTGCAGCAGCACGACCGGCGGCCCCTCGCCGGCGACACGGTAGTGGACCTCGGTCTCGACGGTTCCGCGCCGGCCGTCCGTGACCTCGACGGCGACGGCGTCGGTCTCGACGCCCCGCTGTGACATGCGCGCCCTACCCGTCCCGGACTGATACGGGTACCGGAAGGCGACGGCCCGGCCTCGACCGGAACCATCCACTCGTCGACGAGCGGGGACGCGCTCAGCGCTCGACGACCAGCAGCGCGACACGCTCGAGGACCAGCGCCTCGAGGTCGTGATCCGTCGCCTCGAGTTCCGCGTCCCCGACGTCGAAGAACGCCCGGACCCGCGGTTCGTCGTAGTCGCCGAGCGTCTCGGCTGGCGCGAGCAGCGCCGCGACGGCGTCGGCCGCCGCGTCCTCCCCGCCATCGCCGGCATCGGCATCCTCGTCCGCGCCACCACCGCCGTCGACCAGCACGACCGCCGGCGTCTCGCCCGCCTCGATCCCCATCTCGAGCGCCCGGTTGATCTGGCGGCGGCCGGCGGCGTACAGCATGATCTCGACGCCGCGGTCCCGCGCGATGGCCTCGCCGCGACCGCGCTCCCGGTCGGCCAGCGCCACGGCGCGCTCCAGGTGGCGCCGCGAGACCACGTAGCGGGCGTCGAACGCCTGCACGGTCGCCTCGTGCTCGCTCGCGATCGCGTCGAGGCGGTCGACGAACGCGTCGACGTCCGGGAACTCGTCGGCGCCGACCGTCGCGACGCCCTCGACGACGCGCATCAGAAGTCACCCAGGTTGGCCTGGCCTGCCCCGTCGTCGGCGGTCGCGGCCCCGTCGGCGTCGTCGGGCGCCGCCGCGGCGTCCGCGGTGACGCCGTCCATCCCGGGGTCCTGGTGGCCGGCGGCCTCCAGGACGTTCTCGGCGGTCTTCCGCCGGCCGCGGAGCGCGCCCAGCACGACGGCTTTGTCGGCCTCCCGGAGGTCGGCGCGGGTCTCGATGCCGGCGTCGAACAGCCGGCGGGCGCGCTTGCGGCCGACGCCGCGGACGCCGGCGAGGTCGATGAGCTCCTCGCCGACGCCGTGATGGACGCGCTTTCTGGCCCGCCGAATGGCGGGGACGTTCGCGAGGTCGAGTTCGCCGGCCAGCGACTCGGCGGCGCCGAGCAGCCACTCGGCGGTGTCGACCTTCCCGCGGATGTCGCCGGGCCCGACGCCATATGACTGCGCGATCTCGTCCTCCTCGCGCTCGTTCGCCCAGTCCTCCAGCATCGTCGCGGTCTTCAGCGCCGACAGCCAGTCCTCGAACCGTTCCTCCTCGAACTCGCTCGGCAGCTCGCCGCAGAACTCGGCCTCGCGCTCGTGGGCGACCATGGTGTACTCCTCGCGGTCGCCGGAGCGGAGGTACAGCTCGTACATGTCCGGCGTCCGGGAGACGAGGTGGTAGAGCCCGAGCGCGGTCGGGTCGGGCGTGGCCTCGAGGCCGTCGATGATCTCGGCGGCACTCATCGGGTCGAGGTAGAGCCGCGAGACGGTGTGGCCGAGGGAGGTGGCCTCCAGGCGGTCGTCGCCACCGACGCCCTCGACGAACCCGTTGACCTGGAGGTACTCCAGGGTCGTGTCGACGACGCGTTCGAGGTTGTCGCCGCCGTCGCCGCCCCGGCGGTACTGGGTGGCGTACAGCGTCTGGTCGAGGAACTCGAGCAGCGCCTCCCGGGAGTTCGCGAACCCTGAGGCGACCGTCGCCAGGAGGTGGGTCCGCATCGAGGGCTCGCGGGCCAGCTTCGACTCGACGGGCTCGGGATCGGCCCAGACGTACCGGTCCAGCAGTTCGTCGAGCTCGTCGTGACTGTTGGCGAGCAGCAGCGCCTCGCCGTAGGGGTCCCGGCCGGGCCGGCCGGCCCGCCCCATCATCTGGTGGACCTCGAGCACCGACAGCGGCTGCATGCCGCCGGCGTCCCCGGAGTAGCGACGCCAGTCGCGGACCACGACCCGCCGGGAGGGCGTGTTGACGCCGGCGGCGAGCGTCGGCGTCGCCGCGACGACCTTGATGAGCCGCTCGCGGAAGGCGTCCTCGACGAGCGACCTGTGTTCGCTGGCCAGACCGGCGTGGTGGAAGGCCGCGCCCTGCTCGACGCAGGCCGCGAGATCCTCGCTCGTCTCGGTGTCGGAGACGTCCCGGAGCTCCCGTGCCAGATCGGCGAGCCGGTCCCGTTCGCCGGGGTCGAGCAGGCCGTCGGTCGTCCCTGCCAGCCGCTTTGCGGCGCCCTCGGCGTTCCGTCGGGAGTTCACGAACACGAGCGTCGACCCGCCCTCCGCGAGCGTGTCCCGGACGATGGCCTCGGTCGGCTTCTCGCCGGACTGCACCCGGAGCTCCGTCTGGTCGCCGTCGCCGTAGTGGACGGCCTGCCCGTAGTGGACGCCCTTCCGGAGCTCGATCGGGCGCCACGTCGAGTCGACGAGTTCGGCATCCAGCCACTCGGCGACGTCGCCGGCGTTGCCGACGGTGGCCGACAGCGCGACGACCTGGACGCTCGGGTTCACGCGGCGGAGCTTCGCGAGCGTGACCTCCAGCGTCGGGCCGCGCTCGGGGTCGTCGACGAGGTGGACCTCGTCGGCGACGACGCAGTCGAGGTCGTCGATCCACGGCGCCCCGTTCCGCACGAGCGAGTCGACCTTCTCGCTGGTCGCGACGATGACGTCGCGGTCGGCGAGCCACTCGCCGGAGTCCTCGTAGTCGCCGGTCGCGACCCCGACCGAGACGCCGTGGTCGTCGAAGACGGCGAACTCCTCTCGCTTCTCGCTGGCCAGCGCCCGGAGCGGCACGATGTACAGCGCCGTGCCGCCGCGGCGGACGGCGGCGAGCATCGCGAGCTGGGCGATGAGCGTCTTCCCGCTGGCGGTCGGGACGGCGGCGACGAGGCTCTCGCCGTCGGTCGCGCCGGCCTCGACGGCGGCGGCCTGCGGCGGGTACAGTTCGGCGATGCCCTCCGACCGGAGGTGGTCGACGAACCAGTCGGACACGCCGTCGACGTCGGCGACGTCCATTACCGTCGGGTTGCGCGCCGTCCGGTTTAAACTCTCGTTCCCCGCGGCGCCACGCCCCTCGACCGACGACGCCGGTCCACGACCGGCCCCCGGGTGTCGATGCCCCGTCGGCACGCACGCGCCGGGGTCGGCACCCGTAGTGGTTCGCGGGTTTATGTGGCATCGGGTCGAACGCCACCGCCATGACCGCGGGGGAAGACTCGATCGACGTCCTCCACGTCGACGACCCGGACCTGACCGAGACGACGGCCAGGTTCCTCGAGCGGGAGGACGCCCGGATCGAGGTGACGACCGCCACCGGGCCCGAGGAGGCCCTGGACCGGCTCGACGACGGCGGCTTCGACTGCGTGGTCTCGGACTACGACATGCCGGAGATGGACGGCCTGGAGCTGTTCGAGGCGGTCCGGGAGACCCACCCCGACCTCCCCTTCATCCTCTTCACCGGGAAGGGCGACGAGGCCGTCGCCGCCCGCGCCGTCTCGGCCGGCGTCACGGACTACGTCCGGAAGTCGGCGGACACCGAACAGTACGGGCTGCTCGCAAACCGGATCACGAACGCCGTGCGGGTCGCCCGGACCGAGCGGCGACTGGCGGGGGAACGGCGGCGGGTCCGCGAGCTGTTCGAGCACTTCCCGGAACCGACGTTCGCGTACGTCTACGAGGACGGCGAGCCCCACATCGCCGACGTCAACGGGGCGTTCACCGAGGTGTTCGGCTACGAGGCCTCGCGGGCGGTCGGGGAGTCTGTCGGCGACCTCCTCGTGCCGCCGGACCGCCGGGAGGAGGCCGAACGGCTCGACGAGCGGGTCAGGGCCGGCGACCGGATCGACGAACACATCCGCCGCCGGACGACCGACGGCGTCCGGGACTTCCGGTTCCGGAACGTCGAACTGTCCGCCGACGACCACGTCGACGGCTACGCGATCTACGCCGATATCACCGACCGGATCCGACGACGGCGCGAACGCCGGCGCCGCAACGACCTGTTCCGGCAGGCCCAGGACCTCGCCGACGTGGGCGCCTGGGAGTACGACCCGGCCGCGGACGACCTGGCGTGGACCGAGGAGGTCTACGAGATCTACGGCGTCCCGACGTCGTTCGAGCCGACGCTGGAGTCCGCCCTGGACTTCTACCATCCCGAGGACCGCGACGACGTCGAGCGGGCCGTCGACCGGGCGATCGCCGCCCGGGAGTCCTTCGAGGTCGAGTCCCGGATCGAGACCGACGACGGGGTTCGGTGGGTTCGAACCCACGGCAGCCCCGTCGTCGAGGACGGCGACGTCGTGGCGGTCCGCGGCGCCGTCCAGGACGTCACACACCGGAAGCAGCAGCTGTCGACCATCGGCGAGCTCCAGAACCGCACCCAGCGGCTCGTCCGCGCCGGCGACCCGGAGCGCGTCGCCGAGATCGCGGTCGACATCGCGGCCGCGTCGCTGGACCTCCCGATCGCCGGCGTCCACCTCCTCGACGGGTCGGGCCGGACCCTCGAGCCGGTCGCGTTCACCTACGCGGGCGGCGACTGCCCCGGCCGGGCGCCGACCTTCGACCGGTCGGCCCCGGACCGGACCGTCGACCGCCTCGCTTGGGGCGTGTTCCAGGCCGGCGAGCCCGGCGCCGTCCAGGACGCCCGCGACTACGACGCCGTCGACGAGACCGAGACGCCCGCCCGGAGCGGGGTGGTGTTCCCGCTCGGCGACCACGGCGTGTTCTACACGGCCGCGCCGGAGCCGAACGCGCTCTCGGAGACCGACCGGAAGCTCACGGAGATCCTCGCGACGGTCCTCACCGCGGCGCTCGACCGGGCGGAACGGGAGCGGGCGCTCCGGGAGCAGAAGGAGTTGCTGGAGGCCCGCACCGACCGGCTGGACGAACTCGTCAGCGTGATCAGCCACGACCTCCGCAGCCCGCTGAACGTGGCCGACGGCCGGCTGGACCTGGCGCAGGCGGACTGCGACAGCCCGCACCTCGAGGACGCCGCGAGCGCGGTCGACCGGAGCCGCGCCATCGTCGACGACCTGCTCGCGCTCGCCCGCGAGGGCGACCGGGACGCCGAACCGACCGCGGTCACCCTCCCGTCGATCGTCGAGGACTGCTGGGTCAGCGTCGAGGGCGGCGCCGCGACCCTGTCGATCGAGACCGACCGCGCCGTCCTGGCGGACCGCGGCCGGCTCCGACACCTGCTGGAGAACCTCTTCCGCAACGCCGTCGAGCACGGCGCCCCGGGGGACGGGACCCGGGTGACCATCACCGTCGGCGACCTCGTCGACGGCTTCTACGTGGCCGACGACGGCGTCGGCGTGTCGCCGGCGAACCGCGACGACGTGTTCGAGAGCGGGTACTCCTCGGGCGACGGGACCGGCCTCGGGCTCAGCATCGTCCGGCAGGTCACCAGGGAGCACGGCTGGGACGTCACGCTCACCGAGAGCGCCGCTGGCGGCGCCCGCTTCGAGTTCACCGGGGTCGGGCGGCCCGAGGACTGACCGACGTCGCCGGCGCCGTCCGTGCGGCCGGGCCGCCGGTCAGGCGAACTTCCCCTTCGCCTTCGACCAGTCCCACGATTTGTAGCGCAACGCCGGCTCGGTATCCCCGGGGATGGCGTCGTACGCCCGGAGCATCGCCCGGATGCCGCCGGCGCCGCCGAAGTCCCGGCGGTACCACAGGAAGACGCGCGGGACGCGGGCGACGTCGTCCTCGCTGTCGTATTCGACGCCCCGTTCGAGGTAGCTCGCCGTCGCCTCGTCGAGCTGGTCGTCGACGGTCCCGGGGTCGTAGGCCCGGATGGCGGGACAGCTCTCGGCGCCGCAGTTCAGCGCGAAGTGGATCCGTGGGTCGCACGCGACCCGGTAGCGGCGCTCGAACGGGCGGGGGAACCGCGGGAGGTAGCCGAGTCCGTACTTCGAGCGGCCGCCCCGGAGGATGCCCTGCTCGATGGCGTCGAGGCTCAGCCCGGTGTCGGCGACGGTGACGGCGTCGGCGCGGAAGAACCGGAGGAACCGGAGCGGGCCCTCGTAGAGCGCCGGGCGGCGCTCGAGCAGGAGTTGCGTCCCGGCGTTGTAGAGGTTCAGCCAGAACGCGAGCGCCCGCTCGCGGTTCGACCGGACGGGTGCCAGCGCGTCCTCGTCGTAGCCGGCGAGCGTCGCGAGGTGGGGGTCCGGGTCCTCGCCGACCTTCGTGGCGACGAGCAGGTCGGCGGCCACCGACGTCGGGACCCCGGCCTCGTCCGCACGCGCGGCGTCGGGGACGGCGGCGTCGGTCATGGTGTCGGTTTGGCGAGCGGGCCGAAAAGGCTGCCGCGGGTGGGTGCGACCGCTGGGCGACGGCAACGGCCGGCGTGCGGCCGGGGTTCAGCCGGCCAGTCTGACAAGGGATCCCCACACGGGCGCGGCGAGTCCCACCCCCAGCGTCACGTAGACCGGCGGCCGGAACGCCAGGAACGCGGCCGGCCCGATCGGGTGGGTGAGGACGGTGAGGCCGACGGCGAGCGCCCCGACGACGAGGCCCCCGGCGACCGCCCGGGCCGGTGATCGGCTGACGACCCCGACGAGCGCTCCGGCGACGACCAGGCCGAGCCAGTGGAGCCAGGCGACGGCGAGGCCGACGACCACGGCGGCGGCGAGCGCGGCGGCGCGCGTGCGCGGGTCGGACCGGACCACGGTCAGGCGCGTCGGCGGCCACGACGCGCCGGCCGAGGCGTCATCGGCGACGCCGGTGCCGTCGGTCATCCCTCGTCCTCCCGGAAGGCGATGGTGTCGCCGTCGGCGGGCGTCTCGAACGCCATCGGCTTGTACTCGCCGTCGGCCCAGGCGCGGAGCTGGTCGTCGTAGTGGTCGGCGAACGGCGAGCCGTCCTGGCCGCCCGGGATGATCGACAGCGAGGACCCGTCCGTCGGCGAGACCTGGCGCCAGCTGCTGCCGTGTTCGGCGCCGTCGTGGACGTTGAACACGGTGAACCCGGTGCCGTCGGTCGGGTACCGGGGGTAGTTCAGCGCCGCCACCTGGCCGCCGAACGGGTGGTCGATCTCGGTCCGGTGGACGTCGCCGTAGACCGCCCAATCGTCGGCCTCGATCTCCTCGACGGCCGTGGTGGCCGCTTCGGCGATCACCTCCGCGCGGTCCCCGTCGAAGAACGGATCGTCGGTCGGGATGGTGACGAGCGGCCACGCCTGCGGCCACCACTCCTCGTCGAGGTCGACGGCCTCGAAGTCGTCCGCCCAGGTCGCGTCGCGGAACTCCCGGTAGAACCGGTCGAAGAACAGCGCCGCCTCGCTGTCGCGCTCCATCCGGTAGTCCCAGTCGGCCAGCGCGTCCAGCCACGGGTCGACCGTCGCGTCCATCCGGTCGCGGGCCGCGAGGACCGCGGGGACGAGCAGCCGGGCACGGACGTCCAGGGTGTCGTTCTGCAGCGACGTCATGAAGTCGCGGTCGACCGGGTCGCCGGCCCCGACGCGCTCGTCGAGCCGCTCGTAGATCCGCATACCGCGGAAGCCGGAGGCGTACGCCCGCCCGATGGGGTAGGTCGGGTCGTCGGCGATCCGCTGGTTCGCGGTCCCGATGTAGTCGGAGTCCCGGACGGCGGGCAGCTCGTCGAACGGCACGAAGCCGGCGTCCCAGTCGCTCTGCCCGTACGGTTCGAAGCCGTCCCACTCCGCTTCGCCGGCCGACCCGTCGAACACCCGGTCGCCCCGGATCACCGCCCCGTCGGCGTCCCGCCGGATCGGGATGCGGCCGGTGACGCGGTACAGGATCTCGGCGTCATCGACGTACAGCGCGTTCTGCGTCGGGACGTCCATCTTCCGTAGCGCGGCGCGGTACTCGTCGACGTTCGTCGTCCTCGAGAACTCATAGATGGCTTCGGACTCGCGGGTGCCCGACATGCCGGTCCAGGCGACGCCGACGTGCCGGGTCTCGCCGTCGATCTCCCGGTCGAGGTAGGCGCCGTGGACCGTCTTCCTGACCTCGACCTCGCGGTCCTCGCCGTCGGCGACCGCGATCGTGCGGGTCACCGTGTCGAACTCCCGCCACTCGCCGCGGTAGCGGTACCGGTCGCCGTCGGTCTCGTAGGTGTAGTGGTCGACGACGTCGGCGCCGGTGTTCGTGAAGCCCCAGGCGCCGTGGCGGTTCTCGCCCACGATGACGAAGGGGATGCCGGGGAACGTCGCGCCGCGGACGTCGACGTCGCCGACGGTGATCCGCTGCTCGTACCAGACCGGCGGCGCCATCAGCGAGAGGTGCGGGTCGTAGGCGAGGATCGGCGACCCGCTGGCGGTGTGCTCGCCGCCGACGGCCCAGTGGTTCGACCCCCAGTGCCGGGGCGGCTCGTGGGCGGACAGCCACTCGGCGAACGCCGGGTCGACGGCCCCGCGGTGCCCCTCGGCGGCGTCCGGCCGGCCGGACACGTCGACGCCGGACACGGTTCCGGTCGTCCCCTCGCGGATTATCGGGGCGCCGTGGTCGAAGGGCTCGACGTAGAGCCGCCGGTAGTCGTCGGCACCGAGTCGGTCCCGGAGGACGGACCGCCGGAGCTCGCGGAAGCTGCCCGTCAGGCCCCACGAGATCTGGGCGCCGACGAGGAGGCTGTCGATCTTCGTCCACTCGTCGGCGTCGTAGCCGGCCAGTGCGAACTCCAGCGGCTGCGGGCCCGCCGAGTCCATGTAGGCGTTGACGCCGTCGGCGTAGGCCTCGCTGAGGGTCTCGGTTCGGGTGCCCTCGAGCGCCTCGGCGGAGGCCTCGGCGGCGCCGCGGAAGTCCATCTTCGCGTGAAAGACGTCCGACTCGACGGCCCGCTCGCCGACCGCCGCCGCGAGCCGCCCGTCCATCAGCCGCCTGACGAGGTCCATCTCGAACAGCCGGTCGGCGGCCTGGACGAACCCGACCGCGTAGTACGCCGCGGCCTCGTCGTCGGCCTCGACGTGGGGGACGCCGTAGTCGTCGTAGGTCACGGTCGCGTCGCCGTGCGGGCTGGAGACGGTGTCGGGGATCTCGCCCCGGGTGGTTCGCCAGGCGCGGCCGCTCGGGGGTGCGAACGACTCCAGCAGGTCGCCGGCGGGCGAGAGGGCGGCCCCGCCGGTGCCGGCCCCGAGGGCGGCGGCCAGCAGCGCGCGGCGGGTGACGTCGCGTGCCATGGCGGCGCGTCGGCCGGGGCGGCCTAAAACGGTCCGGGTGGCACGTCCCGCCGACCGTCTCCCCCGTCGGGCGTCACGCCTATGCCCGGTTCGCTCCAACGCCCGGTATGAAGGTCCGGTTCGACCGCGACACCTGCATCGGGATGTTCCAGTGCGTCGCCGAGTGGGACGCGTTCACCGAGGACACCGACGCCGGAAAGGCCGACCTCGAGGCCAGCGAGGAGGTCGAACCCACGATCTTCGAGCGGGAGGTGCCGGAGGACGCGGAACTGGACGCGAAGTTCGCCGCCCGCGCCTGTCCGGTCGACGCCATCGAGATCTACGACGAGGACGGCGAGCAACTGGTCTGACCGGTCGGCCGGTGCCCTCCTCCGACCGGTCGGCCGACACTCCCTCCGACCGTCCACGCGACCGACAAAACGCTTAACAACCGAGATGGAGATTACTTCCTGATAGGACAGTCATGACCGGCCCGACCCGGAGCACCGACGCCGAGCGCCTCCGCGAGTGGGCGGCGCTCACCGGCGACCGACTCCCCGAGGAGTACGCCGGCCGTCGCCCGGAGCGGGAGGACTAGGTGATCTCGGCGTACTGGTCGGCGAGCTTCTCGGCGGCCTCGTCCATCAGCTCGGACTCGTAGTCGTCGAGGTCCCATTCGACGACCTCCTCGACGCCGTCCGACCCGAGCTTGACCGGCACGCCGAACGCCGTGTCCGCGTAGCCGTACTCGCCGTCCAGCACGATGGAGCCGGGAAGCACCTCGCCCGTGTCGCGGAGGACGGCCTCGACCATGTGGGCGACGCCGGTCGCGGGGCCCCACTGGGTGGCGCCCTTCCGCTCGATGACGTCCATCGCGGACTGCTGGAGGGCCTCGAGGATATCCTCCTTCTCGTCGGCGGAGAAGTCGGGGTCGGCGCCGTCGACGCGGACCTTCGAGAACACGGGTACCTGGGCGTCGCCGTGCTCGCCGAGGATGGTCGCCTCGACGTTCCCGACCGGCGCGTCGAACCGCTCGGAGAGCACGTACCGGAACCGCGCGGAGTCCAGTCGGCCGCCGAAGCCGATGACCGAGTGCCGGTCGCGGTCGCCGGACTCGTAGAGGTGGCGGTTCAGCAGGTCGACCGGGTTCGACGTGGTGATGGAGACGTAGTCGTCGTTGTACTCGTCGAGCGACGACCCGATGTCCTCCATGATCGGGGCGTTGTCGCCCGCGAGGTCGATCCGGGTCTGGCCGGGCTGGCGCGGGATGCCGGCGGTGATGACGACGACGTCGGAGCCGGCGGTGTCCTCGTACTCGCCCTGCCGGACGGTCGTGTTCGCGTCGTAGGCGACCCCGTGGTTGGTGTCGGCCGCCTGGCCGATGGTGGTCTCCCGCTGGTCGGGGATGTCGACGTAGACGAGTTCGTCCGCGATATCGCGGAGGGCGATGTTGTACCCGGCTGCGGCGCCGACGGTCCCGGCCGCGCCGATCACGCTGACCTTGGTCATGCTCGTCCGGAGAGGGCCGCGGGAGCCGATTAACTCTTGCCGTTTGCCGACGCGGCCGACGCCCCGACCGGCGTCGACGGCATGGTTGCGGGGGTCGACACGCCTTTCACCGACCTCCCCGAGCCCCGGTCCGTGGGTGACCGAGGCCGCCGGGGACTCTGGACGGTCCCGGAACGCCGCCGCTGGCTCGCCTTCGCCGCGCTCGCGGCGACGTACGCGCTCGTGTCGGTCTACCGGCTCTCGACGGCCGTCCTGGCCGACGAGCTGACCCGCGCCTTCGCGGTGACGGGCGCCCAGCTCGGCACGCTGCACGCCTCGTTCTTCTACGTCTACGCCGCGATGCAGCTGCCGGCCGGCGTGTTCGCGGACCGCCTCGGCGCCCGCCGAACGGTCACCGCCGGCGCCGTCGTGATGGCCGCCGGCGGGCTGGCATTCGCCGCGGCCGACGGCTACCTCGCCGCCGTCGTCGGCCGCGCCGTCATCGGGCTCGGCGGGAGCGTCATCTTCATCGCCATCCTCCGGTTCTGCGCGAACTGGTTCCGTCCCGGGGAGTTCGGCCGGATGAGCGGGCTCACCATCGCCATCGCCGGCCTCGGCGGGGTGCTCGCGACGACGCCGCTGGCGGTCGTCGTCGCCGCGGCCGGGTGGCGACGGACCGTCGCCGGGCTGTCCGTCATCGGCGCACTCCTCGCCGTGACCGCGTACGTCGTCGCGCGGGACTCGCCGGCCGACGCCGGCCTCGAGCCCGTCAGCGGCGTCGAGACGCCGGGGTCGCCCTCGCTCCGTGGCGTGCTCCGGAACGCTCGCGGCGTCCTCGCGGACCCCGAGACCTGGCTCGGCGGCGCGGTGCTGTTCGCCGGCACCGGCGTCAACGTCACCGTCTTCGGGCTCTGGGGCATCCCGTACCTTGTGCAGGTGTACGACGTCTCGGTGACGGACGCCTCGACGTTCACCCTGCTGGGCAGCGCCGGCGTGCTCGTCGGGCCGCCGGCCGTCGGTGCCGTCTCCGACCGCCTCGGCTCCCGCACCCGCCTCGTGGTCGCCGGGATGACGGCCTACACCGTCGCGTTCGCCGTCCTGGCGTTCGCCGGCCGCCCGCCGCTGGTCGTCGTCGGCATCGCCTTCTTCGCGGCCGGGGCGCTCGCCGGGGCGTACGCGCTCACCTACGCCGTCGTCAAGGAGCGCCACGCGACGGCGGCCTCCGGCGTCTCCACCGGCACGGTCAACACGATGGCCTTCACCGGCGCCGCCGTCCTGCCGACGCTGATGGGCGTCGTGCTCGACACGTACTGGACCGGCGAGACCATCGGCGGCGCCCGCGTCTACACCGAGTTGGGCTACCGCGTCGCGTTCGGACTGGCCGCACTGGCCGGGCTCGTCGCCGTGCTCGCGGCGCTCGGCCTCCACCGCCGGTCCGACCAGGAGGCGACGTGACCCCATGGCTTCCCGACGCGTCACGCTGATACCGCTCGACGCCAACCCTCCCACACGATGGAGCCGGCGGCGGTCCGCGAGCGGGCGGCCGACCTCCCGCGGGAGCCCGGCGTCTACCACTTCGAATCGGACGACGCCGTCCTCTACGTCGGGAAGGCGGTCGACCTCCGGGACCGCGTCCGGACGTACGCCGACCCCCGGAGCGAGCGCATCCGGCGGATGGTCGCGGCCGCCGACGCCGTCGAGGTCGCCGTCACCGACACCGAGACCCAGGCGCTGTTGCTCGAGGCGAACCTCATCAAGCGCCACCAGCCGAAGTACAACGTCCGGCTGAAGGACGACAAGTCGTACCCGCTCGTCCAGCTGACCGACCACGCGTTCCCGCGCATCCAGGTCACCCGCGACCCCGACGACGGCGCGACGGTGTTCGGCCCGTTCACCGACAAGGGTCGGGTCGATACCGTCGTCAAGTCCCTCCGATCGGTGTACGGGCTCCGGGGCTGCTCGGACCACAAGTACTCCGGGCGCGAGCGGCCGTGTCTCGACCACGAGCTGGGCCTCTGTACCGCGCCCTGTACCGACGAGATCGACGCCGAGAGTTACGCCGACGACGTCGAGTCCGTCGTCCGGTTCCTCGAGGGCGAGACCGGCGTGCTCGCCGGCCCGCTCCGCCGGGAGATGGAGTCCGCCGCCGAAACGCAGGCGTTCGAGCGCGCGGCGTCGCTCCGGGATCGGCTGGACGCCGTCGAGGCGTTCCACGAGGGCGGCGGCGAGGCCGTCGTGAACCGCGAGGAGGAGACCGTCGACGTTCTGGGCGTGGCCACCGAGGGGGACTCGGCGACGGTCGCCCGGCTCCACAGCGAGGACGGCAAGCTCGTCGACCGGGACCGCCATCCGGTCGAGATCGAGGGCGAGGCCGACCGGCGGGAGGCCTCGGGAGCGGCGAGCGGTGACGCCGGAACCGTGAGCGGCGAGGCCGACGTCGCCCGGGTGCTCGCGGCGTTCATCCCGCAGTTCTACGCCGACCGCCCGCTGCCCGACGCGCTCCTGCTGCCCGAGCGACACGGCGACCCCGAGGTCGCCGACTGGCTCGACAGCGAGGGCGTCGCGGTCCGGGTGCCGGGCGCCGGCCGCGAGGCGACGCTGGTGGAGCTGGCGCTGAAGAACGCCCGCCGCCGTGGCAGCGAGGCGGACGGCCCCACGGCACTCGCCCAGCGCCTCGGCATCGACCGGACCGAACGCATCGAGGGCTTCGACGTCAGCCACGCCCAGGGCCGCGCCGTCGTCGGGAGCAACGTCGCCTTCGTCGACGGCAGCCCGTCGAAGGCCGGCTACCGGCGCAAGAAGCTCGACGAGCGCAACGACGACTACGGGAACATGCGCGAGCTGGTCCGCTGGCGCGCCACGCGGGCACTGGAGGGTCGCGACGACCGGCCGGACCCGGACCTGCTCTGCATCGACGGCGGCGAGGGCCAGCTCGGCGCCGCCCGCGACGCGCTCGCCGAGACCGGGTGGGACGTCCCCGCGGTCGCGCTGGCGAAGGACCGGGAACTGGTGGTGACCGACGACGGCGTCCACGACTGGGCCGACGACGACCCGGCGCTGCACCTCCTCCAGCGGGTCCGGGACGAGGCCCACCGGTTCGCCGTCCAGTACCACCAGACGGTCCGCGACGAGGTCTCGACGCCGCTCGACGAGGTTCCAGGGGTGGGACCCGAGTTGCGCAAGCGGCTCCTGCGGCGGTTCGGCAGCGTCGACGGCGTCCGGGCGGCGACGCCGGAGGAACTCGCGAGCGTCGAGGGGGTCGGCGACGCGACCGCCGAGGCCATCGACCGGGCGCTGTAGCCCGGCCCACTGTCGGTCCGGCCCAGCGTCGGTCCGGCCCCGGGTGGCCCCGTGCACCGGCGCTCAGACGTCCTTCCGGACGAACCAGGCCCCGCTCGCGACGAGGAGCACGAGCGTCATCCCGACGAGGACGGCAGCGCCCAGGAGGTCGTAGGTGCCGTCCAGGAGGACGCCGTTCGGGTCGAAGTACCGCATCGGCGCGACGGCGCCGACCGCCCCGTAGTCGGTGTTCTCGACGAGCGACTCGACGAGGTAGAGGCCGAACGTCGCCCCGAGGGCGACGCGCTGGGCGACGCCGACGCGGTCGAACAGGACGGAGCAGCCGAGGCCGATGGCGCCGCAGGCGAACAGGTACGGGATCGACAGGAGGTGCAGGACGACGACGTCGACGAGCGAGAGCGACTCGCCGATCAGGTGCGCGCCGACCACGAGGACGGGCGGGATGACGACGTTCACCGTCACGATGGGAACCCCGAGCGCCGCGAACCGTTCCGCGAGCAGTCGCGGCCGGGAGACGGGTAACGCCAGGACCGCGTCCATCCGGCCGCGGTCGACGTCCTCGGCGACGATGCTCGCCGCGCTGTAGGCGCTGTACAGCCCGAGGAGGATGACCCACCCGAAGACGTAGAACTCGAACGCCAGGAAGCCCTCGAGGGACGCCATCGTCTCGACGTCGAACAGACGGAGCAGTTCCGGCGGGTACGCCGACAGGAGTTCGTCTTCGTCGAAGGTGTCCCGGAACGAGGGGTACACCCAGAGGATCATCGCGGCCAGCACCGCCATCCCGGTCGAGAGGTAGATGCTGCCGCGGACGCGCTTCTCGGCGTCGTACTGGAGGAACTCAAACATCGTCGCCCTCGTCGTAGAACCGCATGAAGACGTCCTCGAGCGGGGCCTCCTCTACCGAGACGTCGACCAGGTCGTAGCCGGCGAGGTGCTCGAGCAGGTCGTTGACGTCGCCGGTGAAGGTGAACGCGGCCTCGGTGAACAGCGGGTCGTCCGATGGATCGTCGACCGTGTCGTCGGCCAGGCTCGTCTCGAGGTCGTGGACGCCCTCGAGCCGGATGGCCGAGACCGGGACCGATTCGGCGGCGTCCACGCGGACGACCTTCCCGCTCCGCCGGATCAGCGTCTCGACCGGTTCGATGGTGACCAGCCGGCCGTCGCGGATGATGCCGACGCGGTCGCAGAGCCGCCGCACCTCGCTGAGGACGTGCGAGGAGAAGAACACGGTGACGCCGCGCTCCTGTTCCGCCCGGATGAACTCGTTGAACCGCTGTTTCATCAGCGGGTCCAGGCCGCTGGTCGGCTCGTCGAGGACGACGAGGTCGGGGTCGTGCATGAACGCGGTCACCATGCCGAGCTTCTGGACGTTCCCGCGGGAGTACTCCCGGACGCTCTTCTCGAGCGGCGGGTCGAACAGCTCGAGCAACTCGTCGCTTCGCTCGTCGCCCTTCGCTGACGAGTGCAGGTCCAGGATCCGGGCGCCGGTCGCGTCCTCGTCGAACCCCGGGTCGTCCGAGAGGTAGCCGATCCGGCGGCGGGCCGCCCGGAGGGCGTGCCGGTCCCGGATCGGGCTGTCGAGCACCCGGGCCGAGCCCGCAGTCGGCGAGATGAACCCCATGAGCATCCGGATGGTCGTGGTCTTGCCGGCACCGTTCGGGCCGAGGTACCCGAAGATCTCGCCGGACTCGACGCTGAAGGTGAGGTCGTCGTTCGCGAGGGTCTCCCCGTAGTCCTTCGTGAGTCCCTCGAGTTCGATCGCCGCCATACCGGCGGTTCTCGCCGGACCACCAAATAGGGCCCGTCGGTTCCACCCGGTGAACCGGCGGTGTGGGCGGGCGCGACCGAACCCCCGGTGGGACGACCGCCGCGAGCCTTCAAGTACGGTCGGGCCCTATCCGGTGCCATGTCGGACAGCGTCGCCCGCGAACTGGGTCGCCGGAGCGGGACCGTCTCGACCCGCGTCACCGTCGCCGGTCTCGTGCTCCTCGCCGTGGGCGCTGCCGTCTGGCTCGGCGTCCTCGAGCTCGACCCGGTGCTGATCGCGGGCGTCGCGCTGCTGCTCGTCGCCATCGCGGCCGTGACGAGCGCCGTCGAGATCGTCGAGGCCTACGAACGCCGGGCGCTGACCGTGCTCGGCGATTACCGGGAACTCCTCGAGCCGGGCCTCCACGTCGTCCCGCCGTTCGTCTCCCGGACCTACCGCTACGACATGCGGACCCGGACGTTCGACGTCCCGCGCCAGGAGGCCATCACGCGGGACAACTCGCCGGTGACCGCCGACGCCGTCGTCTACATCAAGGTGATGGACGCCAAGCGCGCGTTCCTCGAGGTCGAGGACTACCGGCGGGCGACCTCGAACCTCGCCCAGACGACGTTGCGGGCCGCCATCGGCGACATGGAACTGGACGAGACGCTCTCCCAGCGCACCCGGATCAACGAGAAGATCCGGCGCGATCTGGAGGGCCCGACCGACGAGTGGGGCATCCGCGTCGAGGCGGTCGAGGTCCGCGAGGTCACGCCGTCGCCGGCCGTCACGGACGCGATGGAGCAGCAGACCGCCGCCGAGCGCCGCCGCCGCGCGATGATCCTCGAGGCCCAGGGCGAGCGCCGCAGCGCCGTCGAGCGCGCGGAGGGCGACAAGCAGGCGAACATCATCCGCGCACAGGGGTCGAAGCAGAGCCGGATACTGGAGGCCCAGGGCGACGCCGTCTCGACGATCCTGCGGGCGAAGTCCGCCGAGTCGATGGGCGAACGCGCCGTCATCGAGCGCGGCATGGAGTCGCTCGAGCGGATCGGCACGAGCCCGTCGACCACCTACGTCCTCCCCCAGGAGCTGACCTCGCTGGTCGGCCGCTACGGCCGCCACCTCACCGGCGGCGACCGCGACGGCACCGGTCCGGACCTCGAATCGTTACCGTTCGACGACGAGACGCGCGAGCTGCTCGGCATCGATAGCATCGACGAGTTGGCCGCCGGGAACGGCGCCGTCCTCGGAGACGGCCCGGCGGGAGCCGACGGCGAGAACGCGTCGGGCCACGACGAGGAGCCCGGCGACGGAGCGTGATCGCTCGGGGGCATCGGGCGAACCCCTGGCGGCCGTCGGCCACGCAATCGATGGCTCGAACCACAACGCTTTGACGGTGGGTACCCACCGTGGGTCCATGCCAGTCGAGGTTCGACTCGCCGGCGCGGACGGGACCGAGACCGTCTCCGTCGACCCCGCCGACGCCGACACCGTGGTCCGCCCGACCACCATCGACCTCCTTCGGGCCATCGCTCGCGAGGAGCCCTCGAGCATTCGGGAGGCCGCCCGGCTCGTCGACCGCGATGTCAGGCAGGTCCACGACGACCTCTGGACGCTCGGCCAGCTCGGCCTCGTCGAGTTCGACCGCAGCGGCCGCTCGCACCGACCCATCGTGGGCTACGACCGCGTCGAGGTCGACGTCGAGCTCTGAGGCCGGCTGGACCGCCGGGGTCGCGAACGGCGACCGGCCGTCATCCGCACGTTGAAGTGCGCCTGCCCGAACCCGACTCGTAGTGACCCGTCTCGTCCTCGCCGCGGGGTCGACCCGGACCGCGGAGATCGACGGCATCAGCGCCGCCGGCGCACGCCCGGAGCTACTGGCGCACACGCCGAGCGCGGACGCCGAGATCCTCGCGTACGGCCGGCCGGTCCGCGCGCCGGTGGTTCCGGTCTCGCCGACCGGCTGCCCGACCCCGGCGGTCGTCACGCGGGCCGTCCGCGAGCAGATTGGCTTCCCGGTGACCGTTGTCGACGCCGGGCTCGTCGAGCCGACCGGCGCTCCAACCGTCACCGTCGGCGCCCGGGCGTGCGAGGACGTCCGCGACCCCGACCCCGTACCGACGGCACCCGGCGCGTTCGCCGCCGCCCGGGAGTTCGGGCGCAGCCTTCCGGACGACCGGGTCCTGGTGGCGGAGACGATCCCGGGCGGCACGACGACGGCGCTCGGCGTCCTGGCCGCACTCGGCGAGGCGGACGTCCTCGGCGACGCGTCGGACGAGCCGGATACGACCGACGCCGCCCCCGGTGACGGGGCGCCTGACGCCTTCACGGCCGGCGCGGTCTCCTCGTCGCTCGCCGACAACCCGCTCGGCCTGAAGCGCCGCGTCGTCGCCGACGGGCTGGCGGCCTCCGGGCTGGAGCCGGGCGACGCCGCCGGCGACCCGCTCCGCGCGCTCCGCCGGATGGGCGACCCGGTCCTGGCCGTGGTCGCCGGCCTCGTCGCCGGCGCCCTGGAGACGGACACCGCCGTCACGCTGGCCGGCGGTTCTCAGCTCGTCGCGGCGGCCGTCTGCCTCCGACACCGGGGCGTCGACGTTCCACTGTCGCTGGCGACGACGGCCTTCGTCGATGATGACGCGTCGATCGATCTCGCCCGGGCGGCCCGCGAACTCGACCTCGACGTCACCGTCACCGATCCCGGCTTCGGCGACGACCACCCGGCGATGGCCGCCTACCGGCGCGGGGAGGCCAAGGAGGGCGTCGGGATGGGCGGCGCCCTCGCGCTCGCCGACCGCGCCGGCCTGCCGATGGCCGACGTCCGCGATGGCGTCCGCGAGGTGTACGACCGCCTGCTGGCCGACGGGGCGCCCCGCGACACCCCGTCGGGTCCCGACGGGTGACGAACGGCGTCCCCGCCGCCGGTGCACCGCGTCCTCAGCGGCGGAACCCCTTGTCGAGGTCCTGGCCGGCGTAGGTCTCGGCGCGCCAGGCGGCGTCCAGCGCCGCGGTGACCACCAGCCCGACCACCAGGACGGCTGCGGTAACCGCCGTTGGGGTGACCCGGATCTCTACGATGGCGCTCCCCGCGTAGCCGCCGCCGGCGGCAACGAGCGTCGCCCCGAGTGCGGCGGCCCACAGCCGTTCGCGGCCCGGGCGGGGCGTCACGCGGTTCGCGCGGTCGACGGCGCGCTTCAGCGACGTCGGGACGTCGAGGACGACCGCCGGGACGACGTAGGGCTCACAGCCGGTCACCACCTCGGTCGGCGCCACGTCGTCGTCGGTCAGCGTGTATTCGGCGAGCCCCGGGACGGCGGTCCGGGTCTTCACCCAGCGGGCCAGCGCCGGGAGGCCGTCCAGGACGGCTCCGACCGAGTCGCGGACCGAGGCCGGCTCTCCCCGGCGGCGCCGACCGACGGCGGCGACGACGCCGGCGCCGAAGGGCAGCCAGACGAGGGCGGCGACCGCGAACAGGAGGGAGACGGCGACCAGGTAGAGGAGGTCGGCGACGCCGCCGAGGAACGTCGGGCCGGCCGCCGTGGCGCGCGCCCGGAGCATCGCCGCCGCGGCCGCCCCGGCGGCGACCGCGCCGACGGCGACGACGCCGCCCAGCGTCCACGCGAGGGCGGCCGGCGAGCGGAGGTAGGCGCGGACGGCCATACCGGACCGTCGCGCCGTCAGTGACTAAAAGACCCCGTTCAGAACCCCTCGTCCGGTGAGGGCACGCCGTCGTCCGGGTCCTGCAGGGCGTCGAACTCCCCGCGGACCTGCCGGATGCGGTCCCGGATGTCGGCGGCGAGCTCGAACTCGAGGTTGTCGGCGGCCTCCTCCATCCGGCGCTCCAGCCGCTCGACGAGCTCCTCGGCCTCCTCGACGGAGTCGGCCTCGACGCCGGAGACGCCGCCGGTGTCCGTCTTGGAGCCGGGGAGGTTGGTCTCGCCGACCGCCTTCTCGATGGTGCGGGGCTCGTGGCCGTGCTCCTCGTTGAACGCCCGCTGAATGTTCCGGCGGCGCCGGGTCTCCTCGATGGCGGACTCCATCGCGTCGGTCGTGTCATCGGCGTACAGCACGACCCGGCCGCGGACGTTCCGGGCGGCCCGCCCCATCGTCTGGACGAGCGTGGTCTCCGACCGGAGGAAGCCCTCCTGGTCGGCGTCGAGGATGGCGACGAGGCTGACCTCGGGGATGTCCAGCCCCTCCCGGAGGAGATTGATGCCGACCAGCACCTGGATCTCGCCGAGCCGGAGCGACCGGACCAGTTCGTGGCGCTCCAGCGTGTCCGTCTCGTCGTGCATGTAGGCGACGTCGACGCCGGCGCCCTCGAGGTACTCGGTGAGGTCCTCGGCCATCCGCTTCGTGAGCGTGGTGACGAGCACGCGCTCGTCGTCGTCGGTCGCCTCGACGCGTTCGAGGAGGTCCTCGACTTGGCCCTCGGCGTCGGCGACCTCGATCTCCGGGTCGACGAGGTACGTCGGGCGGACGATCTGCTCGACGACCTGGTCGCTGTGCTCGCGCTCGTAGTCGCCCGGGGTCGCGGAGACGTACAGCGTCCGGTCGGTCTTGTCCTCGAACTCCTCGAACGTGAGCGGCCGGTTGTCGTAGGCGGTCGGCAGCCGGAAGCCGTTGTCGACCAGCGACTCCTTGCGGGACCGGTCGCTCTCGTACTGGCCCCTGATCTGCGGGATGGTCTGGTGGGACTCGTCGACGACGGTGAGGAAGTCGTCGGGGAAGTAATCGAGCAGCGTGTAGGGCGGCTCGCCGGACTCGCGGTCCGACATGTGGACGGAGTAGTTCTCGATCCCGGAGCAGTACCCGGCCTCCCGGAGCATCTCGACGTCGAACGTCGTGCGCTCGTCGATGCGCTGGGCGGCGACGAGGTCGCCCTGCCGCTCGAAGTACGAGACGCGCTGCTCCTTCAACTCCTGGATCTCCTCGATGGCGCGCTCCAGCCGCTCCTCCGGGATGGAGTAGTGCTCCGCCGGGTGGACCAGGGCGGCGGGCTCCTCGGAGACGGCCTCGCCGTTCAGCACGTCGACCTTCGTGATGCGGTCGATCTCGTCGCCCCAGAACTCGACGCGGAGCGCGTGGCGGCCGTACATCGGGTAGATCTCGACGGTGTCGCCCCGGACCCGGAAGGTGCCCTGGTGGAAGTCGACGTCGTTGCGCTCGTAGTTGAGGTCGACCAGCCGCTCCAGGAGCCCCTCGCGGCCGACCTCCTGGCCGCGCTCGAGCCGCAGCGACATCCCCTCGTAGTTCGCGGGGTCGCCGAGCCCGTAGATCGCCGACACTGAGGCGACGACGATGACGTCGTCACGGGTGAGGAGCGACCGGGTCGCGGAGTGCCGCAACCGGTCGATCTCCTCGTTGATCGACATGTCCTTGTCGATGTAGGTGTCGGTCTGCTCGACGTAGGCCTCGGGCTGGTAGTAGTCGTAGTAGGAGACGAAGTACTCGACGGCGTTGTTCGGGAAGAGGTCCCGGAACTCCTCGTAGAGTTGCGCCGCGAGCGTCTTGTTGTGCGCAAGCACGAGCGTGGGCTGCTGGAGCTCCTCGAGCACCCACGACACCGTGTTGGTCTTCCCGGAGCCGGTCACGCCGAGCAGCGTCTGCTTCTCCGCCCCGTCCTCGAACCCCTCGACCAGCTGCCGGATGGCGTCGGGCTGGTCGCCGGCGGGCTCGAACGGCGCGTCGACCGCCAGCGGCCGGTCGAGGTCGGGCCGGTCCGGCTGCAGCGGTCCGGTGTCGCTCATCGGCAGCGCTTGGGGGCCGGCGCACTTGAGGCGCACGCTCCGGGCGAGTCGGCGCCGAAGGGATCCGTTCGGTCCCACGACGGATCGTCCCCAACGCCCGGATCGATCCGCCCGCGTTCAGTTCCACCCCGCTATCCTGCCCTTTATCGGCCGCCGCACCCGAGGTCCGCTGGATGTCGAACTCGAACGCGAAGGGCGACCGGCGGGAGCGCGAGCTCGTCAACGCGCTCGACGACGCCGGCTTCGCGGTGATGCGGGCGCCCGCCTCCGGGAGCGCCACCGAGCGCGAGCTGCCGGACGTCCTCGCCGGCGACGGCGCGGCCTTCTACGCCGTCGAGGCGAAGTCCTCCGCGGGCGACCCCATCTATCTCACCGGCGAGGAGGTCGCCGCACTGGTGTACTTCTCGCGGAACTTCGGCGCCAAGCCCCGCGTCGCGGTCCGGTTCGACCGGGAGGACTGGTACTTCTTCCACCCGGGCGACCTCCACACGACCGAGGGCGGGAACTACCGCGTCAAGAGGGAGACGGCCCTCGCCGAGGGAACGCCGTTCGCCGACCTGGTGGCCGACGCCGAGAAGATCCCGCTCGGTGAGGTTGCGGTCGACGGCGACGACGGGCCCGACCGCAACGTCCTCGAGGCGCTGGCGCGCGGCGACCTGTCGGTCGACGACGCCGCCGAGATGCTGTGACCCGCTGCCGCGGCGACCGGCGAGAGACACACCGCCGACGTCGCCGTGAGCGACACCTGGCCTGCGGGCCCCGACCCCGGAAATGCAGTCGAAACGAAGGGGGATGGAGCAGTAGAGACCGCGACGAAAACCGCTCGTGTAACGGAACGACTGGCGGGAAACCACCGTTTCGAGTCCACCGCGTGACGGGTTCGCCGCAACCGGGGATGGGTCGGCGTCGCGACGGGTCCGCGACCCTCACTCGACGAACTCCAGCCCGGCGATCTCGAACCGCGCCCCGTCCTCGGCGCTCTCCGTCACGTCGAGGGTCCAGCCGTGGGCCTCGACGATGTTCCGCACCAGCGTGAGCCCGTAGCCGCTGCCATCCTCCCGCGTGGTGTAGCCCTTCTCGAACACCGGGGCCCGCTCGTCCGGCGGGATGCCGGGCCCGTCGTCGGCGACGTAGAGCACGTCGTCCTCGACGCCGACATGGATCGAGACGCCCGGTCCGGCGTGCTCGGTCGCGTTGCGGAACAGGTTCTCGAGGGCCTGCTTCAGGCGGTCGCGGTCGGCCAGGAGCGTCAGGCCGTCGGTTTCGACCGCGAGGCTGGCCGCCGGCGTCGCCGTGGTCGCCCAGGCGTCGGCGGCGACCGAGGACAGCCGAACGTCGTCGGCCTCCTCGACCGTCTTGCCGGCCCTGGCGAGCGCGAGCAGTTCCTCGGCGAGTTCCTCCATGCGCTCGTGGGCCTCCTCGACCCGGTCGAGGTACGAGAGGTCGCCCGTCTCGCGGGCCAGGTCCGTGTTGCCCGACGCCACGGTCAGGAGGTTCTTGACGTCGTGACTGAGGATCGAGCCGAAGTTGTCGAGCCGCTCGTTCTGCTGTTCGAGACGCTGCTCGTAGCGGTGCCGTTCGGTGACGTCGACGTTGATCGCGACGAACCCGGTCACGTCGCCAGCGTCGGTCACGGGAGCGATCGTCTGGTCGACGACGTACCGTTCGCCGTCCTTCCGCTCGTTGACCAGTTCGTTCCGCCAGACCTGCCCGGAGAGGATCGTGTCCCACAGCTCCGCGTAGAACGCGTCGTCGTGCTCGCCCGACTTGAGGATCCGCGGCGTCAGGCCGACCGCCTCCTCGGCCGAATAGCCCGTCATCGCCTCGAACGCGGGGTTGACGTACTCGATCACGCCGTTCTCGTCGGTGAAGTAGATCGAATGGCCGGCCGACTCGACCGCACGCCGGAAGAGCCGCGATTCGAGGTCGTTCGTCTCCGGATCCACGTCGATCGTCCTACCGATACCACGCATCCGGGATCGGTTAAGTGGGTGGCGCGACTCAATCGTGGATACGCGCGACCGGGACAAGGCGGGGCTCCACGCCGCCTCACACCCGAGTATCGACCAGCGTCCAGCAGGCCTGTGGTGGCCCAGCTGTCGACCGTGGCGGTGTTCGTCCTGGGTCTCGACCGGGTGTCCGCCCGGCCATCCGGATCGACATCCGGTTCGGGGAGGCGGAAGCGGGTATCTCCAGCGGCTCCCTCGAGGCGACAGCCGACGGGAACGAGACCGCCGTCACCCTCGACGGCGACAGGAAACCCGTCTCGCTCGAGACGTCCATCGATGGCCCTCGGGTGAACGGGACCGCGACCGACGACGAGTCGGCCGGGGACGGCTCCAGCGCGCCACCGTCCGACGACGCACCCGAGCGTCCGGCCTGTACCGACGCGGAGTTGCCGGACCAGGCAACCGTCGACGGCGATCCGACCTGCGGGCAGTTTGAGGCGCTGAACCCACGGTTGACGTGGGCCGACTGGCGCGCCGAGGCGGCCTGACCGGCGACGGACGGCTTCGAAGCCCTTTTGCCGGCCACAATCGCACTGCCGGGCATGGACCGCGATGCCGTCGTCGAGGCCGCAGTCGCGTTCGTCGGCGTCGGGACCCTCGCCGCGATCATCCTCGGTGTGGGCCTGACCTACGGCGACAGCCAGCTCTCCGGCGACGGGGGCCTCGCGCTCGTCGGCGCCGTCGCCTTCTTCATCGTCCTCATGTCCGTCATCGGCATCGGGCTGTCGCGCCGCTACTGATCGCGGCATCGGTCGCCGCCCGTCGCGTCGCTATTCCGCCCGCCAGTCGACGATCCGGTCGTCCGGCGTCCGCTCCAGGTTGGCCTCGTAGTACGACAGCGGATGGGGGATGGTCTCGCAGAGTTCGTCCCTGTCGACGCAGTCGCCGTACTCGACCATCACCGCACACGACGGCGGGGCGGCGACGCCCCCGTCGCCGTCCCGCAGGCGAGCGACCTGGTCCTCGATCGCCTCGGCCGGCGCACCATCGAGGTCGCACAGGGCCGTGACGTCCTCGGCGTCCAACCCGACCGCAACGAGGAACGAGACGAGCGCGAACCGCGAGTGGTACGGCAGCGTCTCGCCCTCCCGCGCTCTGGTGACGAGCGCCTGCATGCAGGGCGGGAACGACCCCGGCGCGGCCGTCTCGAACGCCATCGGCGGGTCGAGGTCGGCGACGCTCCGGCGGATGGTCGACAGCTCCGTCTCGAGCGGCCCGGCGATGGCGTCCGGTACGGACAGCGGCAGGCCGTCGGCGACGCGCCGGTGGACGGCCTCCCGGAGCATCGTGTACAGCTCCGGGCGCTCGACCGGCACCGTCCCGTCGGCCAGCGGCCGCGCGACGAGCCGCCACTCCTCGCCGTCGAGCGACCCGGCGAGCCGGAGGTACGCGGTCACGGCGACGTCGAACCGGCCGTCGCCGGCCGGCTCCACGCCGCCGGACAGCTCGAAGTCCGCGAGCAGTCGGTCCAGGGTGAGCCGCTGCTCGCCGGCGCTCTTCAGCTCGATGTCGCTCTCGAAGTCGTCGACGAACCGCTCCCGGGCGGTGGCGGCCTCGGCGGCGGCGTACTTCTCGACCGCGCCGGGGACGTCGAGCAGCGACACCAGCACCCGCGCCACCGGGTAGGAGAGCAGCTCGGCGCGGTTGCTGTACGCCCGTGGCTCCCCGGTCCCGGTGGTCCCCTCGAGCAACGCCCGCTGGACGCGCTCGCGGCCGCGCTCGACGGCCGGGCCCCCGTCGGCGACCAGCGCGGCCAGGTCGACGTCGGCCGCCTCGACGGCCTCCCTGGCGGCGTCGAGGAAGGGGTACCGCGCGTGGAGCCGATCCATACCCTCCGGTATCGCGCCGCCGCCGATAAACGCACCGGCACGGAGGTAGTGGGGATCGACGACCGGTAGTCGCTCTCGTGTCCGGAACCGCAACTGCCCGAACGCCCTCGGCGGGCTCGCGGTCGCGCCGCGGGATATCCCCCGCTCCCGTGCTTGGGGCTTCGCCGCGAGTCGCGCGACCGTAGCCGGTCGAGGGTTTCGGCTGTTGTTGAGTCAGTGTAGGTATTCGAGGCGAAGCCGGCCGAGGGCTTCGGAGCGCCCGGCCGTCCGGGTGCACGCAGCGGCCGTTTCGACGGCCGACGAACGAGTTTCAGACGTACCGTGGCAGCCGCCGTGATCCGGCCGAGCCCTCGACGAAGGGCAACTCGACCACGTCCGCGTCGACCTCCTCCCCGCCGACGCGAACGGTCGCGGTATCGGCCTCGAGCCCGTACTCCACGAGCGCCATCGCGACGGGCGCCTCCAGCGACGGGCTCCCGGCAGCCCTCGTCACCTCACCGACGGACGCGTCCCCGTCGAACACCGCGGCGCCGCCGTCGGGCACCGCGTCGGGTCGAAGACCGACGAGCTTCCGCGACGGTCGCCCGCGGTTCTCGATCTTCGAGACGACCTCCTGACCCACGTAGCAGCCCTTCTCGAAATCGAGGGCGTTCCGGACGCCGAGGACGTTCGGGACCGTACCCTCGAGTTCCGTCTCGAACAGCGGCGTCCCGGCCTCCAGCGTGAGCGTCTCCCAGGTGTCGTAGCCGAACGGCGTGGCGTTGAGCCCGTGGTTGACGAGGGCGTCGAAGACGTCGGCGGCGTCGGCGGCCGCACAGACGACCTCGTAGCCCTCCTCGCCGGCGAGGTCGTCTGTGCGGACGACGGTGACGCCCCAGTCGCCGACGGTGCCGCGGACGAACGCGAGGGCGTCGTCCGGCGTGCCCGGGCCGGTCAGCACCGAGGCGATCTTCTCGGTGGCCTTCGGGCCGTGGACGCCGAAGACGCCGAGGTCGTCGGTCGCGACGCGGACCTCGACGTCCTGGATGAACGTCTTCTCGCTCCACTCGTCGGCCAGCGGAGCGGCGCGCTGCGGCGGGACGAAACAGAGCAGTCGCTCGCCGGCGTCGTAGACGTAGAGGTCGGTCTCGACCGCGCCCTGCGGGTCCAGGAGGAGCGCGTAGACGCCGCGGCCGTCGGATGGGGGGACGCGGTTCGAGACGGCGTTGTCGACGAACTCGACGCGGTCGGCACCGGCGACCTCGACGACCCCGTACCCCATCTCGACGACGCCGACCACGTTCCGGACCGCGCGGTGGGTCCGCTCGGGCCGGCCGTAGTGGGCGACGACGCGGCGGCCGCCCCGCTCGGCGAACGTCGCGCCGTGGGCCTCGTGGAGGTCCGCGACGACTGTCATCGTCGGATGGAGGGGCTCGGGCGGTAAAACAGCCGCGGGTCGGCGGCGCCGTAGGTAGCCACCGTCCCGGACGCCTGACCCGACCGATCCGCGGAAATCGCGTCCGCTCGTGGTCAGACGCCGAGGCGGTCGCGGAGCCGGTCGAACAGGGACCGGTGGTCGTCGACCTCGTCCTCGGTCTCGTCGGGGTCGGGAACGACGCGGTCGTCCGGGTAGATCCGCATCGGGTCGTCCTCGTTCTCGACGGTGATGAGTCCCGCATCCTTGAGGTCCGACAGCGCCGCCTCGAGGTCGTCGATGTCGACGTCGGCGTCGGACCGGAGCTCGAACACCGTCATCCCCTCCTCGGTCCGCTCGACGAGCGCGTCGAGCACCGCGACCTGGGTGTCCGCCCGGTCGCGGAACTCGCCCTTCGCCTGCATACCCGGGGGTACTGTCCCGGGTCTCTTAACCGTTCGCCGGGCGACCCAGGTCACGGTCTCGGGGCCCGGAACGGTCTCGGGGCCCGGGACGGGCCCGGGAGGCAACGTCGCGAACGGGCGCCCCGAGCAGCCCGCGCCGTCGCCACCACCCCGCCGTACGTCTCAAGTTTTAAGCCCCCGAGACGGCCACACCACCACAATGGGACTGAAGTGTTCGCTACTGGGCCACGCCTTCGAGCCCGCCGACGTCGAGCGCGAGCGCAAGGAGGAGGGGTCGGAGGTCGTGACCGTCACCCGGGAGATCGAGCGGTGCCTGCGGTGCGACGAGGAGCGGGTCGTCTCCGAGAGCACCGAGGTGACCGCGGTCGTCGACGAGGACGAGGTCGACCTCGAGGACGGCGGCGAGGGGACCGTCGGGGGCAGCCATCCCGCCGTCGACGACGGCGGCGCGGTCGGCTCCGGCGCGGGCGAGGACCTCGCCGCCCGCGACCCCGCGGAGGAGGACGCCGAGATCCTCACCGACGAGGAGCCCGACCGGGAGCCGGGCGCCTGGCCGGAGGAACCCGGGGAGACGTGGGACCCCGAGGACGTCGAGGCCGGGTCGGACGTGGGGGACGCAGCGGGCGGCGAGGCCGGCGACGCGGCGGCGGATGGTGACGACACGGCTGCGGCCGGCGACGACGGGCCGGTCGAGCCGGACGCGGAGACGCTGTCGGGGATCACGGTTCCGGAGGGCACCATCGTCTGTACGGAGTGTTCGTTCAGCGTCGACGCCGACTCCGCTTACCGCGACGGCGACCCGTGTCCCGACTGCGGCGCGTGGCTGACGAGCGAGCGAAATCGGTAAACCACAGGCTGCCGATACCCCGGTCATGGAAGAGTACAAGATGCGGCGCGGCGAGTACCTTGAGGAGCGGGTCCCGGACCTCGAGGCGACGATCGAGGAGTACTTCGGCCCCATCTCCGACACGGAGGAGTTCAAGGGCAGCGACCTCCACGTCGTCGAGGAACCCGACAACCCGGTGTTCGACCGGATCGTCGCCGGCGCCGTCTCCTACTCCGGCAAGAAGGACAAACTCGCCGTCGAGTTCCACGAGCGCGAGCTGGAGGAACTGATGGAGACCGGGGACGTCGACGCCGCCGGCGACGCCAACGACGCGAAGAACGACTTCCTGCTGGAGTGTACCGGTCGCGACGCGAAGTCCCGGCGCGAGTCGATGAAGCGGGCCGTCGAGGACGACGCCGAGAAGCCCGACGAGGTCTGACGGCACCGCGGCGACCCCGGCCGCAGTTGGGCGGTCATCCCCACCGAATCCGTATCGCGGCCGTCGCTTTGCTCCACCGGCATGACATCCGACCATCACCGATTTATACAACCAGGAGATACCATCGGTATGAGCGAGATGCGCAGACCGGCACCGGACGAGCGGCCCGTCGTCCTCACGATCGCGGGTAGCGATTCCGGCGGCGGCGCCGGCATCCAGGCCGACCTGAAGACCATCGAGGCGACCGGCGGCTTCGGCACGTCGGCGGTGACCGCGGTGACCGCCCAGAACACCACGGGCGTCGAGTCGAGCCACGTGCTCCCCGTGGCCGAGCTGGAGGCCCAGCTCGAGGCGGTCCGCTCGGACTTCGACGTGCGCGCGGTCAAGACCGGGATGCTCGCCACGAGCGAGGTCGTCGAGACGGTGACCGAGCACGCGGCCGCGTTCGACTGTCCGCTCGTGGTCGACCCGGTGATGGTCGCCGCGAGCGGCGATCGGTTGCTGACCGAGGCGGCCGAGGCGGCCTACGAGGACCTCGTCGCCGGGGCGACGCTCGTGACGCCGAACGCCGACGAGGCGGCGGTGCTGACCGACGTCGAGCCCACCGACGAGGCGGGTGCCCGCCTGGCCGGCCAACGACTGCTGACGATGGGTGCGGACGCCGCCCTGGTGAAGGGCGGGCACATCCCGGGCGACGAGGTTTGCGACGTGCTCGTGACCGAGGACGCGATCGAGACCGCGCGCCACCCGCGCGTCGACACCGACGCGACGCACGGCTCGGGGTGTGCGCTGTCGGCCGCCATCGCCACGCGGCTGGCCCAGGGCGAACCGCTCGTCGACGCCGTCGGCCGCAGCGTCGCGTTCATGGAGCGGGCCGTCCGATACCACCACGACGTCGGCGCGGGCCCGGGCGCCGTCCACCACATGGTCGCGCTGCGGAACGACGCACGGCGCGAGGCGGTCGCCGAGGCGGTCGCCGAGGTCGTGCGCCGCGTCGAGCGGGAGGACGCGCGCGCGCTGGTACCGGAGGTCGGGATGAACGTCGTCGGCGCGACGCCGTACGCCGAGTCGCCGGCGGAGACGGCGGCCGTCGAGGGCCGCATCACGAGGACGCTCGAGGGCGTCCGCGCGACCCGCGGCGTCCGGTTCGGCGCCTCCAGCCACGTCGCCCGCTTCCTGCTGTCGGCGCGGGAGCACCACCCGGCGCTGCGGTACGCGGTCAACTGCCGGCTCGACGACGACGTCGAGGCCGCGCTCGAGGCCCTCGAGTGGCCCGTCGCCGAGTACGACCGGGACGCGGAACCCGACGACGCCGACGGGACGATGGACTGGGGCGCCGAGCAGGTCTTCGGAACGGACGGCGACGGGGAGCGGCCGGTCGCCGTCGTCGACAGCGGCGCCCACGGCAAGGAGCCGATGACGAAGCTCGTCGCCGACGCGGGCGGGACGCTGACCGAGCGGCTGCTGGCGCTCCGGTCGGCGGTCGCCGACGCGACGGACGCCGGCGAGCCGTCCTAGGCGGCCGCGGCGGTCGCGGACGGGGTCTTCTTCACCGACCGGCGTCTACGGTCGGGCGATGACCGACCTGCTGTACCTCCCCGATGCCGACGACGTGACCGAGTTCACCGCGACGGTGACGGACGCGACGGAGGCGTACGTCGTCCTCGACGGCACGTACTTCTACCCGGAGGGCGGCGGCCAGCCGCCGGACCACGGCGGCATCTCGTGGCCCGGCGGCCGCGCGGAGATCGACGGCGCGCGGAAGGACCACGGCGACGTCCGCCACGAGGTCGCCAACCTGGAGGGCGATCCACCGGCGCGGGGTACGACGGTCGACTGCGAGATCGACGCCGATCGGCGCGACCGGCTGCGCCGGATGCACACCGCCCAGCACGTCGTCTCCCGCGTCGTCCTCGACGAGTACGGCGGCGAGACCGCCGGCAACCGGGTCGGGGTCGAGCGCTCCCGGATCGACTTCGAGCCCGCCGACTTCGACGCCGCGGACCTCGAACGCATCGAGCGGCTGTCCAACGAGGCCATCGAGCGCGACCACCCGGTCCACAAGGAGGAGCGGCCGCGCGACCGCGTCGAGGCCGCGGTCGACGAGGGCCGGGCGTTGCTGGACCTGATACCGGACTCCGTGGACCCGCTCCGCGTCGTCGAGATCGAGGGCTTCGACCTGTGCCCGTGCGGGGGCACACACGTCGACGCGCTCGGCGAGATCGGCGGTATCGAGGTCGTCGGCCGGACCTCGAAGGGCGCGGACGTCGACCGGATCGCGTTCGAGTTGCGGGCGGCCTGACGCGCGACGACGGGGCGACCCGACACGTCGCGGCCCTCCGGAGATCGGGACGATCACGGGTGCTGACACGATATTTCGGCGGTCGCCGGGCGGAATCACCGGCGTCGCCGGCGCCATCTTTAAGCGACCGCCCATGGCAGGGAGAGGGTCCTTCCGGCTGGAGCGACTCCGTTCGCGTGGAGACCACCCAATGAGCGACACGCAGACCCCGCTCGGCTCGTTCTTCGAGACCCAGCGGACACTCGTCGACCGGAGCATCGAGACCCAGGAGAAACTGAACAAACGGGGCCTGGACCTCACCCGGCAGGCCGTGACGCCGCTCGTCGGCGTCGCGCCCGGCGCCGACGAGGACGCGGAGGCGCGGGTCGAGGACGCCTTCGAGCAGCTCGAGGACACCCAGGCCGACCTGTTCGCCGACCTCCAGGAGGCCGCCGAGCGCGGCGTCGACACCTCCGAGGACGTCACCGAGTGGTCGGTCGAACTCGTCGAGTCGCTCCGCGACGCCGCCGGGGATTTCGAAGAGGACGTCGAGGCGGCCGCCGAGGACGTCGAAGCGGAGCTCGAGGCGACGGCCGAGGATATCGAATCCGACCTCGAGGACGTCGAGGACGAGCTCCAGGAGACGGCGGCGGAGGTCGCAGGCGGCGTCGAGGACGCCGCCGACGCGGCGGACGCGGCCGCCGAGGCGGCGTCCGACACCGTCGAACCCGACGGAGCGGCGGCTGCGGACGCCGTCGTCGACGTCGAGGGTATCGGGAAGACCTACGCCGCGCGGCTCGGGGACGCCGGCGTCGAGACGGCCGGTGACCTCGCCACGACGAGCGCCGCCGAGGTCGCCGAGGCTGCCGACGTGAGCGAGGCCCGGGCCAGCGAGTGGATCCAGCAGGCCCAGGACCGCGCCTGACCGACGCGACGACGTACCCGACACGGGCGCCGTGGACCACTGCGCGGGCCAGCAGACCGTCGGTGCCGTCGATTTCTTTGGACTCGGGTGTGATGGAGTGCCACGTGGATGGCCAACGACTCCGCAGAACCCACCGCCAGCGACTCCGCCGACCCGACGACGGACGACCGGGTCCGACGGGTGGAGACGGTCGTCGAACGCCACTGGTTCCGGTTGCTGGTCGCGACGGCCGGCCTCGCCCTGGGGGCGGCGACGGCCGGGCGGTTCGTCCTCGAGCCGTTCGCCATGCACCCGGACTCGGCGCTGTTCCAGCACGCCGGCTGGTATATCCTGCAGGGCGCGACGCCGTACGTCGATTTCTGGGACCTGAAGCCGCCGCTCATCTACGCCGTGACGACGGTGCTGGCGGCGGTCGCCGGCGGCGATATGGCGGTGCTGCACGTTCTGAGCGTGCTGGTCTCGGTGGTCGCGGTCGGCGCCGGCGTCCTCCTGGTCGGCGTGCTCACCCACCGGCTGACCGGGGACGGCGTCGCGTCGTACGCCGCGGGCGGGTCGCTGTTCGTCGTCCCGACGATGTACGCGTTCCCGGGGCTCGGTATCAGGCCGAAGTACTTCGCGTTCGCGTGCGGCGTCGGGGCGCTGGTGCTGGCGGTCGACGACCGGCCGCTCGCGAGCGGGGCCGCGGCGGCGACGGCCGCCGGCTTCTGGCAGCTCGGCGCGGGGCTGGCGCCGCTGGTGGTCGCGATAGGCTACCGACGCGGGAGTCGACCGGCGGCGGCCAGGACCGTGGTCGGCGGACTGCTGGTCGCCGTCGCCGTCGTCGCGCCGTTCGTCGCCGCCGGCCTCGCGACGCCGCTGTTCGTCGAGACGATCCTGGCCCCCGTCTACGGCGTCGAGCAGTACACCGTCGCCGGCCGACTGCTGGCGGTCGTCGTCGAGGTCGGGCTGGCCGGCGTCGCGTTCCTCGTGCTGGGGGCCTGGGGCTGGCGGCGCGGACTCGTGGCGGCCCGGTCGCGGTACTGGTGGGTCGCGGCCGGCGGCGTGACGTACGCCTTGCTGGCGTTCCTCGAGATGCAGGGCGCCATCGAACTGGTCTTCCTGTTCGCCTTCGCCGGCGTCGGCGTCGGATGCGTGGTCGCCGCTCGTGAGTCTCCGGAGCGGCGACTCCGAGTGCTGGCCGTGCTCGCGGTGCTCGTGGCGGCGAACGGGTACTGGGCCGCCGGCCCGGTGACGCCGGTCAAGGACGAGGTTGCCGCCGCCCAGGCCACCCTTAGTGCGCCCGACTACGCGCACCTCCCGGAGCGGCCGGCCGACGCGCCGTCGATGTCGACCATCTACTGGAACGAACTGGAGCCGGACCGGTGCCACTACCGGTACGGGAAGAAGCAGCGGTACTTCGCCGCGGCGACCGGCGGGGATCTGGAGCGTTCGACCTGCGGGGAGTGGCCGTTCGACGCGCCGCCCCGGAAGTGGCTCCTCGAGCGCCTGATTCCGGGCTGAACGGGCGGCCCGCTTACATAATGCGGGACTTCGAGTCGACGTCGTACCGGTACAGCTCGGGTTCGCCGGCCATGTGCGGGGCGACGTCGGCCTGAAAGGACTCGAAGTGGTCGCTCGACATGTGGGCGTCGACGGCCGCCGCGTCCTCGTACTGCTCGATGACGCGGACGGTGTTCGGCGACTCGACGTCGGTCGTCACCCGGTAGTCGATGACCCCGTCCTCCGCACGGGAGGCCGCGGCGAGGTCCTCGAACAGCGACAGCGCGGCGTCGCGGCCGTCGGGTACGATCGGCATCTCCGCGAGCATCACGATCATACACCGGGGGTCGGCGAGCGGCGACAAAAGGCTTCGTACCGTGCAGGCCGCACGGCATCCGGCGGCCGCGCGGCTTCGGGACCGGACGGCATCGACGGCCGCGTGGCGGGCGGAGGCGGGGCGGTATTCGGCGGGGCTCGAGGGACGAATCGCCCCGCGAATTGAAACCGCTGGGGCGCGAGGAGCCGGTATGAACCTGGTGACGCTCGGCGGGGCGGCGCTCCGGCTGGCGCCCCGCGGGACCGAACGCCTCGAGACGGCGGACGCGCTCTCGGTCGACGTGGAGGGCGCCGAGTGCAACGCGGCGGTGGCGGCCGGCCGCCTCGGCGCCGACGCGGCGTGGTACTCGCGGCTCCCGGACGACCCACTCGGGCGGCGGGTCGCCGGCGAGCTCCGCGGCCACGAGGTCGAGGTCGTCGCGCGCTTCGGCGAGGGCCGGCAGGGCGTGACGTTCTTCGAGCGCGGGTCGACCCCACGCTCGGACGGCCGCGTGGACGACCGCGCGGGCGCGGCCGTCGAGAACATCTCCTTCGACGCGTTGCCGACGGCCCGCGTCGACGGCGCCGACGCGGCCTACGTCGCCGGCGGCACGCCGACGACATCGACGCCGCTGGCGCAGGCGACGGCGAAGTTCCTGAAGACCGCCAGGGACGGCGGTGCGACCACCGCGCTCGGCCTGCTCGAGCCAGACGGCGTCGCGACGGACGACGACTACGACACCCTCGAGGGCCTGCTCCCGGCCGTCGACGTCCTCGTCGCGACACCGGCCGCCGTTGAGGCGGTGTTCGACCGGAGCGGCGAGCCGACGCAGCTCACCCACGCGCTGGCCGCGGACCACGGCTTCGAGACGGTCACCCTGCTCAGGGAGCAGACCGGGGCGGTCTGGCGGGACTCGACCGTCCACGAGTACGCACTGCCGACCGTGGAGACCGTCGACGTGACGGGCGCGGCCGACGCCTTCGCGGGCGCGTTCCTGGTCGGCCTCCACGGCGAGGACGTCCAGACCGCGCTCCGGCACGCCATCGCGGCCGACGGCCTCGTGAAGACGACGCCGGGGGCGCTGCCCGTGTTCACCCGCGAGGAGCTCGAAGCGGTCGCGGACTCGATCGAGCGCCCCTGAAGCGGCGAACGGGGCGATGCCGGTGCTGGCCGGCGTCGACGGGGAGAGTGATAGCGGCCCTCGGGACCCGCGAGCGTCAGCGGTCGGCGAGGTAGCCGTCGATGACGTCCTCGACGAGGGCCTCGCGGACGATCCGCGGGGCCTCGTCGTCGCCCAGGGTGACCCAGCGGATGCGGGCGCCCTGGATAGCCGCGAGGACGTGGGCGGCCGTGCGGCGGGCGTCGACCGGCCGGAAGGTGCCGTCGTCGACGCCGCGCTCGATAACGGCGGTGGCGGTGGCGTGGACGCTCCGGTCGTTCTCCGCCAGCTGGTCACGGAACGCGTCGCTGTGTGGTGCCTGGGCCCGCAGCTCCAGGAGCGCGGCGTGGAACGCCCGGTGTTCCTCGACGCCGCGCTCGTCGCCGAACAGGAACATGTCCACGAGCTCGACGAGCTGGTCGCGCGGCTCGTCGGGCTCGGCGTCGGACACCCGCTCCTGGAAGCGGGAAAGCAGGTGCGCGAGGAGCTCGACGAGCAGCTCCTCCTTGGTGTCGAAGTGGTAGTGCAACAGCGACTTGCTGCAGTCGCACTCGTCGGCGATGTCCTGCATCGTGAGCGACGCGTAGCCGTGGTCGCACAGCGCACGGTAGGTCGCGTCCATGATCCGCTCGCGGGTCTCGGCCGCCATATGTTGACTGACTAGTCAGTTAGGCTTTTTAACGGTTGCGGGTTTCCCGACCGAGACGCCGTCTTCGACGGGAACGCCGCCGTGATATCCTGTCCCACGCTTAGCCACGAAATTTATACCCCGACGCGGGTGACGGGTGGACATGAGGTTCGGAACAGTCGCGGTTGCAGTGGTACTGGTGATATCGGCCGTCGGCGCGGCTGCGACGCCGGTCGCGACCCAGCAGGCCGAAGGTGAGGCCTACAGCGGGGCGTTCGTACAGTTCGAGACGACGGGGAGCGCCGTGGCCGACTACGCGGTCGACGGATCGGTCGTCGTCGAGAACGTGACCGTCCAGTCCGCGAGCGAGTCCGACGCCGGGCTCGATGCGGGCCTCGAGGCCGTCACCAGCGTGAACGGCTCCGGACTCAGTATCCAGAGCCAGAGCGACGCCAGCGCGACGGTGGCGACCGAGAGCGGCGCCGAGATGGAGGCCAACGACAACCAGCGTGGCGTCCTCCAGATCCACGCCAACGGCGAGAGCCAGGTGGTCGAGGCCAGCGTCGCCGGTGAGGCCGAATCCGAGGGCGCCGAGCGCGTCGTCGTCTCGAACGGCGACGGCAGCCAGGGCGCCTTCATCGTCGTTGGCGACGGCGAGGCCACCGTCAACGAGGAGGGCGACGTCGTCGCACAGCTCGAGGGCGACAGCCAGCTCGTCTACCGCCAGTACGAGGGCGAGCGCTCCGAGAGCGACGAGTCCCAGGAGGAGATGATCCAGAACGGGACCGCCGCGGCGGAGGTGTACGTCGCCAGCGCCGGCGAGAGCGGCGGCGAGGCCGGCGACAACGCCACGAGCGTCGTCACTTACGGCCAGGACACGACCGTCGACGTGACCCAGCACTCCGAGAGCGAGATCAACATGACCGCCGAGCGCACCGAGAGCCAGGGGAAGGTCATCATCACGACCGTCTCCGAGGACGCCTTCGGCAGCGCCGAGAGCACCGAGGTGTTCGTCGACGGCGAGGCCGCCGCCGAGGCCGACTCCTACGGCGAGGTCCGCTCGGCGGCCCAGGGCGGCGACCAGTCGGCCTACCTCGTGCAGAGCGACTCGAGCGCCTCGGCCGCGACCGACGTGGTCGTCGGCGTGAACCACTTCTCGGAGCGGTCGGTCAGCATGCGGAGCGACGGCGACACCGGCGGCGACGGCATCGTCGCCGACGGCCCCGGCTTCGGCGCGCTCGTGGCGCTGGCGGCCCTCGGTGCGGCGCTCGTCGCGGCCCGGTACCGGGCGTAAACGACAACCTTAAGTCTCCAATTCATCAATCAAATGACTCGAATGAACCTCGGAGCGACGGCCCTCGCGGCCCTGCTCGTGACGTCCGTGCTCGGCGCCGCCGCGGCGCCCGCGGCGACACAGGGGGCCCAGGGCGACGCCTACAGCGGGACGTTCGTACAGTTCGAGACGGCCGACAGCGCGGTCACCGACTACGCGGTCGACGGCACCGTGGTCGTCGAGAACGTGACGGCGCAGTCGGCCGGCGAGACCGAGGGCGGCATCGGCATCGGCGCCGACGCCTCCTCGAGCACGACCATCAGCGGCTCGGCCATCAGCAGCCAGAGCTCGGCCGACGCCCGCGCGTCGGTGGCCTTCGAGAGCGGCGCCGAGATGGAGGCCCACGACAACCAGCGCGGCGTCGTCCAGTTCACCGCCACCGACGACGACCAGGTCGTCCAGGCCAACGTCAGCGGCGAGGCCACCTCCGCGGGCGACGAGCGCGTCGTCGTCCGGGGCGACGACGGCTCGTCGGGCACCTTCATCGTCGTCGGCGACGGCAACGTCACGACGAACGCCGACGGCCGGGTGACCGCCCGCGTCGAGCAGGGCAGCCAGCTGGTCTACCGGCAGTACGACGAGGAGCGCTCCGAGAGCGACAAGCAGCAGGAGCGGATGATACGGAACGGCACCGCCGCGGCCGAAGTCTACGTCTACGGCGCCGCCGGGACCGGCAACGAGGCGGCCGACGACGGCGACGAGACGGCCCAGGACGGCGACGAGACCGCTAACGAGACCGCCGCGAAGGGCAAGAGCGTCGTGACCTACGGGCAGAACACCACCGTCGAGGTCACCGAGCGCAGCGCGGACCGCGTCAACATGACCGTCGAGCGCACCGAGAGCCAGGGGAAGGTCGTCATCACGACCGTCTCCGAGTCCGCGGTCGAGAGCACCGAGGACCTGGAGGTCTACGTCGACGGCGAGGCCGCCGCACAGGCGGACTCCTACGGCGAGGTCCGCTCGGCGGCCCAGGGCGGCGACCAGTCGGCCTACCTCGTGCAGAGCGACTCGAGCGCCTCGGCCGCGACCGACGTGGTCGTCGGCGTGAACCACTTCTCGGAGCGGTCGGTCGCGATGCGGAGCGCCGAGGACGGCGGCGGCGAATCCACGGCGACTGACGAGTCCGAGGCCGGCGGTGACGAGGCTGCCGACGGCGACGAGACCGGCGGCGACGGTACCGACGGCGACGGCGCCGGCTTCGGCGTCCTCGCTGCCCTCGTCGCGCTCGCGGCGGCCCTGATCGCCGTCCGTGCCCGGCCGTAGGTCGGCGACGGGACACGCGAACCGGACGGTCGAACGACCGATATCTTCTCTCCACGCGTCGCTGGCGCCGCGTCGGTACCGGCGGGACCACCGTCCTTTAGGTCCGAACCGTGGAAACGGCCGGTATGGACGGGAACGACGCCGGCGCCGAGGACCCCGCCGGCGTCCGGGCGTCCGTCCGGCAGTTCGTCGCGCTCGAGCGGGACGTGCTCGTCCTGTCGGTCGCGATGTTCGCGTTCAGCCTCGGCTTCCAGATGACGAGCCGGTACCTCCCGCGGTACATGTCCGTGCTGGGCGCCGGCGCGGTCGCCATCGGGCTGTTCGGTACCGCCGGGAACCTCCTCGGCGCGGTCTACCCGTATCCGGGCGGCGCCGTCTCGGACCGCATCGGCTCCCGGCTCGCGCTGACGCTGTTCGGCCTCGCCTCGACGCTCGGGTTCGTCATCTGGCTGTTCGCCGCCCGGTTCGGGACCGTCACGCTGCCCGCCGTCGGCACCACCCTCGACGTCGCGGGCCGGGCGGTCGTGGTCGGGTGGCTCGACCCGGTCGTCCTCCCGGTCGGGGTCTTCCTCGGGCTCCTGTTCGCGCAGGCCTGGAAGTCCCTCGGCCTCGGGGCCACCTTCGCCGTCGTCAAGCAGGCCGTCGCGACCGACCGGCTGGCGACCGGCTTTGCGAGCACCGAGACCGTCCGCCGGACCGCGTTCCTCGTCGGGCCGCTCCTGGCGGCCGCCGTGCTCGCCGTCTACGCCTTCGAGCCCGGATTCCGCGTCGTCCTCGCCATCGCGGCCGGTTTCGGGTTGCTCGGGACGGTCGCCCAGCACGTGCTGTACGACGCCGGCGAGGACACGGTCGGGACGTCCGTCGCCGGGCTGGGGGCGCCGCTCGCCGACCTCCGGTCGATGCCCGACCCCCTCCGGCCGCTGCTCCTCGCGGACACCGTCGTCCGGTTCGCCAACGGGATGGTGTACGTGTTCTTCGTCATCGTCGTCACCGAGTTCCTTGAGGTCGGCGTCACGCTCCCGGTCGTCGGCCGGCTGTCGCCGGACGCGTACTTCGGCGTCCTGCTCGCCGTCGAGATGCTCGTCGCGCTGCTGGTGATGGTCCCGGTCGCGCGACTCACCCGCCGGGTCGGCCTCAAGCCCGTGGTCGCCGTCGGGTTCGTCGTCTACGCCGTCTTCCCGATCCTGTTGATCAACGCGCCGGCCGACCCGGCCGTGCTGGCCGCGCTGTTCGCGTTCTCGGGCCTCCGATTCGCCGGACTACCGGCGCACAAGGCGCTCGTCGTCGGGCCCGCCGAGGCCGGGTCGGGCGGCCGGGTGACCGGCACCTACTACCTCGTCCGGAACGTCGTCGTCATCCCCTCGGCGGCCGTCGGCGGCGCCATCTACGCCGCCTCGCCCACGGCGACGTTCACCGCCGCCTCGGCCGTCGGGCTGGTCGGCGTCGCGCTGTTCGCCGCGTTCGGCCGGGAGTTCGAGGCGGCTATCGCGGCCTGACGGTCCGTCCAAGCTACCGTGATGGGTTTGAAAGTCACGAGGTCCGTTCGTGTCACACGAACCGTGTCGACTCAACTGCTCCGTTTAGGGGAAGAGCTTACAGGTGGTTCGTGGCTTTCTGGCTGTAAGAAAAGTACAGCACTCCGAAGCCCTCGACCGGCTCGACCGGCCGGGCCTCGCTGCGCTCCTCGCTCCGCTGCGGTGCTTACGTCGGCCGGGCCGGGGCGACCCTGCTCACGGCTCACTTCGTTCGCCGTTCGCATTCGAGGCGCTCCCTACGGTCGCGCCTCGCGGGCCTCGCCCTTCGAGTCCACCAGGCACCGCCCCGCGACCGCACCACGGACCTCCCCAGCCGACGCCCTCACCCTCCCGCTGGTCGGGTTCGGGCGTCCCTCGCGCGCCATTGTCGACCGCCGCTCGCGGGTGCTCGCGGCGGTCGACGCGCGCACGCCACGGCCTCGCATTCTCTCTCCTGGTGGATTGAAAGGGCGAGGCGGGGTGGCGCCGGAGGGGAGTCGCTGGGCGGGCCCTATCCGAGCGACCGGGAGGGAGCGAGGATATCCCGGCCAGCGACCGCGAGCCCGCCGAGGGCTTTCAAGGTGGTCTCGACCGCTCAATCACGTCCACCCAGATTCGCTCACTACGCACACTCTACGAGGTGATGATGGAACGAACCCGCAGGTCCCGTATGGACTGATGGACCCACTGGAGAAGTCACTGAGATGCTCGGAACGTGCCGTGCTTGACGCCGAGGCCGAACGCGAGCAGGCCGAAGACGAACATCGAGGGCGCCGCCGTCATCAGCACGGTCCGGGGCGACACCACGCCGCTGCCGACGAGGCCCGCGACACCGACCACGACGACCGCGAGCAGTGCACCGATCGAGATCGGGAG
>CAZATR010000004.1:0-42544 GCA_964488035.1 uncultured Natronomonas sp.
CGCAGGACATCCTGATGTACCGGTCGAACATCCCGAAGCTCTCGGAGTTCACGCTGTCGCGGGTCGACGAGAGCTTCGCCCAGCGCGCCCTGGAGAGCGACGGCGGGTTCCTCGTCGCCGGCGAGAACTACGGCCAGGGCTCCTCCCGGGAGCACGCGGCGCTGTGCCCGATGTACCTCGGCGTCGAGGGCGTGCTCGCCCGGAGCTTCGCGCGCATCCACAAGGCGAACCTGTTCAACTTCGGGCTCGTGCCGCTCACGATCGACGAGGCCGCCTACGAGCGGATCGACGAGGGCGACGACATCGAGATCGTCGACGACGTCGCCGAGGGCGTCCGTTCCGGCCAGGAGGAGTTCACCGTCCGCGTCAACGACGACTGGGAGCTCACCGCGCGGCTCGACGCCTCAGAGCGCGAGCGCCGCATCCTCGCCGACGGCGGCAAGCTGCCGCACGTCAAGAAGCAGCACGAGGAAGGCTCCGGCGCGGCGCCCGCCGACGACTGAGGCCGCACGACCCCCACCGACCACGTTTCTCCGAGGTACTCCCCACAGCCCATGCTGGACCGTTCGAGACACTCCCCACAGCCGATGCTGGGTCGGATTCGACCGTGGCTGCCACCCGTCCGATGTACTGACGCGGCTGGTGATCGAGCGGGGTTGCCTGTCCGGGCGTGGCGAGCGGGGAGAAGCGGGGACCGGGCGGCGGATACGGCGGCCGCTATGGGGTGTCAAAAGCGGGGTGGGGGGTGGGGATGCACCCAAACGGGTGCACCCGATTCTTTTTGCTGCGGATACATGAATCTTCTGGCTACCCCCGTTTCGCCGGTAGGCATTTATCCGCTTCGCCGCTACGTAGGCGTCGTGACCACGGCCACGTCGCGTACGGCGGTCGGCGTCCGGGAGGCCGTCCGCGCGGACCTGCTCGACGTCTTCCGCATCGAGAAGCGGTCCTTCCCGCAGCCGTGGCCGTACGCGGCCTTCGAGCGGTTCCTCCAGGAGTCGGGCTTCCTCGTGGCCGACGAGGACGGCGTGGTGGGGTACGTCGTCGCCGACACGATGCCGAACCACGGCACGTCGATGGGCCACATCAAGGACCTCGCCGTTACCCCCGAGCGCCGCGGCGAGGGCATCGGCCGGCTGTTGCTAAGCGAGGCGCTCGGCCGGCTGTTCCTCGAGGGCGCCGGCCGGGTGAAACTGGAAGTCCGGGCGAGCAACGAGGCGGCCCGGGCGCTCTACGACGACTTCGGCTTCGAGACCCACCACGTCATCCCGGCCTACTACGACGACGGCGAGGACGCCCACATCATGGTCCGCGGGCGCTGACGGGGCGACGGCATCGCCAGCGTGATCCGCGGTCCCGCAGCTACCCCGGCGCCACTGCGTGACGCAGGCGTTTTGCGGCTGGCGCGACGAGACCATCCATGGGCTACGCCTGTCCGGTCTGCTCGGATCCCCAGGCCGACCCGGGCCACCTGGCGAACCACCTCGCCTTCACCGCCATGCTCGGCGACGAGCCCCACGAGAGGTGGCTCGACGAGCACGCGCCCGGCTGGGGTGGGATGGGCGAGGCCGACCTGGCCGACGCCGTCGTCGACGAGGTCGAGGAGACCGAGTTCCCGCAGGTGTTCGAGGACACCGCCGGCGGCCTGGACGACGCCGAGCCGCCATCGGAGCGGTCCGGGGCGCTGTTCGACGACGCGGCTGCCGGCGCCGGTCCCGGCAACGACCACGCCGGCCAGGGGGCCGAACGCGAGCGCGCGTCCAACCACGGTCAGCGACAGGGCGGCGGGATGGAGCCGATGGACGAGGAGACCGAGGCCATCCTCGAGGAGGCCCGCGAGATGACCGGCCGGATGCTCGAGGACGGAGCGTCGGGCGACGCCGACGACGGCGGATTCGAGGGCCGCGAGGCGAACGGCGGGGAGGAGTCGGCCCCGGACGAGTCGAGCGACGCGGACGACGACACGGATAACAACGGGTAACACCCCGCGGGGCCTACCGACGACCATGCAGACGGAGGGCACGCTTGCGCCGGACACCTGGACGGCGGCCCGCGGGCGGTTCGACGCGCTGGGGCAGACCGCCCGGACGGTCGTCCGGGAGGTGGCCAAGGCCATGGAGTTCGACCGCGAGGAGTACGACGAGCGCGTCACCAGCGACGTGGTCGAGACGGCGCGACAGGCGCTGTTCGCCGAGCAGCTGGCGGTCCGGGTCGCCGACGACGCGGCGTTCGAGGAATGGCGCGAGGACGCCGGCGTCGCGGTCCGCGTCGTCGGCCACGAGGACGCCGAGCGGGTCGCCTGGCACGTCGCGCCGGCGGCCGGCAGAGCCGTCGCCGCGACGTTCCAGTCCGAGCCCGAGGCGGCGGTCGCGACCGTCCGGCGGATGGCGTTCAACCGCATCTACCGCGAGGAACTATGCGACGAGTAACGCGGAACGCCGTCCTCGTCATCGTCGGGCTGCTCGTGGTGCTGCTCGCGCTCGGCGCGCTCCCGAGCCTCATCGAGACCGGCGACCCCTACTACGTCGAGGCGACCGTGGCGAACGCCACCGGGCCCGCCGTCGCGGGCGGGAACATCTCCGAGCGCCGCTTCCCGTACAGCTTCGGCGCGGTCGACGCCGCCGCGGCCGGCGCCGACCCGGCCCGCTCGTCGGCCTACTACACCGGCGTCGTCGGGTTCAAGGCGGCCTTCACCCACACCCCGTTCTCGGAGTTCGACGAGTTCGAGACCCTCGCGCCGGCGGCCGTCGAGCGGACGGGCGACTCGCCGGTCGGCGACGTCGCCTACCTCCGGGCGAACGGGACGCGCTACCGCCTGGAGACGATCCGGGTCCAGGAGGGCAACGGATGACCGACCGGCGTCCGCGCGACGACGCCCCGAGTCCGGCCGACCACGACTGGCCGGTCATCGAGTCGGCCCCCGAGTACGAGACCGGCTGGTACACCGGCGGCTACGACCTCGTGGAACTCCCCGACGGCCGCGAGAAGCGGTACTACTGGGCCGAGCTGCCGGCCGCGGTGGTCGTCGTCGCCGTCGTCGACGACCCCGACGCGCTCGGGCTCCCCGAACCGAACGGGTCGGGGTCGGGCGGCCGTGCGGTGGTGATGGTCGAGCAGTTCCGTCCGACCATCCGGGAGCTGTGCCACGAGCTCCCCGCCGGCATCGTCGAGGACGGCGAGACCTACGCCGCGGCCGGCGCCAGAGAACTCCGGGAGGAGGTCGGCATCGCCGCCGGCCGGGTCGAACTCGTCGAGGACTTCTGGTGTTCGACGGGCGTCCTGCGGCACGAGCGGGGCATCGTGTGGGCCGAGGACTTCTCGGCGGCCGAGCGGACGCTCGACGGCAGCGAGTTCCTCGACGTCACGACCGTGCTGGTCGAGGACGCACTCGCCGTCGCGAGAGACGTACCGGCCAACGACGCGACTATCGAGGGCCTGCTGCTGGCCGAGGCGGACGGCTACCTGTAGTGAGCCACGGGGCGTTCTGGCGAGACGGGCTGGGGATGACGGCCCGGGCGCCCACAGCCCCGTCGCTTATGCCGCTCGTCGCCCTTCGACCGGTATGGACGCCGAGATATCCGCCGAGGACCTCCGGGCGCTACTCGCGAGCGACCCGGCCGTCCGCGTCGTCGACATCCGGTCGCCGTCGGCCTACCGGCGCGGCCACATCCCAGGGAGCGTGAACGTCCCGTTCGGGGAACTGACCGACCGCATCGAGTCGGTCGCCGACGCCGACCGGGTCGTCACCGTCTGTCCGCACGGCGAGGCGAGCGTCCAGGCCGCCCGGCTGGTGCAGTCCTACGAGGGATTCTCGGGCCGCGTGGAGTCGCTGGCCTGCGGGGTCGACGGCTGGCCGTACGACCTGGAGTCCGGGGCCGACGACGCCGGAGCGTCGCCGGAGCAGGAGCGGGACGCGGCGGACGGGGGACCGGAAGCGCCGTTCTGACCGCTCCCGGCACTCGTGGGCCGGGACGAACGGGGAGAACGCGGCTCGACGTGCGGTCAGCGGACGGTCATGCGACGTTGTAACCCTTCTCGCGAAGGAAGTCCTCGACGCGACCGAGGTGGTTGCCCTGGAGTTCGATGACGCCGTCCTCGACGGTCCCACCGCAGGCGAACTTCGACTTCAGGTCGCTGGACAGCGAGTCCATGTCGACGTCGCGCGGGTCGAACCCTTCGATGACCGTTACCTCCTTACCGTATCGGCGCTCGTCGATGCGGATGCTGATCTCCTGGGACTCCTTGGCGACGTCCTCGCAGACGCAGAGTTCCTCGGGGAGTCCGCACGTCGAGCAGACTTCCGACATTACACCCCGGGTGTACACGACGGCCGTATTAAACACTATCGGGACCCTGTACCCGCCTTTCGCAGGCCATGCGGCAGTCGCGAGCGGTCCTCGAGGAGGTCCGCCAACAGCGCGGTCGCGCCGGCGGCGTCGGCCCGGTCGACCCCGTGGCCGTACCGCGCCCGCTCGTAGAGCTCGCCGATCCGGCGAGCTCGCCCGTCGCTGGCGGCGAGGTAGGACCGTGCGGTCTCGCCGGGCCGTCGCCGCCGGCGCGACCGCTCCTCGAGGTGGACGACGCGGTGGAAGGCGCCCTCGACGACCGCGTCGGGCGGGCCGGTCGGGGCCCGCCGCAGCCACACCTCCCGGGAGAGCCGGCGGTCGAGACCCGTTCGGCGGCCGGCGGCGGCCAGGCCGGCGAGCACGACCAGCCCGAGGCCGGCCTGCTCCCGCGTGGGCAGCGGGAGGGTCGGCCCGCCCGAGCCGCCGTCGCCGCCGGTCCCGCCGGTGGCGGTCGGACTCCGCTGGATGCCGCCCGGGCCGACGACGCCCGGGTCAGGGGCGGCGGTCCCGGTGTCGGTCGCCCGGGGTTCCGGCGTCCCACGGTCGAAGCTCGAGTTCGCCGACTCGTCGGTGTCGACGGCGCCCGTGCCGTTCTCGCGGGCGTCGGCGAGCTGCTGGCGTTCGAGCCCCTCCCGCGGCTCGCTCGGCGTCGGGTCGAACCGAATCCAGCCGTGCTCGGGGAAGTACACCTCGACCCAGGCGTGGGAGTTGTAGCCACGGACGACCCACTCGCCGGTGTCGACCTGCTGGCCGGACGTGTACCCGACCGCAAAGCGAGCGGGGACGCCCTGGCTCCGCAGCATCGTCACCATCGTCGTCGCGAAGTACGTGCAGTAGCCGGCGTCCATCTCGAACAGGAACCGGTCGGCGACGTCGCCGCTCGGCCGCTCGACGTCGAGGGAGTACTCCTTGCTGTTCTCGAGGTAGCGCTCGACGACGCGGGCGGTGTCGTAGGGGTTGTCGGCGTTGGCGGTGAGGCGGGCGGTCCGCTCGCCGACCCGGTCCGGGGTGCTGCCCGGGAGCTGGGTGTACCGCTCCTCGACGGCGGTCGGGTAGTCCGTGCCGGCCGCCCGGAGCTCCGCCGGCCGCGCCGCCGGTCGCTGGCTGACGACCTCGTAGGTCTCGCCGGCCCGCAGGGGACTGGCGGGCTGGAAGTCGCCGGCGGGCGTCACGCGGACCGGCACGGGCGAGTCGCGGATCTCGGTCGGCCGGTTCGCCGCCGGGATCGTCGCGATCGACGTCTCGGCGGTGTAGGTCTGTGCGAGCGGCGTGCTCCGGCCCGGCGGCGACCGTAGCGTCCCCTCGTAGGGCCGGGGCTGACCGGTCCGGATCCACCCGCCGCCCGTGTACCGGTCGTAGGTGCTGACGCGCCAGTAGGCAGGCTCGTCGGCCTCGACGGTGTACCGGACCTGGGGCGACAGCTCCACCGCCCCGGCGACGGCGAGGCTGTCGCCGGCGTACACGAGGCTGGACTCGATGGTCGAGGACTCGCCCCCGACGCCCTCGGTGGAGACGACGGCCTCCGAGGCGCCCGGGACCACGCCGACGAACAGCGCCAACACCACCATCGTCGCCAGCACCAGGACGACGCCGTCGGCGTTCCGCAGCCGTTCACCGCGGCGGTCGCAGTCGCCGAACGCGGCCGCGACCGTCACCCCGAGCACGCCGAGAAGCGTCGTGGTCGTCCCGGCGTCCCCGGTCAGGACGAGCAGGCCGAGCGCGAGGCCGGCGACGCCGATGGCGGCGACGTACCGGCGCCGGACCGCGAGGTACGACGCCAGGAACACCGGCGCCGGCGCCGCGGCCAGCGCCCAGATGTCGGCGTTCACGATGCGGAGCACGGAGAGTCCGGAGACGAGCGCGGCCGCGTCGCCGAGCATCGGGCCGAGCAGCGAGAGGAACCCGAAGCCGCCCGGCAGCGAGGTCACGTAGACGTACATGCCGACCGCGAGGGCGACGACGCCAAGCACAGCCGCGACTCGCGGCCGGATGACGCGAGCGAGCGCACCCCCGACGACGGCCGCTCCGGCGGCGAGGTAGTACAGCGAGGTCGGGTCGCCGGTGATCACCAGAACCGTGTGGAGCACGGAGAGGAACGCGCCGAGCGCGAGCGCGACGCCCGCGAGCGCGATGGCTCGGGCGACGGGTGCGTCCGCCAGGACCCCGGCGACCCGGTGCCGGTCGAGGCGCGTGGACTCGCCGAGGCTCACGCGACCACCTCCCGGCAACGGCCGTGCGCCGTCGCACCGTCGACGCTCACGCGATCACCTCCGGGTCGCGTCGCCGGCCGACGACGCCGTCGAACGCGAGGTCCCGGTCCGACAGCGACACCGTCGCGCCGGTGCCTCGCCCGACGACGCGGACGTCCGCGCCGTCGGCCTCCGGCGTGTCCGTGAAGCCGTGGCCGGTCACCGCGAGCAGCCGGAGGAGCGCGGTCGCCTCGCCGGGGCGGGCGACGCACCGGCCACCGGGGACGACGACGGTCACCGGAATCCCGGCGTCGTGCAGGAAGGCGGCGAGGCTGGCGACCGCCGAGGCCATCGCGTCGGCGCCGCCCGGCGCCGCCTCGCCGACCACCGTGACGGCCGCCACGTCGGCGTGGCTGTCGTACTCGGCGACGAGGAACTCGTCCGGCTGGCGCTTCGCGCTCGCCCGCCAGTGGATGTCCCGCCGGGTGTCGCCGTGGCCGAACGCCCGCAGCCGGTCGAAGGAGACCCGCTCGTCGCCCCGAACCCGCCGGACGAGCGTCGAGAACTCGCCGCCCTCGACCTCGTAGACGTCCGGGTAGACGAGCACCGCCTCCGTCGCCCCGGCCTTGATGGTGATCGAGAACAGGCCCAGCGAGTCCGTGAGGCGGCACCGCGCCGGACCGAGGGCCCGCTCGCCACGGTCATGGAGGCCGACCGTGTACTCGAACCGGCCGCCGTGGCCGACCGTGGCGGTCGGATCGTCGTCGGTGGTGAGGCCCGCGGCGACGGTGTCGGTCACCCGGCACGGGACCTCCGACTCGACGGAGACCGTCACCGTCCGGTCCTCGCCCGGGAACCCCGGGCGCGGCGCGGCCCGCTCGACGGTCGGCGGGCTCGACAGCGAGAGCTGTCCGGCGCCGGCGGCCAGCGCCACCAGCGCGGGCACGACCACGGCGTTCAACGAGCGGCTCCCGGCCATCGCCCCGGCGAGGAGCCCGACGGCGGCGACGAGGACGACGGCCCAGCCCCGCCGCGTCGGGCGGGCGTCACGGAGTCGAGGACTCACGCGGCGGTCACCCGTCCACGGGGACGGTCTCGAGGGCACGCCGGACCACGGCCTCGGCGTCGTCGGCCCCGGGGTCGGTCCGCATCCGGTGGGGGAACACGACCGGCGCCGCCGCCTGGACGTCGTCCGGGATGACGTACGACCGCGAATCCAGCAGCGCCCGGCCCTGGGCGGCCCGCACGAGCGCGATGGAGCCACGGGGGCTGGCGCCGAGCCGGGCGTGTTCCCGGGTGTAGGCGGCCAGCCGGGTGACGTACTGCTGGACCGCCTCGCTCGCCTCGACGCGGTCGGCCGTCCCGCGGGCCGCCCGCAGGTCAGCCGCGCTGGCGACCGGCTCGATGTCCTCGATGGCGTGGCTCCCGATGGCGCGGTCGATGACGGTCGACTCCTCGTCGTCGGTGGGGTAGCCGAGCCGGAGCTTCAGCATGAACCGGTCCAGTTCCGCGGCCGGCAGGTCGTAGGTTCGCTCGCGCTCGACGGTGTTCTGCGTCGCGATGACCACGAACGGGTCCGGGACGGACCGGGTCTCGCCGTCGACGCTGACCTGCTCTTCGGCCATCGCCTCCAGCAGCGCCGCCTGGGTCTTCGGCGGCGCCCGGTTGATTTCGTCGCCGAGCACGACGTTGGCGAAGACGGGACCGGCGCGGAACTCGAACTCGCTTTCCTTCTGGTTGTAGACGTTCGCCCCCGTGATGTCGGCCGGCAACAGGTCCGGCGTGAACTGCACCCGGTTGAACGAGCAGTCGAACGACTCCGCGACGGCCCGGGCGAGCATCGTCTTCCCTACGCCCGGCACGTCCTCGAGCAACACGTGGCCGCCGCCGAGCAGCGCCGTCACCAGGTGCTCGATCGCCGCGTCGTTCCCGACGATCACCCGCTGGACGTTCTCGATGACCGCCCGCGCCGTCGCCCCGGCGGACTCGACGTCGGGCGCCGTCCCCGTCTCCGCCGCCGTCTGCTCTGTCGTGTCGTTCATGACCGGCCTACGGGCTCCCGGGACAAATTCGACATACGTCTTTCGATAGCGGCACGCTAGCCAGTGGCATTGTCGTAGGCTAGGGTCGGAGCGACGTAAGGGTCACGGGGACTCGTCCGGTGGGAACACAGCCCCGGTGTTGATGGCGGCTTCAGCGAGACGGCCACGAAGACGAACTCGCTCGTGGACCGCCTGGCGGCGCTTACGCTCCTCGATCCCGACGACGTGGCCGACGACCTGGACCGGTACACGGACGCGGTCGGGCGCGCCGAGGCACTGGACGGGAAGTTCGCCACCCGGTCACCTCTGGAAACGGCAACCGGTCACACGTGGAACGAGAGGTCGAACTCGGGGAGGATGCCTCCGTCGAAACGACCGAGGCTGAACGCGCCGCCCTGGATCGGACCGTTCTCGAACCGCTCGGCATGGCTGATCGGCTCCAGGAGATCACGGACGGCGTCGACCCGATGGTGTCACTCGAGTTCGCGGGGGTCGACGTGATCGATCTCCGGGATCTCGGGGAACAGCGTGTCCGTCGAGACGATCGGTTCGTCGAGGGCGGCTGCACTGCCGAGGTGGACGCCGTCGAACACGTTCAGCGCCTCGTATCGCGAGCGGAGGTCGGCCGCAGCGTCCAGTGCGTCGCTGGTGAGCGCTATCAGTTCGATGTCTTGACCAGCGATTGCCTGATGGGCCCGAACGACGCGGTCACGATCCCACTCGTCTTCCATCACGTATTGGAGTTCGATGGCCGTCGCGACCGACGTCTTCAGCCCGTCGATAGATTCGATGTCGACGTCACTCGCGAGCCAGTCGTCGGATTTCAGCTCCGCGAGGATGACGTCGAGGTCAAGGTACACGCTTTCGATCCAGTCGCTCTTCGACGTCGTTCCGCGCCTCGCTATCCGCCCGTTCGTGGAGGCGTTCCAGGTGCGCTTCGCGGACGACGAGACGAGCGCCGTATCGGAGCGCTTCCGACCGCGACCCGAACACGCCGTCCTCGACGAGATCATCGAGGCGGGCAACCAGGTCCGGCGGGAGCGACACCGGAACTGACTGTCGGTCGCTGCTCATACCCGTCCATTTTCTATACGTATGTATAAAAATTACTCGGCGTTCGAACCGGTCGACTACTGTGCTGACGCGGCGTCCCTGGTCGGTATCACGCGACTGTGGAAGGAGGGGTCCCGGGAACGACGGACCGCGAGCACCTCGAGTTCGCGACCGAAACGGATGGCCGGCCGACCGTCGACGACGATCTCCTCTCGCTCGTCGAACGCCTCGAGGACGACCACGCCGGTGTCAGCTTCGTTCGCGGGGTCGGGAGATCGATCGGCGAACTCGTTCGCCGGCTCGACGCCGTACTGGAAGAGAACCGATGGAGAATTCGACGGCACCGTCGTCTACGCGTAACGGGACGACCGGCGTCCATCCTTCGGAAGAGAGGCTATCGTGCACGGGTCCACAGGCTGCGCTCGCCGACGGAAAATAACCGCGAAATTGCAGTTCGGTCGCGCGAGGGCGACGTGTGCTTCCTGGCTACGAGGGGCCTTACAGGCGCGTGACGTTGGTCGCGCGCGGACCCTTCTCCGCTTCCTCGATGTCGAACTCGATCTCCTGACCTTCCTCCAGGTCGGGACCGCCGACGTCTTCCATGTGGAAGAACACGTCTTCGTCCGCGTCGTCAGTCGAGATGAAACCGTAGCCGCCAGTGTCGTTGAAGAAATCAACTTCTCCGTTCGCCATTGCGAGTGGAGGGAGGCCGCTGGCACGGAAAAGGGTTCCGAAGCCGTCTTCGTCGTGATACGTCCACCCACGCCGGCGACGAAACCCGATCACTCCAGGCGGGTTCGCATCGTCACCACGTCTTGCACGCGGAACATACCAGTTCTTCGTCATTCCGCCAGCGTCGGGCCGCCGTCTCGCCACAGCGAGCGCACGCCGCCCCGTCGGGCGTCCACTCGAACGTCGAAACGGCCGGCGTCACGCCGGACTCCGTGTCCCCTACCCCGCCGTCCGCCGACTCGCCACGTGCCGACCGGCCGGTAGCTGCCTCGACATCCGCGCTCTCGGCCCCGTCACCGGCCGAAGGGCCCGCGTCGTCCCGCCCGTCGGCGGGGTCCGCATCGTGCCGGCCGTCATCCGTCGATCCGTCGGCCGGGCGCTCCGAGGACGCCTCCTCGACGGTGTCGTCCGTGACGGCCCCGTCGTCCCCGCCGGCGAACTCGTCGAGCGAGGTCTCGCGCATGGCCCACCCACGGCGCCCGCCGGCTTATATCGTCCGGGACGGACACACCCAAGTGGGAGGGGCCGGACCGTCCGGTATGGCGGAAGTCGAGATCGTGACCGGCGTCCGGGAGAACACGGTCGGGCTGGTCGAACGGTTCGCCGAGATCGCCAGCACCGACCCGATCGCCGCCGCGATGCTGCTGTCGGGGACCGTGTTCGTCGCCGTCTCGATGGCCGTCTTCGGCGTCCTGAGCGTCGGCGGCGTCCTCTCGTGGCTCACCGACGCGATCCCGAGTCCCGGAGGACCGGGCCGGCAAGCTCGATAGCGGCCGCCGGATCCGGACCGAGCGGCGCCCCGACGACCAGGCTGTCGGCGTATTCGAGCACCGCCGCCACCCGTTCCTCGACCGTGTCCGGCGTGCCGGCGATGCAGAAGGCGTCGGTCATCGCCGGCGTGACCGCCTCGAAGGCCGCCTCGAAGTCACCGGCCGCGATGTGCTCGCCGATGTCCCCGGCCACATCGGCGTCGAGACCGTGTCGCTCGAGCAGCGGCGGGGCCGCGCCGGCGGCGATGAAGGCGACCGGCGCCCGGGCGGCGGCCCGTGCCGCCTCGCCGTCCTCGGCGAGCGACACCGACGCGTACGCCGCGAGGTCGAACGGGCCGCGGTCGTCGGGTCGCTCGGCCAGCCCCTCCTCGACGCGCTCGGCGGCCCACGCGAGGTCCCGCGGGTGCGAGCCGTTGAACAGCACGCCGTCGGCGTGTTCGGCGGCCATCCGCGTCATCTGCGGGCCCTGCGCGCCTACGTACACCGGGATCGTCCCGACCTCGTCGACGAAGTTCAGGCCGGCGTCGCGGGCGACGAACGTCCCGTCGTGGTCGACCCGCTCGCCGTCGAACAGCCGCCGGGCGACCCGCATCGTCTCGAGGACGCGCCGCAGCGGTCGGTCGTGGTCGTAGCCGAGGTTCGACAGCGTCGAGCGGTCGCCGGCCCCGATCCCGAAGACCGCCCGGCCGTCGGACGCCTCGTCGAGCGAGGCGACCCGCGCGGCCAGCGCCACCGGATGGTGCTCGTAGGGGTTCGCAACGCCCGGCCCGACGGCGACGTCGTCGGTCCGGCGGGCGATCCGGTCCAGCGCGACGAAGGGGTCGCGGTTGTTGTAGTGACAGGAGGCGAAGACGGCGTCGAAGCCCTCGCGTTCGGCGCGCTCGCCCAGCTCGGCGACCTCCCCGGGCGGATGCTCCGGCGTGAGTTCGACACCGATCATCCCGATCGTCCCACGTGTTCGTGGATTGCGGCTTCGCCACCCACCGCCTTACAAGCGGGGAGTACAGGCAAAACGCGTTCCGGTCGCCAGGGGTCGGCCTCCATCACGGGTCACTCGATATCGTCGAACGTCCAGTCCCTGAGGGCCTCGCGCACGACGTCGTCGGCCTCGTCGCGGAACAGGTTCTCGCTGCCGGCGTGGTCGCCGAACGCCCAGTCCCGCACCACGACCGCCGGGGTGCCGCCCGCCCCTTCGCCGGCGACGAGGTTCGCGGTCGCGGCGAGTTCGTCGACGACGGCTTGGACGGTGACGCCGAGTTCCCGGCCGTCGCGGTCGTGTTCGCCGCGCCAGTCCCGCGAGGCGGGCATCCCGTGCCACCCGATGGCGACGCCGCGCTGGCCGTACCGGAACGGCCGCCCGGAGGTGTCGGTGACGACCACCGAGACGCCGAGTGCCTCGGCGAGCCGGCGGGCCGACGCGGAGGGGTCTTCGGGCAGCAACAGCAGGTCCGCGTCCGGCACGTTCGACCGGTCGATGCCTGCGTTGACCGTGACGTGGCCGAACCGCGTGACGGCGAGCAGGAACGGCGTCTCGGTGAGCAGTTCCTCGCTCTCCGCGAGGACCGCCTGGGCGAACCGCGGGTCCTTCGCCTCGCCCGTGATGGCCTCCAACCGGTCCGCGATGGCCCGAGCGCGCTCGCTCGCCGGGAACTCCGCGAGGTCCGCCTTCCGGCCCTCCGCCTTCGAGACGACGGTGCTGGCGACACACAGGACGTCGCCGTCCTCGAGGGCCACTCGTTCCGCGATGAGCGCGGCGAGGTCGTCGCCCTCCCGGACCTCCGGCACCCCCTCGACGGCGAACGCTTCCATACACGACGGTGTGCGGGTCCGGGTGAAAAGGATCGCGGTCCGGCCGACGCCCGGCCGGAGCAGGAGCGACCGCGCCGCCGCCGGCCGCCGTGGACGCGCGGCCCCCGCTCCGTCACGCACGCCGGACTGTCACGTCGACGTCGCCCTCCGCGACCACGGCGACCATGAGCGTGGCTTCCTGTGCGGGCCACGCGCCCGTCGCGCTCCCCGGATTCAGGAGCCGGTAGCCGTCGACGCGGGTGTCCATGACGCTGTGGGTGTGGCCCGAGACGCCGACCGTCGGTCGGTCGGCCGCCGCGTGGTCGTCGACGACCGCCGCCACCCGGTCCTCGTAGCCGGTCTCCGGGCCGGTCCCGTGGGTGACGACGAACCGGACGCCGCCGAGGTCCGCGGTCGCGACCTCCGGGAGCCCGTAGGTCCCGTCGGTGTTCCCACGGACCGCCGTGAGCCCCTCGGCCAGGTCGACGACCGCCTCGTAGGCCGGCCGTGAGTCGAAGTCCCCGGCATGGACCACGTGGTCGGCCCCCGCGATGGCCGACCGGACCCGCTCCGGGATCTCGGGCGCCCGGGACTTCACGTGGGTGTCGCTGCAGACGACGACCTCCATGCCCGGGCTTCGGCGCCCCGGACCTATAACCGCCTCGACGCCCCACCCTATGCCATGGAGGAACACGCCGTCGTGACCTGCTTCCTCCGGCACGGCACGGAGGTCCTCCTCGTCCGCCGGAGCGACGCCGTCGGCTCCTATCCCGGCCAGTGGGGCGGCGTCTCCGGCTACGCCGAGGGCCAGCCCGCCGAGGCGGCCCGCCGGGAGATCGACGAGGTAGTCGGGCTGCTGGACGCCGCCACGCTCGTCCGCTCGGCCGACCCGCTCACCGTCGGGGACGGCGGCCGCGACACCCGGTGGCAGGTCCACCCGTTCCTCTTCGACTGCGACCGGACCGACCTCGAGCCCAACGAGGAGATCGCCGACCACGAGTGGGTCCAGCCCCCGGCCATCCTCGACCGCGATGCCGTCCCGGCACTCTGGCGGACCTACCGCGCCGTGGCTCCGACCGTCGAGACGGTCGCTGGCGACACCGACCACGGCTCGGCCTACGTCTCGCTCCGCGCGCTGGAGGTCCTCCGGGACACCGCAGCCGGGGCTGTCGGGGCATCCGCCCACGATACCGGCGATGAGACCGCGACCGACGCGACCGACCCGGGCAGGGACCTGCACGGCCTCCTGGCGACCGCGGCCGACCTCCGGTCGGCACGACCCTCGATGGGCGTCGTCCGCAACCGCCTCAACCGGGTCCTGGCGGAGGTCGACCACGTCGGTCCCGACCCGGACCCGACTGCGTTCCGCGACCGTGCCGCGGCGGCCTGCGAGCGCGCCGTCGCCGTCGACGACGAGGCGGCCGCCGCGGCCGCCGACCGCGTGGGCGACCGCGTCCTCACGCTCTCACGCTCGGGCACGGTCCTCGAGGCACTCCGCCGGGCCGCCCCGGACGCGGTGTTCGTCGCCGAATCCCGGCCCGCCCGCGAGGGCGTCGGCGTCGCCGAGGACCTGGCCGCCGCCGGCGCGGACGTCACGCTCCACGTCGACGCCGCCGTCGCGCACGTCCTCGACATCGAGGCCGTCGACACCGTCCTCGTCGGTGCCGACACCGTGCTCGCCGACGGTACCGTCGTCAACAAGGTCGGCACCCGGCCCGCCGCGCTGGCCGCCGCCGACGCCGGCGCCGACTGCTACGCGGTGAGCGCACGCGACAAGATCGTCCCGGAGGACCACGTCGACCTCGAGACGGGACCACCGGAGGCGGTCCACGGGGATCCGAACGGGTTCGCGGTCCGGAACCCGACGTTCGAGGCGACACCGCCCGACCTCCTCGCCGGGATCGTCACGGAGGACGGCCTGCTTTCAGCGGGCGAGGTCGAGGCGGTCGCCGCCGACCACGCCGCACTGGCGGAGGCTGCCGACGCGGTCCTCGAACGGTCCTGACGCTCGGCCGACCCACCGGTCCGGGCACGGCCCGCCATGGCCGGGCGTTAAGACGCACCGGGTCCTACCCGGAGTCAGGCTCCATCTGCAGCATGCCCGTCCGGCTCCTCACCTACAACGTCCGGTACGCGACGCTCGACAGCGGCGACGACGTCTGGCGGGAGCGACGCGACGGCGTCGCCGGCCTGATCCGCTTCCACGACCCCGACGTCGTCTGCCTCCAGGAGGTCTGGGCGGACCAGTTCGCCGACCTCCGGACCCGGCTGCCGGCCTACGGCTGGGTGCACGCCGAGACCTCCAGCGGCGAACACACTCCGATCGGGTACCGCGCCGAGCGGTTCGAGGTCCGCGACCGCGAGGTGTTCTCGCTGTCGGAGACCCCCGAGGATCTCCACGCGATGGACTGGGAAACCACGGTCCCCAGGGTGTCGACCGCGGCGCGACTCGTCGAGTCCGGGACCGACGCCGACCTCCTCGTGGCCAACACCCACCTCGACCACGACAGCGATGAAGCCCGCCGCCGTGGCGCGGGACTCCTGGCGGATCGGTTCGGCGACCGGGCCGGTCCGACCGTCCTGGCCGGCGACCTCAATAGCGGGCCCGAGGACCCGCCCTACCGGACGCTGACCGCGGAGGCCGGCTTCCGCGCCGCTCGCTCGCTCGCCGACCATCCGCACGGGCCCGAGACGACGTTCAACGACTTCGAGGCGCCACAGCCCGGGCAGCGACTCGATTACGTCCTCGTCGACGGTGCCGACGTAGGCCGGTTCGGCGTGCTGACCGACCTGGACGACCGTGCGCTGTACCCGTCGGACCACTTCGCCGTCCTCGCCGACATCGAACTGCCAGCCTGACCGTGGTGCCACTCCTGCTCGGCGGCGGTCGCCGCGGGCGGATATAACGGGACTTCCCCGCAGCGGCGCCTACGATCGCGCGATGGCGCGGCACGCGTCACCCGGCGAGGGACGCAGCGACGCCGGACCGGCGCCGGAGGCCGTCGCTCACGTCCTGGTCGGCGCGGTCTGACGGCCGTCCCAATATCCTCGGCGGGTTCACCGTAGCGTCCGAACCGAGTTCGCTCCGATGGCGCCCGCGGCGAACACGACGGCGAGCATCGCGAACAGCGGATTCAGGACGCCCAGAAGTGCCAGCGGCACGACCGCGGCGTTGTAGCCGAGGGCGGCGACGTGGTTCTGCCGCACTCGCCGCTCGGCGCCGGCCGCCAGCTCGAATGCGGTCTCGACGCCGGCGAGGTCGTCGTCCAGGGAGGCGATGTCGGCCGCGTCCGCGGCCAGCGCGGTGCCGCCGCCGAGCGACACGCCGAGATCCGCCGCCGCGAGCGCGAGTGCGTCGTTCGTGCCGTCGCCGACCATCGCGACCGAGCGGTCGTCGGCCAGCCGCCGCACCGCCGCGGCCTTGCCCTCCGGCGGGACGCCGGCGAACACGGACTCGACGGCGTCGTGGTCGGCCAGGAACCCGGTCGCGTCGGCGTGGTCGCCGGTCAGTACCACGACGCCCAGCCCGCGGGCCGACAGCGCGTCGAGCACGTCGGCCCAGCCCTCGCGGGGCTCGTCGCCGACCACGACGAGGCCCTCGGCGGCCCCCGCCCGGCCGACCACGACCGGGACCTGGCCGAACTCCCGGGCCCGGGCCGACCGGGCGGCCACGTCCTCGTCGACCGTCCAGCCCTCGGCCTCGAACAGGCCCGGGGTGCCGACGAGCACGCGGTCGCCGTCGACGACGCCCTCCACGCCCGTGCCGTGGCGAACGAAGTCCTCGACGCCGCCGACGCGGCCGCCGTCCGTCGCTTCGATGGCCGCATCCTCCGTCCCGTCACCGTCCGGTTCCAGGGCGTCGACGACGGCGCGGGCGACCGGGTGGGCGGCGCGGCGCTCGAGCGCCACCGTCGCCGCCCGGAGGTCGTCCGGGACGTCGACCGCGACGACGTCCATCTCGCCGGTGGTGAGCGTCCCGGTCTTGTCGAACACGACGACGTCGACGTCGCGCAGGCGTTCGAACACCGTCTCGTCGAACACCACGACGCCGGCGGCCAGCGCGTCCCGGAGGTTCGCGGCGACCGAGAGCGGCGCGGCGAGCCCGAGCGCCCAGGGGCTCGCGACGACGACGCCCAAGAGTGCCGCCAGCAGTCCCGGGACCGGGCCGGCGAGGACGCCCACGGCGAGCCCGGCGAGGACGGCAACGGCCGCGACGATCGGGGCGGCGCGGGCGGCGTGGCGGTCGGCCCGCCGTTCGTCGCCGTGGCTGGCGCTCTGGACGTCCCACACCGCCGTCGTGAGTCGGTCCAGGCTGCTGGCGGCGTCCTCGCCCGCCCGCAACACGGCGGGGCTGTCGGTCACGACCGAGCCACCGACGAGCTCGTCGCCCGGGTCCTTCCGGACCGGCAGCGCCTCGCCGGTGACGACGGCCTCGCGGACGGTACAGGTGCCCTCCCGGAGCGTGCCGTCGACGGGGACGCGCTCGCCGGCGCGCACGAGGAGTTCGTCGCCCGGCTCCACGGCCTCGACGGGGACCTTCTCGGTGTCGCCGTCGTCGTATCGTCGGGCGGTGTCGACCTGCGAGACGGTGAGGTCGGTCAACCGTTCGAGGGCGCGACGCTTGACCGCGGCGCGGTAGTAGCCGGCGCCGGTCACCAGCGCGGCGACGACGAGCGTCATGTCGAAGTAGACGTGGACGCGGCCCACGAGGACGGCGACGGTCCCGTAGACGAACGCCGAAAGCACCGTCGCGGTCACGAGGAGGTCGGTCGTCGGACGGCGCATCCGGAGGCTGGTGTACGCCCCGCGGAGCAACGGGAGGCCGGTGAACACGAGGACGACCGCGGTCGCGATGAAGTACAGGCGGAGGAAGGCGACCCCGCCAGCGCCGCCCAGCGAGAGCCGCTCGCCGATGCGGTCGATCAGCCAGACGTCGACGAACGGCGCGAGGTACGCCGGGTACAGCAGCGTGACGTACGGGACGAGGAGGAACGAGCCGAACACCACGCCGGCGGCGTACCGGAGCCCCAGGATCGTCTCGTCGCGGCGGCGCCGGAGGCCGGACATCTCCCGCGAGCGCCGGGTCGCGCCGCCCCTGTCTTCCGATTCGGGGCTGGCCTCCGACCGGAGGTAGGCGGTGTAGCCCAGGCGGCTCAGCGCCGCCCGGATCGAGTCGGGCGTGACGACCTCGGGGTCGTGCCGCACCCGCACGGTCTCGGTGACGTAGCTCGCGTCGGCCCGGTGGACCCCGTCGAGGCCCTCGGCGACGGCCTCGAGGTACGCCTCGCAGGTCGCCGAGTACATCCCGTCGACCCGGAGGTACGTGTCGACCCCGTCGCCCTCGGGGGCATCGTCGGGTGCGGGCGTCGGGACGTCGGCCGGGTCCAGCGTCGTCGCCACGTCGCGACAGCCGGGGCTGCAGTAGCCGTCGACGCTGTCCCGGTCGCTCGCCCTCCGGTCCCGACCGCAGAGGTCGCAGGTGTCAGCCACGGGGTGGCCTCCGGCGACGCCTCGTCGGGGCGCGGAGCCGGCACGGCGGCGTCATCGTTGTCGGAAAACGGCCGCCGTCGGGGATAAGCCTCACGACGCGGCACCGCGGCCGTCGCACCCCGCCTCGGACCACGCTCGACCGGAGCGGGGCCGCCGGAGCCAGTCGACCGGGCAGGCCATGCGCTGGCGGCCGGGCAGCCACCACCCCGAACGTCTTTACGTCGTCCGGCGCCCCCTCGCGTATGGCCACACACGTCGCGATCGTCGGCGCCTACGGCAGCGCCGGCGTGGCCGCCGCCGAGCGGCTGGCCGAGGTGCCGGACGTGGAGTTGACGCTCGTCGACGACGGCGAGCCCGGCGGGGGGCTCTGTATCCTCCGCGGCTGCATGCCCTCCAAGGAGGTGCTGTCGGCCGGCGAACACCGGTTCGTCGGCCGGACGGACGAGCGCCTCCGCGGCCCGCCACAGGAGGTCGACCTCGCGGCCGTCGTCGACCGGAAGGACGAACACACCTCGTCGTTCGCCGCCCACCGCCGCGAGGCCGTCCACGACCTCGCCGCGCGCGACGACGTGACGTTCCTCCACGACACCGCCCGGTTCGTCGACGGCCAGGACGAGGCCGACGCGGACGCTGCGCCACGGCTCGCGGTCGGCGACCGCACGATCGCGCCGGACTACGTCGTCGTCGCCACCGGCTCTACCGTGAACCTGCCCGACCTCCCCGGTATCGACGACGTCGACGTCGAGACGAGCGCGGACGTCCTCGACGCGACCGCTTTCGGCGACACCGGCGTCGTGATGGGCTTCGGCTACGTCGGCCTCGAGCTCGTCCCGTACCTCTCGGAGGCCGCGGGGATGTCGCTCACGGTGGTCGAGCACGACGCCCGTCCGCTCGACGAGGCCGACGCCCCGTTCGGCGACGCCCTGCTGTCGTACTACGAGGACCGCTTCGACGTCGAGGTGCTCACCCACACCGACGAAGAGCGGGTCGAACCGACCGACGACGGCGGCGTCCGGCTGCACGCCGAACAGGGCGGCGACCCGACCGTCGTGGAGGCCGACCAGCTGTTCGCCTTCACCGGCCGCCGGCCCGCACTCGAGGAACTGAACCTCGAGGCAACGCCGCTGGAGCCGCGGGAGGGCTGGGTCGCCGACACGATGCAGGCCGTCGACCACGACCGCGTGTTCGTCGTCGGCGACGCCAACGGCCACGAACCGATCCTCCACGTCGCCAAGGAGCAGGGCCACGCCGCCGCCGCCAACCTCCAGCGACACGCCGCCGGCGACCGGATGGAGCCGTACGAGAACGTCCACCACCACGTGATCTTCTCGGGGCTGGGCGTCCTCCCGTTCGCCCGCGTCGGCCACTCCGAAGCGAGCGCCGCCGCCGACCTCGACCCCGTCGTCGTCACCCGCGAGGCCAGTGACGACGGCGTGTTCAAGACCAAGGACGTCCCGGAGGGCCTTGCCCGCCTCGTCGTCGCCCGGGACGGCACCGTCGTCGGCTACCAGGGCCTGCACTACCACGCCGACGTGATGGCGAAGACGATGCAGGTCATCGTCGAGATGGGGCTGGACGTCCGCGACGTGCCCGACCGCTCGTACCACCCGACGACGCCGGAGATCCTCGACGGGCTGTTCCGGGACGCCGCGGCCGAACTCCCGGAGTAGCGGCCCCGACGGGCGTCTCGGCCGGCGATGGCGACGGTCGGGGAGCCGGTTACGGCGCGTAGGTGCCCTCGAGCGTCGCCTTCTCGACGATGTGGCCGGTCACGGCGTCGGCGACGTCGTCCCGCGTCGCGGCCGCAGACAGCCCGAGTTCGGTGTCCAGCGCGTACAGCCGGAACCGGTAGGTGTGCTCGCCGTCCGGCGGGTTCGGGCCGCCGTAGCCCTGCTCGCCGTAGTCGTTCTGGCCCTCGACGGCCGCCTCGGGCGTCCAGTCCTCCGGGATCGCCTCGCGGTCCGGATCGACGTCCCAGACGAGCCAGTGGTCCCAGATGTGACCCGCCGGCTCGACGGCGTCCGGGTCGTCGACGAGCAACAGCAGCGACACCGTCTCGTCGGGGACGCCCCCGATTTCGAGCGGCGGGTTGACGTCGTCCTCGGTGTAACCGTACCGTCTCGGGATCGGTTCGCCGTCGTCGAACGCCGGGCTGGTGAGGGTGAGTTCGGTCATTGGTGGTCGGGATGCCGTCCCGTTCCATGGTCGGGGCGCGGCCGGAAAAACGTCGGTGGTGGCACCGGCCGGTTCGACGATCCGGCCGGAAGCGGCGACCCCGGCCGCGGCGGGGGCGTCGGCGGGAGGGAGGGATTTTTGCGGCTCGACGACCGAGGGCCGGTGGTGGCGATGACGAGCGATTACCCCCGCTGAGCCCCGTGTGATGAGGGATCAAGCCGAGCCACCGCTCAACGTCGACCGCGAGCGGCCGCGCTACGCGTCCGTCCCGTCGAGCGGGTCGCGCTACTCGTCGATCCCGTCGAGCGGGTCGCGCTACTCGTCGATCCCGTCGAGCAGCGACCGCGACGAGTTCCCGACGACCAGCAGGCTGCTGGCGCCCATCGCGGCCGCGGCGAACAGCGGATTCAGGAGGCCGGCGAGGGCGACGGGGATGGCGATGCCGTTGTAGCAGAACGCCCAGCCGGCGTTCTGCTTCACGCGGCGGCCGGCCGCCGACGAGAGGTCGAACATGGCCTCGACCGACCGGAGGTCGTCGTCCACGATGGCCGCGTCGGCCGCGTCGGCGGCGATGGCGGTGCCGCCGCCGAGTGCGATGCCGAGGTCCGCCCGCGCCAGCGCCGGGGCGTCGTTCGTGCCGTCGCCGACCATCACCGTCTCGCCGTCGGCCGCCAGCCCGGCGACGGCGGCGGCCTTCCCCTCCGGCGGGACGCCGGCGAACACGTCGGTGACCGCGTCGTGGGCCGCGAATTCGGACGCGGCGCGCTCGTGGTCACCCGTCAGCACGACGACGTCGACGTCGCGGGCAGCGAGGGCGTCGAACGTCTCCCGCCAGCCGTCCCGCACCCGGTCGCCGACCGTCAGGACGCCCTCGGCCGCACCGTCCCTACCGACGAGGACCGGGACGTGGCCGCGGTCCTCCGCGCCCTCGGCGGCCGACGCGACGGAGCCGGGGACCGTCCAGCCGCGCTCGCGGAACAGGCTCGGGTGGCCGACGAGCACCTCGCGGCCGTCGACGGTGCCGGCGACGCCGCGGTGGTGCAGATCGAAGTCCTCGACGGTCGGGCCCGTGTCGGCGTCGTCCGTCGCATCGTCCTCGTCGACATCGGTCCCTGCATCGTCGGTTGCAGGTCGCCCATCGACGGCACCGCCGTCGGCGACGGCATCGGTACCTTCGCCCGCAGCGTTGCCCTCGTCGGCCAGCGCGGCGACGGCCTCGCCGACGGGGTGCGAGGAGCGCCGCTCGAGCGCGGCGGCGACCGCCCGGAGGTCAGCGGGTGCGTCGGCGTCGAGCACCGTCATCTCGCCGGTGGTGAGCGTCCCGGTCTTGTCGAAGACGACGGTGTCGGCGGCCCGGATGCGCTCGAAGACGGTCTCGTCGAAGACGACGATGCCGCGGCGGAGCCCGTCGCGGATGCCCGCCGCGACGGCCAGCGGCGTCGCGAGCCCGAGCGCGCACGGACAGGAGACGATGAGGACGGTCAGCCCGACGAGGAGGGCGGCGGTGGGGCCGGCGCCCAACGCGAGGTAGCCCGCCGTGGCGGCGACGGCGAGGGCGAGGACGACGGGGACGAAGACGGTCGCGAGCCGGTGGGCGAGCCCCTGGATGCCGTGGTCGCTGCTCTGGAGGTCCCAGACGAGCTCCGTGATGCGGTCGAGGCTGCTCTCGGCGTCGTCGGCCACGGCGACGGTGACGGCGCCGTCGGTGACGGTCGAGCCGCCGACCACGCGGTCGCCCTCGTGCTTCGTGACGGGGACGGACTCGCCGGTGACGACGGACTCGTCGACGGCGGCCTCGCCGTCGTGGATCTCGCCGTCGACGGGGACGCGCTCGCCGGCCCGCACGAGGACGCGCTCGCCGCCGGCGAGGTCGTCGACGGCGACCGCCTCGTGGCTGCCGTCGTCGGCGACGCGACGGGCTTCGTCGACGCGGACGGCGGTGAGCTCGGAGAGCCGCTCGGTGGCGCGGCGCTTGATGCTGGACTCGTAGTAGCCGCCGACGGTCACGACGACGATGATCGCCACGGTGACGTCGAAGTAGACGTGCGGCTCCGGGACGACGAGGACCGCCAGGATGCTGTAGGCGTACGCCGACAGCGCGGCGATGGCGACCAGCAGGTCCATGTTCGGCGTCCGGGTGCGGACGGCGACGTAGGCGCCCCGGAGGATGGGCCAACCGGTCACCACGAGGACGATGGTCGTCAGCACCGCGATGATGACGAAGAAGTAGATGCCGCTGGTCGAGGCCATCGCGTCGGCCAGGAACCCGGCGGTCCGGTCCCCGTACCACAGGCCGCCGAAGTACGTGGGGTAGATGATGGTGACGTACTGGAGCATCACCATCATCCCGACCATGACGCCGACGGCGACCCGGACGGTCTCGAGGTGGTCGGCCTGCCGCTGCTGGAAGGCGTCGTCCTTCGGGAACGCGCTGTAGCCGAGGCCGGAGACGGCGTCGGCGAGCGCGTCGGTCGTGGTCTCGTCGGGGTCGTGGTCGACCCGGACCGTCTCGGTGACGTAGCTCGCGCTGGCGTCGCTGACGCCGTCGGTCGAGGCGGCGACGGATTCGACGAACGCCTCGCAGGTCGCACAGTACATGCCGCGGACCTCGAGGAACGTCGACTCGTGGCCCTCTGGGACGTCGCTCCCCGCCTCGGTGCGGTCGCCGTCGTCGGCTTCGCATCCGGCCTCGTCCTCGGCCGTGCGGCGCTTTGCGACGTCGGCGGCGTCGACGCCCTCGACGTCCCCGAGGGCGTCGTCGACGTCCCGGCAGCCGCGACAGCAGTACTCGTTGCCGGCGTCGTCGGTGACGTCGACGCCGGTCGTCGGGAGCCCGCACAGCGTGCACGCCCGGTCGTCGGCCGCCATGGTCATGCGCCTCCCGCCCCGGAGAGGGGATCCCAGAACGGGTACATCACGTGGGGGATCCGGATCCCGAGACTCATCAGGCCGTGGGCGAGCAGGACGTAGCCGAGCACGAGGAAGACGGCGCCGAGCAGGCGGTGGAGCCGCCGGCGGTGGGTGACGTCGACGCTCTCGATGAGGGTGCCGTAGGCGAACACCGCGGGGATGGTGCCGAGGCCGAGCGCCCCGAGAGCGAGGCCGCCCGCGAGGGCGGAACCGGTGGCGAAGGCGTAGAGGTAGGCGGGGTAGAGGATCGGGCAGGGCAGCAGGCCGTGGACGGCGCCGAGGCCGACGATGCCGGGGCCGTTCGCGAGCCGGTCGACGTGGCCGGTGAGCCAGCCGGTGACGCGCTCGGTGCCGGGGAGGTGGATGTCGGCGGCGAGCCGGCCGGTGAGGTAGCGGACGCCCATGGCGACGACCAGCAAGCCGACGCCGACGCCGACGACGCCGCGGACCAGGCCCGCCACCTGGGCGAGTTCGTCGGCGGTGAGGAAGACGAGGCCCCCGACGGCACCCATCAGGGCGCCGAGGGCGGCGTAGCTGACGGCGCGGCCGACGTTGAAGAGGGCGTGCTGGCGGACCTCGTAGACGGTCAGGTGGGCGTCGCGAGCGTCGCCTGCGGTGGCGTCGCCGGCCCGGCCGACGGTTCCGCCGTCGGCACGCCGGTCGTCCATCCGGCTGGCGTAGACGGTGACGAGCGGGCCGCACATGCCGATGCAGTGGGCGCCGCCGAGGAGCCCGATGAGGACGAACAGCCCGAGGTCGAGGCCGACGACGCCGCCGAGCACCACGGGTGTCACCTACGGGGTCGGCTCGGGCGACCTGGGTCGTCGGCGGTCGGTCGTCGCGGACGGTGCATACTCGAACCTGGTCGCCCGAGCGGTTTCACGCTTCTGGTGGAGGCCTCGAACGACTGTGTCCCGGCGTGACGGTGGGTGGTCGCGATGAGATGCCACCAGGATTGCGGTGCGGGACGGTTGCGGTAGCGGTGCGGAGCGGTTGCAGCAAGCATCCGCGAGCGCCCGCAGGGCGCGAGCGGTTCACCGGCCCCGAACGGAGTGAGGGGCCGGCGCGGTAGTTTTTCCCCAAGTTTTTGCGAGCGAGCGGCTCTCCGCAGCGAGCGAAGCGAGCGAGGAAGCCCGAGCGAGTAAAAAGTGGGTTAGAAGAACTTGAACAGATCGTCCCGCTGCTGTTCGTGCAGGTGGTGTCGGACCGCCTCGTTGAGCGGCTCGATGGTGCCGCGCTTTGCGGAGATGGGGGCGAGCACGTGGTCGAACTGCTGCCAGGGCGGGTAGAGGCCGAGGCGCTCGGCGAGTTCGTCGAGGCGGTCGTCGCGGTCGTCGACCTTGTCCATCTTGTTGACGGCGACCACGGCGGGGACGTCGAGTTCCCGGAGGAAGCCGAACATCTCGACGTCGTGGGGGATCTCGTCGGGTCCGGAGTGGCGGTCGATGATGTCGACGGCGGCCTTGCCGTCGACGACGAGGACGCCGACGAGGATGTCGTCGGCGTGGGCCTCGAGGTAGCGGACGACGTCGGTCTTGATCCGCTCGCGAACGTCCTCGGGGACGCCGGCCATGAACCCGAAGCCGGGGAGGTCGGTGACGACGAAGTCCTCGCTGGCCCAGTCGTGGTGGTTCGGCTCGGTGGTGACGCCGGGACTGCCGCCGGTGGCGAAGCGGTCGTGGCCGGTGAGTTCCCGCATCAACGTCGACTTCCCGACGTTGGAGCGCCCGACCAGGACGACCTCGGCGTCGCGGTCGGGGCGCGTGTCGAACATACAGCGGCTTGGCCGCAGGTCCGGATAAGGCGACCGGTCGCTGATGGCTCGTTCGACCCCCGCCGCTACGAGGTGGGTCGTCCGGCGTCGGTACCGTTATCGGGCCGGGCGTCGAGCCTCCGCTGTGCGACTCGTCCAGGTGACGATCCCGGCCGGCAAGCGGGAGGCGGTGCTGGACCTCCTCGACGAGGAGGGTATCGACTACGTCGTCACCGACGAGACGAGCGGCCGGGAGTACACGGCGGTCGCGTACTTCCCGCTGCCGACGAACGCGGTCGAACCCATCCTGGAGGCGCTCCGGGAGGCCGGACTCGAGCGGGAGGCCTACACCGTCGTGGTGAGCGCGGAGACGGTCGCCTCGGAGAAGTTCGAGGCGCTGCAGGAGGAGTACGCCGAGCGCGAGGAGAGCGACGAGCGCATCGCGCGCCAGGAGCTCGTGGCGCGCGCGGCGGACCTCGCGCCGGCGCTGCCGACCTACCTGGTGATGACGGTCGTGTCGGCGGTCATCGCGACGGCCGGCCTGCTTTTGGACTCGCCGGCGACGGTCGTCGGGTCGATGGTCATCGCGCCGCTCATCGGGCCGGCGATGTCGGCGGCGGTCGGCAGCGTCGTCGACGACGCCGAGATGTTCCGCCGGGGCGTGGTGCTGCAGGTGCTCGGCGTGACGCTCTCGGTCGTCTCGGCGACGGCGTTCGCCATCCTCGTGCAGACGACGAACCTCGTGCCGCCGGGGCTGGACCCGCTGTCGCTCTCGGAGGTCGAGGAGCGGCTGTCGCCGAACTTCCTGTCGCTCGCGGTCGCCATCGGGGCCGGGGTCGCCGGCGCCATCAGCCTCACCACCGGGGTCTCGACCGCGCTGGTCGGGGTCATGATCGCGGTGGCGCTCATCCCGCCGGCCGCGACGGTCGGCATCGGGATCGCGTACGGCGAGCCGGCGCTGGCGCTGGGATCGACCGTCCTGGTCGCGGTCAACGTGCTCTCGATCAACCTCGCGGCGCTCGTGGTGCTGTGGTACGTCGGCTACCGGCCGGAGCAGTTCTTCCGGCAGGACGAGGCCCGGATCGCCACCCTCCAGCGGGCCGCCGTCCTCCTCGCCGCCATCGCCCTGCTGTCGGTGTTCCTCGGCGGCATCACGTACGACTCCTACCGGTCGGCCCAGACCGAACAGGAGATCCGCGGCGCCGTCGTCGACGAGCTGAACGACGCGGCCTACCGGGAGTACGAACTCCTCGAGTTTGAGGTCCGGTCGGAGGCGCGGTACGTCCTCTTCCAGCGGCCGGAGAACGTCACGGTCCGGGTCGCCGTTCCACCCGACGCGGCCCGTCCGGGCCTGGCCGAACCCATCGAGGACCGCCTCGCGAGCCGGCACGGCATCGACGTCACCGTCGAGGTCCTCTACCTCGAGATCGAGCGGAGCGGCTAATGTCAAAGGCCCGTTTGAGCGTCCGTCGTTTATAGGGCCACACGGCGCGCCGTCCCGCCCATGGACCGAGACCGACTCCCCATCCTGATCGTCGTCGCGGCGCTGCTCGCCGCGATGCTGGCCGGGGCCGCCCTCGTCGCCCCGACCGACGCCCAGGACCCCGACGCGACCGCCGACCGCCACGTCTCCGTCGACGCCACCGGCACGGCCGACGCCGCGCCCGACCGGGCCGTCGTCCGGGTCGCCGCGACCGTCACCGGCGACGACCCGGCCGCCGTCCGGGACGACCTGGCCGCCAACGCCGACGCGCTCCGCGGGGAACTCGAGGCCGCCGGCCTCGACGCCGACCAGTACGAGACCGAGGGCTACCGCATCGACGAGCGCAACGACGAGCGGGCGGACACCCCGGAGGTCGCCGGCTACCGGGGCGTACACGGGTTCGTGGTGACCCTGGATGACCCGCAGGCGGCCGGGGCCGTCATCGACGCCGCCGCGAACGCCAGCGCCGAGGTCCGCACGGTCCGGTTCACCCTCTCGGAGGAGCGTCGCACGGAGCTCCGGCAGGATGCGATCGAGACCGCGATGGAGGACGCCCGCAGCCAGGCCGACGCGATCGCCGCGAACGGCGACCTGGCGGTCACGAGCGTCCACAGCGTCGACGCCACCCAACAGGACTACCGCCCCGTCGAGTACCAGGCCGCCGCGCCGCGGGCGGCCGACGCGTCCGGCTCCACCTCGGTCGAGACCGGCGACGTTACCGTCAGCTACCGGGTCCGCGTCACCTACAACGCCACCCGGGCCTGAACGCCGTGGCGTACCGCCGCCGGCGGACCCCGAGGGCGAGCCGCCCGATCAGGCCGTCTCGACGAACGTCGCGTCGGCCGACGTCTCCCCTCGATTGAACGACAGCACCTTCGCGCGGACGACGTCGCCGACCTCGACCGCGGCGGGGACCTCCTCCGTGAAGATGACGAACCCCTCGACCTTGCCGACCGCGATCCGGTCGCCGCTGTGGTGATCGGTGAACTCCGTGACGCCGAACTCGTAGGTCTCCCCGATCTCGACGGGCGGCTCCCGCTCCCGGGCCGCCTCGTGGGCTCGCCGGGAGTCGCTCGCGCCGCCCGACCGCCGTCGGAGCAGCAGCACCAGCAGGACGAGGACGGCGACCGTGCCGACACCGGCCGCGAGCGGGACCTCCACCATGTCCGACCCCGACAGCCGACGAGGGCTTAATATTTCCCGTCCCGCGCAGGTCGGGCCCGACGGAGCCGCGCCGGCGCCCCGTCCGTGTGCCCGTCGGGCGACCGGCCGCCCATTCCACTTTCACCCCGCTACGGTGACGTTCAAGCCCGTTCGCGCCGAACCCGCGGTGGGATGCGGCTCGACGACTACATCGAGGACCACAAGCCCGACGAGGCCGCCGAGCGTCGGCGCCTCGCCGAGCAGAAGGACTACCGCATCCTCGAGTACGTCGACGAGGTCGCCGACCGGATCAAGTACGCCACGCGGGACGACACCGTCGTCGGCAGCACCGCGCCGGAGATCTTCGTCGGCCGGTCGAACTACCCGGACGTCTCCACCGGCATTCTCTCGCCCGTCGGCGCCGAGGAGCGGGCCGCCGAGTTCGCGACGACCGCCGGCTGGTACCGCCGCGGACTCGACATCGAATCGGTGCTCCGGTACCGCTCCGGCCTGTTGAACTCCAGCCGGTCGACGCGGTCGAACGTCCACGACGTCTGGAACGGGTTCGTCGGCGTCCAGCGCGAGGTCGCGATCGCCGACCGGCCCGTCGACGTCGAGATCGGGCTCGCCGAGCGCCCGGACCCCGACCTCTCGATGGACGCCGTCCGGTCGCCGACCGGCCCGCGGGCGCCCGCCGACGAGGCCGTCCTGACCGAGAATCCCCACGTCCCGCGGCACGTCGAGAAGACGCTCTCGGACGACGACTGGAACGCCGAGGGCGCGATGACGTACCTCTACCGCCGCGGCTTCGACGTCTACGACATCAACTCCATCCTCTCCGCCGGCGCGCTGGGGCGTGACGACCAGCGCCGGCTGGTGCCGACGCGGTGGTCGATCACCGCCGTCGACGACACGGTCGGCCAGTACCTCCGCGGCCGCATCCGGAACGCCCCATCGATCGACGAGGTCCGGGTGTGGGTCAACGAGTACGTCGGGAACCGCTACTGGATCGTGCTCGCGCCCGGCCGGTGGGAGTACGAGTTCCTCGAGATGAAGTCCCCGGGCAGCGTCTGGAACCCCGACCCGACCGGGAACCTCTGGATGGCCAGCGCCCACGAGGGCTTCGAGGGCCGCTCGGGCTACGTCGAGGAGACCGCCGGCGCCTACTACGCCGCCCGGCTCGGCGTCCTCGAGCACCTCGCCGACCGCGACCGGCAGGCGAAGGTGCTCGTCCTCCGGGAGGTCTCCGACGAGTACTGGGCCCCGGTCGGCGTCTGGCAGATCCGCGAGAGCGTCCGGAACGCCTTCGACGGCGCCCACGGCGAGGCCGAGACGCTCGGGGACGCCGTGGCGGGCGTGCTCCCGGAACTCCCGGTCTCGAAGGCCGACCTCCGGCGGAAGTCCCACATGCTGTCCGGGATGCAGTCGTCGCTGTCGGACTTCGCCGCAACGTCCTGACCCTCGGCACCGACGCCACGCACGACGCCGGGACGGTCAGGGGCCGTCCGGCAACCGCTCCAGCAGCGCCCGGGCGTCGTCGTACATCGCGAAGTTGTTGAACATGCAGTAGACCCGGTCGTGGTCCTCGGCGCACCCCTGGAGCCGGTCGGCCAACTCGTCGAGTTCGGCGTCGCCGTACTCGTAGTCGTAGTCGTGGAGGTCCTCGGTCAGCCCGTGGAGGCGGGTGTAGCAGACGCCGTGGTCGTGCCGCGGATCGGCGCGCATCGGGTCGACCACGTGGACGAGGTCGAGGTCCGTGCAGATCTGGCGGATCCGGTCGGGGTGGTCGGGCCAGTCGCCGCGGGGCTCCCAGGCCAGCGTCAGGTCGCCACGGTCGATGGTCGAGAGCAGCTCGCGCATGTCGGCCTCGTGGGCGTCGGTGCAATCGAAGCTCGGCGGCGTCTGCAGCACCACGACCTCGGCCTCGAGCGCAACGGTGCGCCGGCGCGTCTCGACCCACGCGTCACGGACGGCGTCGGTGGGCTGGAGCAGCCCGAGGTCGTCCGTGTCGACGTCGTCGACCCCGTCGCGGTGGTCGTTCCAGGTCGGGCTCGACCACGGGTGGGTGACGCCCTGCCAGGCCTTCAGCGCGAACTCGAAGTCCTCGACGGCCTCCCGGCGCCACCGCTCGGCGGTCGAGACCTGCGGGAGGTCGTAGAACGTCCGGTTCAGTTCGCCGGCGGGGAAGGCGTCGCTGTAGGCGGCGAGCGTGTTCTCGTACTCGTCCTGCCGGTTCTCACCGGGGTCGTAGTACCGGTAGCCACAGGTCCCGACGCGGACGTCGACCATCGGTCGTTCGGGTCGGTACGCCACGGGTGCCCATCAGCGTGGGGGTGCCTCCAGGCGCTCCCCGCCGGGGGCAGCGTGGGGTGCCTCCGGGCCGCCGGCCGGGCGCTCCCCGCCCAGGGCTTACTCCGCGTACGCGTCGATGATGTCGTCGAGGGACTTCTCCCGGTCCTCGCCGTCCTCGCCGTCCGTCGCCGCCTCGGCCCCCTCGTCCTCGCCGGATTCGTCCGGCGATACCTCGTCGTGGAGCACCGTCGATGCCGAAGTCATGCTAGAGTACTCCGCATCCATCCCTAATAACTGTGTAGCTTCGTTTGTCAGGGATCGGCGGGGTCGGACCGCCGGTTCGACGCGCCCCTCGACACCGGGATCGCCGCGACCCGGCGGTCGTGTGTCCGGGTTTCGGGCCGGTTGACGGCCGGATGACCGTGCCTACCGCTCGGCTGACGCCACCCCGTCCAGAGAGCGTGTCCGGGTCGATGCCCCGCCTCCCGGGCCCGCCGGTACCTCGGGCTCCCGTCGTCACGGCACGCGACGGATCACTTCCACCGCGCTTGGCGAGCGCTTTTTGCACCCTGGATCCACCTCACGAGTCCCGATGGCATCCCACGGGACGGCGGACCTCCCGCTGCACACCGGGTCGGCGCCGCGGTGGCTGTTCGACCGGATGACGGAGCTCGGCGGCGCCATCGCGGAGCTGATCGTCGAGGAGCACGGCCGCGAGACGCTGTTGCGGCGGCTGGCCGACCCCTACTGGTTCCAGGCGTTCGGCTGCGTGCTCGGGTTCGACTGGCACTCCTCCGGCGTGACGACGACCACGATGGGCGCGCTGAAGGAGGCGCTCGAGCCCCACCGCCACGGCGTCACGGTCGTCGGCGGCAAGGGGGCGACGTCGCGGCGGACCCCCGAGGAGATCCGCGAGAGCCCGCTCGACGTCTCCGGCGGCACGCGCGAGTCGCTCGTCGACGCCAGCAAGCTGAGTGCGCTCGTGGACAACGCCTGCCTCCAGGACAGCTACCAGCTGTACCACCACACGATGGTCGTCGCCGAGTCCGGCGCGTGGTGCGTCGTCCAGCAGGGGATGAACGACAGCTTCGCCCGCCGCTACCACTGGCTGTCCGAGGAGGTCTCAGAGTTCGTCGTCGACCCGCAGTCCGCGATCTGCTCGCAGTCCGACGGCGACGGCGTGCTCGACCTCGCCGCGTCGGCCTCCGAACCGGTCCGGGACGTCTCGCTCGATCTCGTGAAGGACGACCCCGCCCACCTGAAGGAGCACCTCACCCACCGGGACCAGCGTTCGCTGTCGCAGTTCGGCGGCGGCCGCGCCACGGCCGCCGCCGAGCCATCCACGGCCGGCCGCGAGCTGTCCATGCCCGCGCGGCACGAACTGCGCCTGAGCGACCTCTCCGAGCGCGCCATCGACCGGCTCGAGACCGCCTACGAGTACCAGCCCGACGACTACGAGGAGCTCGTCACGCTGGAGGGCGTCGGCCCGAAGTCGCTGCGGGCGCTGGCGATGATTGGCGAACTCGTCTACGACGCCGAGGCCTCCCGCGAGGACCCCGCCAAGTACGCCTACGCCCACGGCGGCAAGGACGGGACGCCCGCCCCGGTCGACCGGCAACGCTACGACAAGTCGATCGAGGAGGTCAGGCGCGCGCTGGAGGGCGCCGAGGTCGACGGCAACACCAAGCAATCCGCCCTCGACCGGCTCCAGGAGCTGTCCGACGCCGATGCCTGACCCGCTGCCCCGCCCGTCGTCACCGACGACGTCGGCCAGCGTCGTCTGCCAGCGCTCGGACCCGGTCCCCGGGCAGGCCGGGTAAACGCCTTTCCCACGCGCCGCTGTACCCGGGTCATGACGCGCGTGCTTCTCACGGGCGCGACGGGCGTCCTCGGCACCGAACTCCGCCCTCGGTTGCGCGAGGCCGGCTTCGGGGTGCGGGCCGCGAGCCGGGCGCCGCCCGGGGACGGCGACGATGGCACCGACGTCGAGGACGACGTGGATGGCGACGACGGCGACACCGACGTCGAGTGGGTCGAGATGGACCTCGCCGAGGGCACGGGCATCCGGACCGGGACGGCCGACGTCGACGTCGTCGTCCACGCCGCCAGCGACGCCCGCGGCGACCACGAGGCCGTCGATGTCGAGGGCACCCGCAAACTGCTCGACGCGGTCGAGGCCCTCGACGTCCAGCACTTCCTGTACGTCTCGATCGTCGGCATCGACGAGATCCCGTACTCCTACTACGAGCACAAGCTCGAGGCGGAACGGGCGATCGAGTCGAGTCCGGTGCCGTCGACCGTCGTCCGCATCACGCAGTTCCACCCGTTCGTCGCCGCGCTGCTCGCGGCGGTGCGTCGACTCCCGGTGTGGCCGCTCCCGACCGACGTCCGGCTCCAGCCCATCGACGTCGGCGAGGCCGCCGCGGCCGTCGTCGAGCACGTCGACCCCGAGGCGGCCGGCCGCGTCCCCGACGTCGGCGGCCCCGAGGTGCTGACCGTCCGCGAGCTCGCCGAGGCGTATCGGGAGGCGCTGGGGCTGCGGCGGCCCATCGTCCGGCTGCCGGTCCCCGGCGCCGTCGCGGCCGCCTTCCGGGCCGGCGAGGCGACCTGTCCCGACCGCGCCGTCGGTACCCGGACGTGGACCGAGTGGCTCGACGCCCGGGACGGCGTCCCCGGCGCGGACGCGTACTGACGCCGCCGGCAACGCCCGCGACGCCATCGGCGTCCTCCGGTCGGCCGCCCGTCGCGCCGAGCGGGAGAGCCGCGAGCGCATCACCGACGACCCGCTCGACCCGCCGTTCCCGAGGGCCGCGCCGAGGTCCGCCGGAAGGCCCTCGACCGGCTCGACGCCCACCAGCGCGAGCTGTACGACCCCGTCCGGGATGCCGGCGAGATCGTGCCCGACGACCTTACCACCGCTACGCGGACGCGGTCGAGGACCCGCGGACCGAGCGGACCTGCCGCACTACCTCTCGAAGCTCGAACGCTACAACCCCGTCGACGCCGAGGGCGAGGGACGGAGTTGCGTGTACATGCCCGCGGAGTGACCGGACGATACTGTAAGCAGATAGCGTCCTGGATTATCCCGCTACGACCCCCAAGAAACACGATTGAATCGGGCGATAGCAAGGTGAATGCCGAAACGGGACGTACAAAACCCGTCAACCCTTCCGAAGCCCTCGACCGGCTCTCCCATGGCGACAACCGCAACACCACCGCCTCCGAAGCCCTCGACCGGCTACGGTCGCGCGACTCGCTGCGCGCCTCACTCACTTCGTTCGCTCGGTGCTTGCGTCGTCGTGCTTCCCGTAGCCGGCCTCGCCCTTCGAGTCCACCAGGACCACGACCGCAGCCTCGTTCCTCCCCAGCCGATGCCCGCCCGAGCGTAGCGAGGGCGGGCGTCCCTCGTGCACGGTTGTCGACCGCCTGCTCGCGGCTCCCATTGGTCGCCGCTCGCTCAGTCGGCGGCGCTCCCGTGGTCGCGCCACCCGGCTCGCGGGGCGCTCGAGGCGGTCGACGTGCGCACGCCACGCCTCACATTCAATCTCCTGGTGGACTGAAAGGGCGAGGCCTGCGTGGCGGCGTAGCCGCCACGGTATAGGCGGTCGGCGCAGCCGACCGCCCAGGTGGCGGCCGCTGTGTTGGCACTATTCGAGCGATCGTAGGGAGCGAGAATATCCCTCACAGCGAGGTCCGCCAGCCGGCCGAGGGCTTTCGAGGTGGTTGCGGTTGGCCCGTCCACTTGATCAATTCATGCAATAGCACGCAAGCCCGCCAAGGCCGTTCGGGTTGCATTTTGCCTAGGGCCCGTCACACTTTTGCGATGTCCCAAACACCGCTACGCCATGGCGCTCACGGACTCCCAGCGCGTGATCGCGCAGGTCAGCGCGTTGATCGTCGCGTGCACCCTCCTCCTCACCGCGGGCTTCGTCGGCTTCATCGCGGCCATCTCGGGCGAACTCGGCGCCTTCGAGGGCCGGATCCAGTGGTACTTCGCCGTCGCGGCGTTCGTCTTCGTCGCGACCATCGTCCTCCTCGAGATCAACGACGCCGGCGGCGCGACGATCATCTCCTCGGCGACCGTCGTGGGCGTGCTGGCGTTCGTGCTGGTGTTCCTCGCTTCGGAGGGCGTCGTGTTCACGGTGAACAACCCCGAGACGATCGAGCTCTCCCGGCTCGTCGTCTTCGCCTCCGCGGCGCTCGTCGCGACCGGTATCGGCTACTGGGCGCTGCGGCACTGGCGGGAGTTCACCGCCAACCGCTCGGACTCGCTCTGAACCGGCCGCCGCTCGGACGGTGGAACGCGGACGCCGCGGCGTCCCGGCCCGGCGTCGACACGCCTACGCCCCGGTGGCGTCGTCCCGGCGGAGCCGGTACCAGAACAGCCGACACCGGTAGACGAACGACTTCCAGAGGTACGAGAGCATCGCCACGAACTCGACGATGTTCCCGGCGACGCCGTCCCGGTCGATCGGCGGCTCCGGCGGCACGGGCCGCGTCGGGTCCGTCGGGCCGCCGCCGGTCCGGCTGTCGACCGTCCGTCCGCCGGTGGTCCGGCCGCCGGTCGTTCGCTGCTGACCGGAACTCGTCGACTGCTGCTGGCTGGCGGCGCCGTCGCCGCCGGAGCGGTCGACGTTCTCCAGGATCGTGCGGAGCTCCGAGACCTCGTCCTCGAGGACCCGGTTCCGGCGCTGGAGGCCCCGGACGCGCTCCCGGAGGTCGGCCTCGTCGAAACCCGACAGGTCCGCGTCCGGCTGCCCGCCGACGTCCGCCTCGAGCGAGGCGGCGGTCGTGCCCCCGGACGCCGCCGCGCCCTCGTCATCGGTCGCGGCTGCTCCAGCGGCACCCGCCGCGGCGTCGTCGTCGCCGACCGTGGGGTCCCGTTCGGAGATGGCGGCGCCCTCGGCCTCGACGGTCTCGACGGCGTCGTTCAGCGCCGCCTGGTCGGCCGCGTCCAGCTCGGGGCCGTCGTCGGGCTCCGTCGGCACCCCGGCACCGGCGCCCTTGATGTCCCGGATCAGTTCCTCGCTGACGGACTTGAGGTCCGGGCGCTCGTAGCTCTCGAGGCCCGGCGTTGCGCCGGCGTCGTGGGTCTCCTTGCGCTTGAACCGGACCTTCTCGACGGACTCGTCCCAGTCGGTCATCAAGAAGCCCTCGCCGGTGTCGAGGTCCTCGACCTGGTCGGCGACGTCGCTGCCGAGCACCTTCCGCACGACGTCGACGTCGTTCTGCCAGGTGAGGCGATGCCAGACCATCCAGTCGCACTGCGTGATGAAGTCCTTGTCGACCGACGAGGGCCGCTGAGACATCCCGAGCATCCCGAGGCCGCGCTTGCGGCCGCGCTTTGCGACCCGCTCCAGCAGTTCGCTCAGCTCGTCGGTACCGCCCTGCTGGGGGAGGTACTCCTGCATCTCCTCGATGACCAGCAGGAACGGCTTGCGGGCGTCCTTCTCCTTCTTGAACAGCTCCCGGACGACGTTCGCGATGAGTTCGCTCGCCTCGTCGCCGTCCAGGTAGTCCGAGACGTCAAGGATGATCGGCATGTTCCGCTCCAGGGCGATCTCGGCGAGCCGTTCGGCGTGCGACGGCGACACCTGGACGTCACAGAGGTCGTCGTTGCCGACGTGGAGGATCTCGAAGCGCTCCTTCAGGCCGTAGTACTCGCCCTCGGGGTCGACGATGAGGAGGTTGTAGTTGTTCTCCAGCAGGCCCTCGGCGATCACGCTGCCGGTGTTGGACTTGCCGCTGCCGGACTTGCCGGTGATGAACCCGCGGCCGGTCAGGATCTCGATCGCCGGGAGCGTCTTCGCCCCTTCGGTCGGGACGATCCACTTCCCCTGTTGGTCGTCCGCCATTCGGTACCCGGAGTTACGGAGCCACGGATATATGCCTTGTTGGCGACCGCGGGGTCACGATACCCGGTTCGGTCGGTGGAGCCGCGCTCGTGGGCGGTCCTCGGTACCGTCGCCGGCGGATAGCGCTCCGTCGTGCGTCAGTCGATCATCGGGGAGGTCCCGGACTCGAAGTCGACCTCCTCGAGCCGGACGAGTTCGGCCTCCTGACCGCGTGTCTCCGCCAGTTCCTGCTCGAGCCGTGCGGCGTACCGCTTGTACTCGGAGAGCTGCTCGCGGAGGTGCTCGCACTCCAGTTCGATCCGCTCGTGTTCGCGCACGCGGCTCCTGGGGATCTCGACGTCCAGCGGGAACGCCCCGTCGTCGTCGGCCGTCCCCTCCCGGTCGGCGTGCTCGGGGACGACCTCGACCTGGCCGTCGTGGTCGACGAACGCGTCGACGTAGTCCCGGAACACCGACGACAAGGACGGGTCCCTGTCGTCGGCGATCGACCGGAGGTCGCCGAACGTCTCCTCGCCGATCCTGAACGACACCGTCTCGTTCTTGTTCGACATCGTCGGTCCCGTGGTGGTCGCAGGTTCGCGGGAGCCGGCCTTAACTGTTCGTCAGACGACCGAAAGCGGCGTGACCCCAGTGGCCCAACCGGTCGGCCGTCGCGGCACCCGACGACCACCGGGCCTTATGTTTACGGACGTACAAGTCGCCGGCATGCGGGACCCGGAGCACGTCCTCACGAACGGGGCCTCGCGGCTCGTGGCGGCCCTCGACGCCGTCGACGACCTCTTCTACTGCTTCGACACCGACGACCGGCTGGTGGCCTGGAACCGGGCGTTCGCCGCGGTGACCGGGTACGACGACGCCGACCTCCTCGGCATGGCGTCGTCAGAATTCGTTCGCGAGCAGGACCGGGGCGAGCTGGCGGCCTACCTCGAGCGCGTCGAGACCGGCGACACCGACAGCGTCGAACTCGAGCTTCTCACGGCCGACGGCGAGACGATCCCCTACGAGTTCTACTCCGACCGCCTCACCGACGACGGGACCGTCGTCGGCCGCGTCGGCATCGGCCGCGACGTCACGGAGCGCGCCGAGTACCGGCGGGCGCTCGAGCGGGAGAACCGGCGGCTCGAGGAGTTCGCCAGCACGGTCGCCCACGACCTCCGGAACCCCCTGACCGTCGCGCAGGGCCGGGCGCGGCTGCTCGACGGCGACCTCGACGGCCAGCAGGCCGAGGACCTCGAGGCCGTCCTCGAGAGCCTCGACCGGATCGAGCGGATCATCGGTGACGTCCTCGAACTCGCCCGGACCGGCGACCTCGCCGCCGATCCGGAACCGGTCGACGTCGGCGAGCTGGCAGGGCGGGTGTGGACCGACATCGAGTACGGGCTGGCCGTCCTGACCGTCGAGGACCCACCGACCATCATGGCCGACGCCAGCCTGCTGGAGCGACTGCTCACGAACCTCCTCCGGAACACGATCGAACACCTCGGCGACGACGTCGCCGTCCGGGTCGGTCGGCTGTCGTCCACGCCCGGCTTCTACGTGGCCGACGACGGCCCCGGCATCCCCGTCACGGAGCGGGACGTGATCTTCGAGTGGGGCCACAGCACCAAGTCGGACGGCTTCGGTATCGGCCTCCAGAGCGTCCGCGAGACCTGCCGCGCTCACGGCTGGGACGTCGTCGCCACCGAGAGCCGCGATGGCGGCGCCCGGTTCGAGATCACCGGTGTGACGCTCGTCGACGAGTAACGGCGCGAGCCGCCGCTGGCCGAGCGCCTCGGGCCGCCGGTCGCTCCGCGGTGGGACGGACGGCCGCCCGACCACCGGGATAATATACGGGCCGGCCGTGGCCCCGGACACGCCCGCGCCGGCGCCGGGTCCAGAGCGAATGGTCGACCGCGAAGCCTCACCGTCGCACTTCGAACGGATCCGTCCCGACGAGCCGTGGCGCTTCGCCTGCCCCGAATGTGACTCCATCTCGGTCGACAGCCTCGAGAGGGCCCGGGTCCGCCACGGCCACGACGCCTTCTCCTTCTACTGCCGCGGCTGCAGCCAGAAGCTCGAGTACGTCATCGACCGGAAGACCGGCGGCCGGGTGTACGACGCCCGGTCGGAACCCGACGGGTGACCCGTTCCAGGGCGCCCGACGAGTGACTCGTCCCGGGGCGCCCGAGGGGTGAACGACCCCGGAAGAGACGCTACCCGAGCGCGAGCACGGTCCGGAGGGCGACGGGGAGGTCGGGACCCGCCAGCTGGGCCCCGTGGCCGAGCACCACCACGGCGCCGAGCAGCGCCAGTTCGAACGCCGTCACGGCCAGCGTCACGACATCGGCCCACCGGCTGTCGACGTCGACGCCGACCGGGACGTCGTAGAACCCGGGTAGCGGGTAGATCACGCCCATCCCGGTCACGTTCCCGAGCATGTCGAGGACGTAGTGGGTGGCGATGCCGATCCAGACGTAGTGGAGGTTCCCGAAGACGAACGGGAACGCGACCGCGATGGCGAGCACCCAGACGTTGTGGAACGTCTTCCGGTGGGTGCCGAACGTCGTGTCCAGGTCCGGGAACAGCGCGCCGAGCACGATGGGCGGCGTCACCCTGACGATGGCCTCGAGGGTGTCCATCGAGAGCGAGGGTTCGAGGATGACGCCGACGCCGAGCGACAACGACACGGCGTTGACCGCGTGGCCCTTCTCGTTCATCGTCTACCCGTGTCGGCACCGGCGAGCCGTAGAAAGCTTGTGGCCGAATCCCGCCGCCTGCACGTGGATTCGCGGGTCGCGGTCGGTCGAGCGGTCGCTGGCGGCGATCGGGCGCGTGCGTCGAAGGGGAAGGAGCGTGGAGGGGGACGACCCCTGCGCGTCCGTCGGCGCCGGAGCGTCAAGTACCTCCGGAAAGCGGAGTGAAAGTGTAACCGCACGAGTGACTCCGGTTACCGAGCCGAATCGGGCGTGAGCGGTCGGGTCCGTGGCGGTCGAGCCGGGAATCGGGATCGGGATGCGGCGCTCGGCCGGTACGGCGGCCGGATGGGCTCAAAAGGGGTTCTCGACGTCGGTCTCGGCCAGCCGCGCGGCGCCCGACTCGACGGCCTCCGCGACGCTCCCGCGGTCGGTCATCAGAAAGCAGTTGTGGCCGTCGGCGGCGCGGTGGATGACCGAGCCCTTGAAGATGTTCTCCGGGTGGTCGGTGTACTGCTCGACGACCACGACGTACGGCACGAGGTCCTCGACCGTCTCGAGCCGGTAGCCGTGCTCGGAGAGGAACCGCTGGACCGCGTTGAACTCCGACGGCGGGAGCTCGAACCGGTACCCCTGGTTGTTGTAGTACTGCTCGAGCCGCGAGAAGACCGCCGCCCCTTCGAAGTAGTGCTTGAAGAGGTACAGCTCGTCGACCGCGAAGACGTTGACCCGCTCGCTCCCCGATCCACCCGCGCCGGCCATGCCTGTCGTGCACGCGCCGCACCCGATTATAGATTCGGGGCGCTGCGACCGACCCCGGAGCGGCCGGACGAGCGGCGGCCGTGGCTGGTCCCGTGTCGACGGCCGATCGGCCGGTTCGGGGGTCGACGTTGCGGGGGTTCGTCGACCGAACCGGTGAAACGACTGCCGACCTCCGAAGCCCTCGACCGCGAGCGCGCCGAGGGCTTTCCAGGCGGTGGCGGTTCGCGTCGTCCCGTCGAACGGTTCCTCCCCCGGACTGTGAGCCCGGCGAGGACTTTCGAGGAAGGATGGGCGGTCTGTCCCCGGGTTCTACGGATACGTGTCCCCAACCGTCTCGTCCAGGAGGCCGTCCGGTTCGAGCACGATGTAGACCACGAGAAACGGCGCCTCGGGGTCGATGACGTACACCGAGAACGGTGGCTCGACCGCCTCGGGATGCGCGGCGCGGTCGACGAGGGGTTCGAGCGGTTTGCCCCCGTCGCGGAACTCCGCGAGCAGGTCGCGGCTCCCCGGCTGCTCGGCGAACGTGTAGACGACGCCGTTCGGCTCGTTGTCCGTGCCGTAGGTCACCTGGGAGTTCATCGGCTCGCCGTCGGCGCGGGCCCGTTCGAAGCACTCCTCGGCGGCCTCGAATATCGGCTCGCTCGTCTCGACGAACGCGACGGTCGTCTCGGACTCGACCGACGACTCGGCGATTGCGGGGTCGCCGTCGGTCCACGTCAGCGTCGCGCGGACGCGGTTGCCCACGGCGAGGTCGGGCGCCTGCTCCCGTGGGACGTACGTCGGGTCCGCGCTCTCGACGTCGAGGAACAGCCACTCGTCGTCGCTCCGTCCGGGAAGGACGCGGAACTCGCCCTCCATCGGCGTCGCCGGCGCGCTCATGGGTCCGCTACGAGCCGGGGAACCGTGACTGCCACGATGTTCAGTTCCAGGAGAGCAGCGCACGGAGCTGCGCCCGGGAGAACAGCGACGTCGGCCGGTCCATGTGGACGCCGATCTCGCCGCTGAACGCCTTCAGGCCGGCCTTCTGGACGGCCCCGGGCATCGAGTAGCCGGCGCGGATGAGGTGGCCGAGCCGCTGGTCCCGACGGAGTTCCTCGCGCCAGGCGGTCTCGTAGTCCTCCAGCGTCGCCGGCTGGCGCGGGTCGACCTCGCGGGCCGCGACGTCGGCGGCCCGCATCCCGTAGAGGATGCCGCCGCCGGTGAACGGCTTCGTCTGGGCGGCGGCGTCGCCGACGAGGAAGCTGCGGCGGCCGACGGTGCGGTCCGGTGGCCCGATGGGGATGGCGCCCGAGCAGCGCTCGTCCAGCTCGACGCCGTAGTCCTCAAGCAGCGCGTCGAACCGGGCCGGAGCGTCGTCGCCCGGCGCGACGGCCAGGCCGTACTCGACGCCGGCGTCGCCGCGGGGGATGCGCCACGCGAAGAAGCGCGGGATGGTGAGGTGGACGTCGACGAACTCCAGGTGGTCGGCGGTGTAATCGAACCCCAGCACACCGTGAAGCAACTCGTCGGGCTCCGGGAGCCCGACTTCGTCGCGGACCTTCGACCGCGGGCCGTCGGCGCCGACGACCATCCGGCCCGCGAACGTCTCCGTCCCGTCCGGCCCGCGGGCGGTCACCTCGACGCCGCTCGAGCCCTCGTCGACGCGGGTGACGGTGTGGCCGTCGTGGACTGCCGCGCCGGCGTCGGCGGCGCACTCGGCGAGCGTCTCGTCCAGGCCGACCCGGTCGATGGCGTTCGAGACCGGTTCGTCCTTGTAGAACGTGTGGGCCTCGCTGTCGGCCCCGCCGAGGTGGAACCGCGCGCCGTAGATGTCGTTCTGGAACAACTCGTCGCGGGCGTCGTCGGGGACGAACTCCCAGACGTCCAGGCTGACGTGGCCGGAGCAGGCCAGCGGCCGCCCGATCTCGCCGGACTCCAGGACGAGCACGTCGCGGCCGCGCTCGCTCGCCGAGCGAGCGAACCGCGAGCCGGCCGGGCCGGCACCCACGACGACGAAGTCGTACATACCGGGAGGAAGGTGCGGCAGCGTGGAAATATCCACCGTTGCCCGTCCGACCGGCCCCGCCGCCGGGTGCCGCCGGGGTGTCACCCGACGGCGGGCGTCCGGGTGATCCGCGACACGACGCGCTCGCTCAGTCGCCGAACGGGCCCATTCCGCCCATTCCGCCGCCACCGCCACCGCCGCCGCCCTGCATCTGCTTCATCATCCGCTGCATGTCGCCGTCGCCCATGCCCTGGAACTGCTTCATCATCCGGCTCATCATCTTGTGCTGCTCCAGCAGTTCCCGGACGTCGTCCTCCTCGGTGCCGGCGCCGCGGGCGATGCGTTCGATCTGGCTCTGCCCGATCGAGCGGGGGTTCTCGAGTTCGTCCTCGGTCATCGAGTCCATGATGACCTCGAACGTCCGGAGCCGGTCCTGGGTGACGTCCATCGCGTCGTCGGGCAGCTGGTCCTTGATCCCGCCGCCCAGGCCCGGGATCATGTCCATCACCTGGTCGAGCGGCCCCATCTTGTTCATCGCGTTCATCTGCTTCCGCATGTCCCTGAGGGTGAACTCCCCTTTCATCAGGTCCTCGGGGTTCCAGTCCTCGTCCTCCGCTTGGGTCTCCTCCATGGCGCGCTCGACGCGCTCGGAGAGCTGCTTGAGGTCGCCCATCCCGAGCAGCCGGGAGATGAAGCCCGAGGGCTCGAACCGCTCGATGTCCTTGACCTCCTCGCCGGTCCCGAGGAACGCGATCGAGGAGTCGGTCTGGTCGACCGCGGCCAGCGCGCCGCCGCCCTTCGCGGTCCCGTCGAGCTTCGTGATGACGACGCCGTCGATCCCGACCGCGTCGCCGAACGCCTCCGCCTGGTCCTTCGCGCTCTGCCCGATGGAGGCGTCCAGCACGAGCAGGTTCCGGTCGGGCTCGACGGCGGCCTCGATCTGCTTCAGCTCCTCCACCAGTTCGTCGTTGAGCCCGGAACGGCCGGAGGTGTCCACGATGCGGACGTCGGCGTCCTGGGTCGCCTCCAAGCCCGCTTCGGCGATCGCGACGGGGTCCTCGGCGTCGGGGTCGCCGTAGAAGTCGACCTCGGCGCGCTCGCA
>CAZATR010000005.1:0-42437 GCA_964488035.1 uncultured Natronomonas sp.
AACCCGGTATGGATAGAAGTCCGACGCTCTGTCCGAACTGAGCTACGTGCCCTCGTCGGTGTTACTGGACCGGATTGGATAGACGTTGCGGAGGAATCCGTCGGCAGGGCACGGTGGGAGTGAGCGAACGCGGAGCGTTCGCGAACGTCGAAAGACGAGCGAAGCGAGTCTTTCGGAATTCGAACCCACGACCGTCGGATGGCTTCCCACACCGGCACACCGGCGTGGTTAGAAGTCCGACGCTCTGTCCGAACTGAGCTACGTGCCCTCGACTGCTGGTATCGGGGCGAATTGGATAGAGGTTGCGGAGCAGCGACCTTTCTGTCGAGCTTGTTGAGGGCACGGGGGTGAGCGACCGCTGTGCGTTCGTTACCGTCGAAAGACGAGCGGATCGAGGTCGTCGGAATCGGTTTCTGACCCCGTGTCACCCTTTAACAGCCGAGACGCAAGAGTGGGCGCATGGCGACGAACACCGCGAATCCGGGGCTCGGGGCGGGACTGCTGGACGCCTGGCACACCGGGGCGGGCCTCGGCATCGCGGGCGTCATCCCGATGATCGCGTACAGTACCGTGGTCGGCGGCAAGGACCTGTTCCCGCTGTTCGGCCTGATCCCGTTCGCGGTGCTGTGGGGCCTCCTGTACGTCGCGTTGACGCGGATCGACCGGATCGACCGGGCGGCATCCAGGCCCGCGACCGGCGCCGCCCTCGGCGTCGTGTACGGCTTCCTGGTCTGGTGGGGGCCGCAGGTCGGCAAGCCGGTCGGCGAGTACGTGTCGGTCGACGCCGCGGTGCACGCGGCGGCCTTCGGCCTCGTCGTTGGGCTCCTGTACGCGCTCTCGACCCGCGAGCGGACCGGACTGACGGCTGCCGAACGTCACGGTTAAGCGGGCGCTCGGACTACCACGGGTGAATGCGCGTCATCGGGACCGTCGGGCTGGCCGGCAGCGGCAAGGGCGAGTTCGCCATCGTTGCCGAGGAGATGGGGGTCCCGGTGGTCACGATGGGCGACGTCGTCCGGGAGGCGTGCCGCGACCGCGGCCTCGACCCCGCCGAGCACCACGGCCGGGTGGCCGAGGCGCTCCGGGAGGAGAACGGGCCGGCCGCCGTCGCGGAGGCGTCGCTGCCGCACGTCGAGGCGGCACTGGAGGACGCCGACACGGTGCTGGTCGACGGCATCCGGTCGGACGTCGAGGTCGAGGTCTTCCGGGAGGAGTTCGGCGAGGACTTCCTGCTGGTGAGCATCGAGGCGCCGTTCGAACTCCGCCGGGAGCGGGTGGGCGAGCGCGGCCGTGACGAGGTCGGCGAGGACGGCGAGCGGCTGGCCGACCGGGACGAGCGCGAGCTCGGGTTCGGGCTCGGCGAGGCGATGGAGCGCGCGGACGTCACCATCGAGAACACCGGGACGCTCGATGCGTTCCGCGAGCGCGCCCGGGAGGTGCTGTCGTGATCTACAGCGTCGACGTCCAGGTCACGGCGCCGGTCAACGACACCGAGGTCACCGACCGCGTCGCCGACGCCATCCACAACCTGTTCCCCGAGGCCGAGATCGAGTCCCACCCCGGCGAACTCGTCGCGACCGGCCACTCGATGGAGGCGTTCTCCGAGCGGCTCCACGAGCAGGCCATCCTCGATACGGCCCGCGGGGCCTTCTTCTCGGGACAGGCGGGCGACACCTTCGGCTTCCGGCTGAAGAAGCAGGCGGCCTTCGAGGGCGTCGTCAACTTCGCCGTCGGCGAGGACAGCGAGCTCGGCGACCTCCACGTCCGCGTCCGGGTAACGGAGCCGGACGTCGAGGCGTACGTCGACCACGTCGCGCCGCCGACGGAGGACGGCCGGCCGGTCGACGTCGAGTGACTGTCCCCGGCAGTCGACGTCGAGTGACCGTCCACTCCGGTCGACTGGTCGTTAGTCCGGCAGGTCGACCAGGCGGTCGGTCGCCGCGCGCCAGAGCCACGGGACCCGGCGCACGAGCGCGAGGCCGACCCTGGTCTGCAGGTCCGCGTAGACGACCGGGTCGGTCGACTCGATCTTCCCCGCGAGTTTCCGGCCGACGTCGGCGGGGTCGTTGAGCAGCCACGACGGGTAGCCGAGTTCGGCCGTCATCCGGGTCGCCGTCATCGGGGGCTGCATCAGCGTGACGGCGATGTCGGTGTGCCGGAGCTCGATGCGGAGCGAGCGGGCGAACGCCCCGACCGCGCCCTTCGAGGCGGCGTACCCCGTCATGCCGGGGTGGCCGCCGATCGCGGCGCCGGAACTCACGTTGTGGATGATGCCGCCGCCCCGACGCGTCATCTCCGGGAGGACGGCGCGGATCGCCCGCTGTCCGCCGAAGAAGTTCACCTCGAACGCCCGTCGCACGTCCTCGATCGACGTGTCCTCGAACCGGTCGAACCCCGCGATCCCGGCGTTGTTCACGAGGACATCGATGGTGGTCCACTCGTCGAGGACGGCATCGATCGCGGATTCGACCGCCTCGGTGTCGGTCACGTCGCAGTGCTCGTACCGGACGCGGTCCGGGTAGGCGTCGACCAGGGACTCGATGGCGTCGCCCTCGACGTCCAGGCCGGCGACCCGGTAGCCGTCCTCGACCAGCGCCGCGAGCATGTGGCGGCCGATCCCGCCGTTGGCGCCCGTGAGGACGACGACCCGTCCGTCCGTGGACCGTGGCATACGGTGAGTTGCCGGGCTGGCTCGATAATTTCACCGGTCGGGAGGGCCGGGACGGCTCGTGGCGTGGGTCGATCGGTCCGTCACCGGAGCCCGCTGACGAAGATCGCGAGCCGCTCGGTGTGGTCGCGGCGGCGCGTCACCCGCAGTTCCTCGACCCACTTGACCCACTGGAAGCCGCGGCGGCCGGGGGCGACCAGCCGGAGGGGGAAGCCGTGCCCGTGGCTGAGGCGCTCGCCGTCGACGCGTGTCGCCAGCAGCGCCTCGCGGGCCTCCTCGATCGGGAGGCTCCACCGGTAGCCCGTGACCGAGCGGAACGACACCCAGGCGGCGTCGGTGTCGGGGTCGACGGCGTCCAACAGGGAGGCGACGGAGACCCCGGTCCAGTCGTGTTCGGAGTACCAGCCGCTCGTGCAGTCCAGCAAGGCGCGCCGTTCGTCGTCATCGGCGAGCTCTCGGTAGCCCAGTTCGACCGGCTCCGCGACGGCGCCCTCGACGGTGAGCGTCCAGTCGTCGGCGTCGACGGGCGCGGGGTCGTCGGCCACCCAACTCGTCACCGGGAACGCGTTCCCCGCGTCGCTCCCGTCCGCCCGGGAGCCGGTGAAGCGCCGGTCGACGCCGGCGGTGCCGGCGGCCTCGTTGACCGTCGACTGGGCGCGGTAGACCGCGGCGCCGGCCAGGACCCCGGCGGCGTAGCGGAGGGCGTCCCGGCGGCCCGCGAGGTCGGTGCGGTCCGGGAGCCGGAAGCGGGAGACGAGGTGGACGGCCAGCAGGCCGGCGGCGAGCAGCCCGAGGCCGACGTGGAGGTTGAGCAGGCCCCAGGGCCCGAGGTCGAGGGCGGCGCCGAAGACCCACGCGACGCCGGAGGCGACGGCGCCGACCGTGACGACCGCCAGCACGACCGAGAGGGCGACGACGGCGCTCTCGCGGGCGCCGCCGACCCGGTGGCGGACCCGCCGGAGCTTGAGGCCGACGAGGCCGGCGAGCACGAGGCCGCCGACGCCGTGGAACACGAACACCCAGGCGCGGCTCGGCCGCCCGGAGTAGAGGCTGACGAGGCCGGTGGCGAGGACGAAGCCCACGCCGACGAGTAGCGAGCCGTCGAGCACGCGGGGGTGCGGCGCCCGCAGCCACGCGGGCCGGTCCATACCGGACGGAAGGGCGCGAGTCGCTAATACCTTCGGCCGCCGGGGCAGGCTCTTGCGGGACCGCCCCGTACCGTCCGTATGCTCGTTCCCCTGACGGTCGCGGACGTGATGACGACACCCGTCGAGACGGTCGCGCCCGACGCGTCCGTGACCGAGGCGGCCGGTCGGCTGTCGACGACCGACGGCGGCTCGCTCGTGGTCCTCGAGGACGGTCGCCCGATCGGGATCCTCACCGAGTCCGACGTGGTGGACGTGGTCGCCCGCGGCGACCCGGCGGCGCTGTCGGTCCGGGACGTCATGACCGCCGACCCGACCACCACGACGCCCGACGCCGACCTCGAGGCGGCAGCGAGACTGCTGGCCGACGGCGGCGTCCGGCGCCTCCCGGTCTGCGAGGACGGCGCGCTGGTCGGGGTCGTCTCGACGACGGACCTCTCGTACTACCTCCCGCACCTCCTGCGCCGGTCGGGCGGGTGGGCCGAGCGGGTGGTGGCCCTCGGGTCGACCACCGACTCGACCACGTACGACGACCCCGACTGGACGTTCGAACAGCACGGGGACGCGCCCGTGTCGGTCGGGGACGTCGTCCGGTTCGGCAAGGTCATCTCGGAGGCCGACGTCCGGGCGTTCGCCGACGCGACCGGCGACACGAACCGCCTCCACCTCGAGGCCGCGTTCGCCGAGCGGACCCGGTTCGGCGGCCGCATCGCCCACGGCCTCCTCACGGCCGGCCTCGTCAGCGCCGCCCTCGCCAGGCTGCCGGGCCTGACCATCTACCTCTCCCAGGACCTCCGGTTCCTCGGCCCGGTCGGCGTCGGCGAGTCGGCGACGGCCGTCTGCGAGGTGGTGGCCGATCTCGGCGGCGACAAGTTCGAACTCGCGACCACGGTCTACGACGGCGACGGCGAGGTGGTCGTCGACGGGGACGCGGTCGTGCTGATGGCCGACCTGCCGACGGACGGCGAGGAGCGGGCCGCTCAGCTGCAGTAGGCGTTCTCGTCGTCCATCAGGTTCCGCAGCCGGGCCAGCGAGTAGGGCTCGAACTGGCGCTGGACCCGCCCCGTCGGCGCGCTCGACGGGGTGGCCTCCTCGTCCGCCCAGGGGTCCGTCCCGCCGCGGGCGGCGACCTCCGTGGACGGCGTCTCGGCCGCGCGTGCGTCCTGCGTCGATGGGGGTTCCGTGCTCATGGGGTGTGGTCGGTCGGTGGTCGTCGTCGGTGCGGTCGGTGCGAGAATCAGGGAGATACACCTACGACGAGGGCGAGCGGCGGGCCGCACACGCCTAGACCGTTCCGCATACACCCTCGTATTACACGATTGTTCATAAAGATACCGGCGTGCGGCAATCGTTGCGGACGGACGTCCAGTCCGGGGGCGGTATCCGGCGACGTCACGGCGCCCAGACGACGATGGTGGTGTCGATCCGGCCGTACGGGATGTCGTAGCGCTCGACGGGGTCGAGCGGCAGCAGCCCGGGCTTGGTCGTGAGCGCGACCAACCGATCGACCGAGCCCGCCCGGACCCGGTCGGCGAACGCGTCGTAGAGGGCCCGGAGGTCCTCGTCGACCCGGATGCCGAACGGGAGGTTCGTGACCACGCAGTCGGCCGCGAGCGCGGCGTCGCGGGCGTCCGCGTCGACGACGTCGATGGCGTCCTCGACGCCGGCCGCCTCGACGTTGACCCGGGCACAGCGGCGCCACTTCTCGCGGCGATCCCGCGCCTCCAGCTCGAGGCCCTCATTCGGGACCGGCGGGTCGTGGGCCGCACGGCGCTCGCGGAACAGATCGACGTCGTAGCCGGGGAGTGCGGCGAAGGCGGGCTCGAGATCGGGCCTGGGCGGCCGGTCGGTCGCCGCCAGCGCGGCCTCGATCGGGATGGTCGCCGACCCGGCCATGGGGTCGACCAGGCGGTCGCCGGCCCCGTAGTCGGCGAGTGCGAGCATCGAGTACGCCAGCGTGGCCCGGAGCGGCGCGTCGTGCTCGCAGACCCGGTACGGGCGCTTGTGCAGTGAGTCGCCGGTCAGATCGACCGCCAGCGTGAACCGGTCGTCGTAGAGGTAGGCCTCCAGCCGGACCGTCGGGTCGTCGAGGTCCACGGGGAGCCGCGTGCCGGTCGCGGCGCGGTAGCCGTCGATGACGGCCTGGCCGACCCGGTCGGCGACGTCGACGCTCGTGAACTCGTGGCTCCCGTGGCGGGTCCCGACCACGCCGAACGGCGCGTCGGGGAGGTGGCCCGCGAGGTCGACCGTCCGCGTCAGGTCGTAGGCGTCCGCGAGATCGGTCACGCGGCCGTCGACGAGGACCTCGAGGACGCGGTGGCAGGTCCGCGAGCGGTGGTGCAACTCGTGGACGTCGGTCTCGGTGCCGTCGAAGGCGACGACGCCGCGGTGGTGGCGGTCGGCGTCGGCGGCCACGAGGTCGGCGAGCTCGTCGCTGGCCACGGACTCGAGCCCGCCGTTCGTCGTCGCGAGCAGCCGCACGTGGACGGATTATCGGTGCGGGACAAAAGGGCGTCGTCGGCCGACGGGGACCGGAGTCGATGGCGACGGCGGACCGACGCGACCGGCCCGACTCAGGTCGCTCCCTCCCCGGCGTCCTCCGGGACGAAGCGGGAGGCGAGGTAGCCGAGGCCGGCCGCGAACCCAGCGGGTACCGCGACCGCGAGGAGGCTCCCGACGAAGAACGTGACGCGGCCGGTCAGCCCGCCGTCGACGTCGGCGATCGGACTGAAGGCGACGAGCGGGAGCGCCAGGAGGACGGCGGCGACGGCGTAGCCGCTCTTTGCGACGGCGCCCTGGACGGTCCGCCGCCGGACGAGGTAGACGGTCGACCCGAGCCACGCGAGGACGCCGAGCAGGAAGCCCCAGGCGCTCCCGGTGATGATCAGCAACGCGATGGTGCCCACGACGCCGACGAAGAGGCCGCCGGCGATGCCGACGATCGCGGTCAGGGAGTTGTCGACGAGGCCGTCCGGGTCGAGCGTCGGCTCCCCGCCACCGGCCGAGGCCCCCGAGCCCGTGGTGTCGCTGCCCGCCGCATCGGCGCCCGTGGCCGTCCCCGAGTCGGGACCCCACGCCGGATCCGGGTCGGCCTCGGCCCCGCCGTCGTCGGCCTCGACCCACGGGACGTCGGCGTCGCCGCTCGTCGCGTCGCCGGAAGCCGCGTCGTCGCTGCCGGCGTCGTCCCAGGCGCCGTCCCCGTCCGCGTCGGCGGCCGCCTGCTCGTCGGTCAGGTCGGCCGAGCAGTGCATGCAGTAGGTCGCGGTCCGCCCGATCGGGCCGCCGCACTCCGGACAGCGCGGGTCAGCGTCGCTCATCCCCACGGCCCCCTATCGCGGCGGGTCGGTGTGTCAGTGCCATCGGTCCTCCCCTCCGTCGTCGTATCCAGCACGCCACAGGGTCTTCACTATTTGGCCGCGGTCACACGACCCGTCCGGGAGCGCGATGGGTGCCGCGATCGACGGGGCCGTGGCCGGGCCCCGCATCGATCCCCGGGACGAGCGAGCGCGGGTCCATCGGGCCGTGGCCAGGTCCACCGGATCCGTTGCCGGATATCGAGACCGTGGCGTGGTCGGCCCGCTCGCCGGCGCCAGCGCTACCGCGCGGCGTCGAGCCCGGAAGCGGCGACCCGGACGGCGTCGTCGGCGGCCTCGACCATCCCCGTGAAGCTGACGAACCCGTGGATCATCGCCTCGTACTGCGCGTGGAACACCTCGACGCCGTCGGCCTCCAGCGCCTCGGCGTAGGCGTCGCCCTCGTCCCGGAGCGGGTCGAAGCCGGCGGTGACGACGGTCGCCGGCGGGAGGTTCGAGAGGTCCTCGCAGAGCAGCGGCGCGAGGTACTCGTTGCGGTGGTGGACGGGGCTCCGGACGTACTGGGCGTCGAACCACTCCATGGTGTCCCGCTCGAGGAAGTAGCCCTCGGCGTTCTCCTCCCGGCTCGGGTACTCCTCGAACGGCGACCCACACACGGGGTAGTAGAGCAGCTGGTGGGCGATGTCGGGCCCGGTCGCGTCGCCGGCCACGTCCCGGCCAACGTCCCGCGCCATGAGCGAGACGCCGGCCGAGAGGTTCGCGCCGGCGCTGTCGCCGCCGACCGCCACCGTCCCGTCGCCGCCGACCGCCGAGGGGTGCTCGACGACCCACTCGAGGGCGGTGTAGGCGTCCTCCAGCGCCGCGGGGAACGGGTGCTCGGGGGCCAGCCGGTAGTCGACGGAGACGACGGTCCAGCCGCTCTCGGTCGCGAGCCGCTGACAGACGTTGTCGTGGGTGTCCAGGCCGCCGACCACGAACCCGCCGCCGTGGAAGTACACCAGCACGGGCCGGTCGCCTTCGCCGGGCCGGTAGACGCGGGCGGCCAGCTCGCCGTCGGCGCCATCGACCGTGGTGTCGTACTGCTCGTGGACCTCGTGGTCCTCGGTGAACGTCGCGGTGGCGTCGAACAGCTCGCGGGCCGTCTCGACGCCGACGTCCTCCAGGTTCGGGGTCTCCTGGAGCATCTCGAGGATGGGCTGCAACTGCGGGTGGGGCTCGTCTGCCATGGTCGTGGATGCCGGCCCAGCATCTTCAGGCTACCCACACCTGCAATACCGTGCGGCGCGCCGGGGGCCGGGGGTCGTGCTACACCCGGTCGCCGAACAGCCCAGCCTCCACGGTCGGGCCCCCGTCGCCGCCACCTTCCTCGCCCTCGTTCTCGTCGTACTCGCCGCGACGGGCGCGAAGCCACCACTCGAGGGCACCGACGGCCGCGAGCAGAACCGCGAGCGTCGGCCAGACGCCGAGGAGGAGCGCGACGACCAGCTCCGAGCCCCCGGCGACCGCGGGCTGGACGAACGCCAGGTCGACCGCCAGGAACCCGAGCATCCCGACACCGGGCGCCAGCAGTCCGTACCGGCGGTTGAGCGCCACCGGCAGTCCCACCAGCACCAGCGCGGCACCCAGGACGTACACGAGCGTGACCGCGAGGTCGAGAGCGGGCGGCACCCGCGAGGGCGCGCCGGTGTCGATGCGCCACAGCGGGAGGACGGCGCGGACGGCGAACACGCCGAGGTAGACGAGCGCCGCCATGACACCCACCGAGAGCGCCCGCCAGGCGTCGGGTGACGGCGGAGCGGCGAGGCGGCCGAGTCGCGCCCGGACGAGCGTCTCCGCCAGCGCCACCACGGCGAGGATCGGCCCGAGGACGAGGCCGCCGACCACGACCTGTCCGGAGTGCCAGCCCTGGAGGGCGGGGACGACGGCAACCGCCGCGACCAGGAACGCGGCGACGGCGACCATCGGCGACAGGACCCGATGGCGCAGCGCGAGGAGGGCGGTCCCGGCCGCGATGGCGAACGGGACCGAGAGTAGCGCGACGGCGAGGAACAGCGAGACACCGGGGATGCCCGCCCCGGTCGAGTCCGGGATCGCGCCGGTCGCGACGCCGTACCCGGCACCGACGACGGCGCCGACCAGGCCCACGACGAGGCTGACACGGACGGCGCGATCGCGTCGCATACCGGAATTTGGCCCGGGCGGGAGATAAACGCGCCGTTGGCGGGGCCGACGCGAACCGTGGGTCAGCGTGCCGGAGTCGTCGTTCCGCAGTCCCGACACTGCTCGACGGGCCGTCCGTCGTCAGCACCACACGTAGCGCGTCGCCGCCGCAGTCCGGACACTCGGGCGTGGTCGCCGCCTCGCAGTCGGGACGGACCAGGCGTTCATCGCCGTCCGAAAACTCGAGCCGACGCTCGCCGGTCCCGCGGGCGGACCACCGGACCGGGACGCGCACGTCGCCGCCGTCCGCCGGCGCGTCGAGCGCGATCACGACCACGTCTCCCGGGTTCGGACCGCCGGTCCCGGGATTCGTGCGGGACCGGAACGCGCCGGGCGGGAACCGGATCACCTCGTCGTCTGCGACGGGTGCCCGGCCGTCCAGCGTCTCGAAGGCCGCCTCGCCCTCGAGGACGACGAACCCCTCCTCCTGGTCGGTGGGGGCGTGAGGCCGGCGATCCGTTCGCCCGGCGCCATACTGTCCCGGTTGATGGCCACGGCTTCGGCGCCCGGGGCCTCGCCGGGCCGTCGTCGCTCGACGCCACCGACCGTCGTCGCGTCGAGGGATCCGACGCCGACCCGTTCCGTGCCGTTCGACCCGTGCCGCGGGCCCAATAATGCCGTGTGGCGGTGCACCCGCGAACCCACGCCCTTTTGGCGCCGCCCCGTCTACGGCCGGGCGATGAAGGCCCTGACGCTCGGTCCCGAGGGGACCTACTCCCACCGCGCGACGACCGCGATCGCCGACGACATCGACTTCGTCGAGTCGGTGACCAGCATCGTCGAGGGCGTCGCCGGCGGCGAGTACGAGCGCGGCGTCGTCCCGATCGAGAACAGCATCGAGGGCTCGGTGACCGAGTCCCTGGACGCCCTGGCCGACCGGAACGTCGCCGTCGTCCGCGAGATCGTCACGCCGATCCAGCACGCGCTGCTCGCCCGGGCAGGCGAGTTCGACGTCGTGGTCAGCCACCCGCAGGCGCTGGCGCAGTGCCGGGAGTACCTCTCTCGCGAGTACCCGAGCGCGGGCACCGAGGCCGTCGCCTCGACCGCCCGCGGCGTCGAGCGCGCCCGCGAGGACGAGACCGTCGCGGCCGTCGGGCACCCGGCGACGGCCGGCGAGGACCTCCAGGTGCTCGCCACGGACATCCAGGACAGCACCTCCAACGCCACCCGCTTCGTCGTGCTCGCCCCGGAGACCGAGCGGGACGACGCCGGCGGGAAGACCAGCGTCGTCGTCTACCCCAACACCAACTACCCGGGCCTGCTCCTCGAGATGCTGGAACCGTTCGCCGACCGCGACGTCAACCTCACCCGCGTCGAGTCCCGTCCCAGCGGCGAGCGGCTCGGCGACTACGTCTTCCACCTCGACTTCGCGGCGGGGCTGTACGAGGAGCGCGCGAAGGCGGCCGTCGACGAGCTCCGGGACATCGCCGAGAACGGGTGGGTCCGGGTGCTCGGATCCTACGACACCGAACACGTCCTCTGATCCCCGGACACCGTCGCAGCGTCGGCACACCCGTGGTGGCTCGGGGGAGCACCGGCGGCCGCTCGCCCGATTCGGACCTTCTCGACACGACATGTTTTCAGGCTGGAACGACTAGGTCCGACATGGTTCGGACGGATCCGCCCGACGGGCCGAGAGGGGAGCCGCCGAAGCCGACCGAGACCGCCGCCGAGCTCGCCGCGGACGTCGAGTGGATCGCCGGCGCCGTCGCCGGCACGGTCGCGACGGTCGCGATGGGTTTCGTGATCCTGGCCACGAGCGGCGAGCTGTTCGCGACCGTCGCGGGCCTCTACGGACAGGCCGGCGAGCCGGTCGCCGGGATGGTCGCCCACGCGGTCCACGGGGCCGTCTTCGGCGTCGTCTTCGCCGTTGCGCTCGCCGACCCCCGGCTGAAGAAGGCGACCAGGGGTCGCCGGCGATCCGCGGTCGCCGGCCTCGGCTACGGGCTCGTCCTCGCCGTCGTCGGCGCCGGCATCGTCCTCCCCATCTGGGCGGTCGCCCTGGATCTGGACGCCGGCGGCATCCCCTACATCACCGCGTCGTCCATCGCGTGGCACGTCGTTTACGGGCTGGTGCTCGGCGTCGCCTTCGCGTACCTGGCCGACTGACGCCGGCACGGGCTCTTCCGCACCGTGTCGCCCGCCGGTCGGTATCGGCCGCTCCCGCCCGGCCCGCGACGCTCAGCCGGCGAGCGCGATGTCGAGATACAGCATGACGATGACGCCGGCCATCAGCCCGAGCGTCGCCACCCGTTCGTAGCCGCTCCGGTGGGTCTCCGGGATGATTTCGTCGGAGATGACGAACAGCATGGCACCGGCGGCGAAGCCCATCGCGTACGGGAGCAGCGGCTCGACCGTCGCGACGGCCACCGCGCCCAGTACCGCCAGCGGGATCTCGACGACGCCCGCGCGAACCCCGGCGACGGCGGCGTACAGTCGGCGGTCCAGCCCGGCGTTGATCGCGGCGACCGAGACGGCGAGGCCCTCGGGGACGTTCTGGATGCCGATTGCGAGCATCAATGCCAGGGCGCTGCCGATCCCTGCGGGATCGCCGGCCGCGGCGCCGAACCCGACACCGACCGCCAGGCCCTCGGGCATGTTGTGGAGCGTGATGGCGAGGATGAACAGCACCACGCCGGCCAGCTTCTCGTCGTCGACCGGCAGCGTCTCGCCGGGGTCGGCGGCGTCGGTCCGCCGGCTGCCGGTCAGGAGGTAGTGGGCGTGCGGCACCAGGCCGTCGGCGCGATCGAGGAACAGCGCGCCCAGCGCGACGCCGACGAGCGTCGGGATCGGGTTGCCGCCGGAGTACTGCTCGATCCCGGGGATGATGAGGCTCGTGAACGCGGCCGCGAGCATCACCCCCGCGGCGAACCCGAGCATCGCGTCGAGCGAGCGCTCTGCGGGGTCCCGCCAGACGAGCACCAGGGAGGCGCCGAAGAGGTTCAACAGCGCGATGACCACGCCGCCGGCCAGCGCCTGGAGCACGGGGTCGCTCCCGACGACCCGGACGAACGCCTCCGTGAGCTGGGCCTGCATCGTCCCCGCTTCAGCACGCTGGCCCTTGTAGCTACCCACCCCGATGAGGGCGCCGGCGATACCTCCGAGCCGGATCGACGCCCTACTCGGGCTTCAGGCCCTCGCCCTGCACGCGCATCACGGACTCGCCATCGGGCAGGTTCGGGGCGTCGACGAGCTTGACGATGCGCTTGTCCTGCTTGGACTTCCGGAGGTACATCCGGAACGTGGACTTGTGGCCGAGGATGTTGCCGCCGATGGGCTTCGTCGGGTCGCCGAAGAAGGCGTCGGGGTTCGACTGCACCTGGTTGGTGACGACGACGGCGGCGTTGTAGAGGTTGCCGACGCGGTCGATGTCGTGGAGGTGCTTGTTGAGCTTCTGCTGGCGGTCGGCGAGTTCGCCGCGGCCGACGTACTCCGCGCGGAAGTGCGCGGTCAGGGAGTCGACGCAGAGCAGCCGGACGGGGTAGTCGTCGTCCTCGTACTCGGCGGCGATCTCCTGGGCCTTCTCGGCCAGCAGGATCTGGTGGTCGGAGTTGAACGCCTTCGCGACGTGGATCCTGTCGAGGAACGTCTGGACGAGCTCGTCCAGCGCCTCATCGTCGTCGGCGTCGCCCTCGATCTCCCGTTCGGCCATCGTGGCCTCGATGACGTCGTCCGGGAGGCCCTTGACCATCTCGTCGATGCGCTCGGGCCGGAACGTGTCCTCGCTGTCGACGAAGACGGCACGGCCGTGGAGCCCACCTTGTTCGTCGGGAAGCTGGACGTTGATCGCGAGCTGGTGGGTCACCTGCGACTTCCCGGCGCCGAACTCGCCGTACACCTCGGTGATGGACTGTGTCTCGACGCCGCCGGCGAGCATCTCGTCGAGTTCCGGGACGAGGAACTCGAGTTTCCCGATCTGTTCGCGGCGCTCGAGGACGTCCGTCCCGGTCTCGAAGCCCCCGACGTCGGCGGCCTCGCGGGCGGCCTCGATGATGTCGTGCGCGCTGGACTCCCCCACGTCGGCGGTGTTCGACAGCTCGCCGGGGCTCGCCACGGCGATGCTCTGGTAGGAGTCGAACCCGTTCTCTCGGAGCTTCTCGGCGGTCGCCGGGCCGACGCCCGACAGGTCTTCTAGGTCTGCCGTTGCTGCCATGGACGGAGGTGCGGCCGCCCGGTACATAAATGATCGTTAACAGCTCAGTGAAAGTATAACCGGGTGAAGTCGAAGGTGTGTTTTCGAGCGGTCGGGGAAGGTTTACCCGGGAAGGGCGAGTCGGGGGTTCGAGTCGGAGCGGTTGCCGCCCGCAAAGGTACGTGTGGTAGTCAGCCGTCCGGGCGCCCGCACGCTGGGCCGAGGATTCAAGTACCGGCACAGGACCACCCCCGCCGTGACCTGAGGATGGCCGGCGCCCCGCCGAGGCCGGAGCGTGGAACGCGGGCGCCGGTGCGGCCGTTCCACCTGTTCGCTACACGTCGACGCCCCGGTCCGCCAGCAGCGCCTCGAACTCGGCCTCATCGATGGTCGGGACGTCGTTCGCCTCGGCGTCGTCCCGCTTCGACCGGCCAGGGTTGTCGCCGACGACGAGGTAGTCGGTGTTGCCGGAGACGCTCGAGGTGGCCGACCCGCCGTTGGCCTCGACCAGCTCTTGAGCCTCCTCGCGCGTCCGGCCGTCCAGCACCCCGGTGAACACGAACGTCAGGCCCGAGAGGGCGTCGCCCGCCGACTCGGCCGGCTCCGGATCGACGCCCCGCTCGCGGAGCGCCTCGACGACCGCGCGGTTCCGCTCGCTGTCGAAGAACTCGTGTATCTCCTCGGCCACCCGCGGGCCGATGCCCTCGACCGCCCGTAACTCCTCGGGCGAGGCGGCCATCACGGCGTCCAGCGTCCCGAAGTGCCGCGCGAGGTCGGCCGCGGTCGTCGGGCCGACCTCGGGGACGCCGAGCGCCGAGAGGAAGTCCGACAGCGGCGGCTCCTTGGAGGCCTCCAGTTCCGCGAGGAGGTTCTCGGCACTGGTCTCGCCCCACCCGTCGAGCGACGCGAGGTCCTCGACGGCCAGGTCGTAGAGGTCCGGAAGTTCCGCGATGACGTCCTCCTCGAGGAGCTGGTCGACGGCCTTCTCGCCGAGGCCCTCGATGTCGAGGCCGGTCCGGGAGGCGTAGTGCTGGACGGCGCGCCGGAGCTGGGCCGGACAGGCGACGCCGCCGGTACAGAACGCCATCGGGCCGTCGCGCTCGACGGGGCTGTCACAGACCGGACAGTGGTCCGGGAACTCGAAGTGACCCTCGCCGTCGGACTCGACGACCTCCTCGATGTACGGGATGACGTCGCCGGCGCGTTTGAGCCGGACGCGGTCGCCGACGTCGACCCCGAGCTCCTCGATCTGGTCGGGGTTGTGCAGCGTCGCCCGCGAGACCTCGACCCCCGAGACCTCGACGGGGTCCAGCAGCGCGACCGGCGTCAGTCGACCGGTCCGGCCGACCTGGACGACGACGTCCCGGACCGTCGTCTCCTCGCTCCGTGCGGGGAACTTGTATGCGAACGCCCACCGCGGCGCCCGCGCGGTCGTTCCGAGGGTCTCGCAGGCGTCCTTCCGGTCGAGCTTGATGACGATGCCGTCGACCTCGTAATCGAGGTTGTCGCGCCGTGCCAACATCTCCTCGCGGAACGCGATGGCGTCGTCGATGTCGTCGACGAGTCGCGTGTGCTCGTCGACGTGGAACCCCCACGACTCGACCGTCTCGTGTTCCTCGATGCGGGTGTCGAACCCGTAGCCGCCGTCGTCCAGCACGTCGAAGACGAAGCAGTCGAGCGGCCGTTCGGCGGTCACGGCGGGGTCCAGCTGCCGGAGCGTCCCGGCGGCGGCGTTCCGCGGGTTCGCGAAGGGGTCCTCGCCGCGCTCGATACGCTCGCGGTTGTAGGCCTGGAAGGCGGCCTTCGGCATGAACACCTCCCCGCGGAGGGCCAGGAACGCGGGGTGGTCACCCGTGAGTTCCAGCGGCACGGACCGGATCGTCCGGACGTTCGCGGTGACGTCGTCGCCCTCCGTCCCGTCCCCGCGGGTCGCGGCCCGCTCGAGGTCGCCGTCCTCGTAGACGAGTTCGACGGAGAGCCCGTCGAACTTCGGCTCACAGATGTACTCGACGGGCCCGTCGTCGTCGGCGTCGGCGAGCCGGTCGCGGACGCGCTCGTCGAACTCCCTGACGGCCGATTCCTCGACGGCCGAGTCGATCGACAGCATCGGAGTGGCGTGCTCGACGGTCTCGAGCTCGTCGATGGGTTCCCCGCCGACCCGCTGGGTCGGGCTGGTCTCGGAGTGCAGATCGAAGGCGTCCTCGAGGGTCTCCAAGCGGTCGAACAGGACGTCGTAGGCGCGGTCGGAGATGACCGGGTCGGCCGCCTGGTAGTAGCGGTGGTCGTGGTACCGGATCGCGGCCCGCAGCTGCTCGACCTGCTCGCGAGCCGAGTCCTCGTCGAGGTCCTCGACGGGGTCGAACTCCAGCGACGGGTCCCGGACGTATGGGTTGTCATCCGGCGGCTCCATTGTGGGGTCCCTCGCGTGCCCGCGACAAAAATCGGGCGATACGGTGGCGACGTCGAGGGGACCGGCGCGCGCCTACAGTCCCGCGACGTCCTCGATTGCGTCGGTCAGCGCGCGGATGCTCTCGACGTCGTGTTCGCCCATGTGACCGATGCGGAACGACTCATCGCCGATGTCGCCGTACCCGCTGGAGAACACCATGTCGTACTCCTCGGAGACGGTCTCGACGGTGTCGGCGACGTCGATCCCGCGGGTGTTCTCGACACAGGTGACGGTCCGGGACTCGTAGCCCGCCTCGGGGTAGAGGTCGAAGTGCTTGCGGGCCCACTCGCGGGTGTACTCGGCCATCTCCCGGTGGCGCTCGTCGCGAGCCTGGTGGCCCTCCGCGAGCATGTGCTTCATCTGCTTGCGGTAGGCGAGCATGATGGGGATGGCCGGCGTGGAGTGGGTCTGGCCCTTGCGGTCGTAGTAGTCCAGGCACCGCTGGAAGCCGCCGTACCACGAGGCGGAGTCCTTGTCGAGTTCGCGCTCGTAGGCGGCGTCGCTGACGGCGCAGACGGCGAGGCCGGGCGGCATCGCGAAGGCCTTCTGGGTGGAGGTGAAGATGGCGTCGACGTTGTGGGCCTCGAGGTCGATGTAGTCGCCGCCGAGACAGGAGATGGCGTCGACGACGAAGTAGGTGTCCGGGTAGTCGTCGAGGAGGTCCCCGATCTCCTCGACCGGGTTGCGGACGCCCGTGGAGGTCTCGTTCATCACGACGCCGACGGCGTCGTAGCCCCCGTCGCTGGACTCGAGGGCGTCGCGGACGTCCCCGGGGTTGACGGCCCGGCCCCAGTCGTACTCGATGCGGTCGACGTTCGTGCCGAGCCGTTCGGCGACGTTGGCCTGGCGTTCGCTGAACGCGCCGGCGGTCGGGACGAGCATCCGGTCCTCGACGAGGTTGAGCGTGGTGGCCTCCCAGAACTCGGTGCCGGAGGCCGTGAGGACGACGACGTCGTGGTCGGTGTCGAGGAACGTCTTGGTGTCCTCGATGATGGTCGTGTAGAGGTCGGTCATCCGGTCCATGCGATGGCCGAACATCGGCTCGCACATCGCCTCGATGACGTCCTCGCGGACCTCCGTCGGACCGGGAAGGTACAGCGTCTTGTCGGGGTAGTCGCCCGTGTACTCGCGTTTCTCGGTCACCGAATCACCTGGTGGACGTCCCGTCGCGGCGCTGGGGCAAGGGCGTTTTGATACGGCGGTATCCGGGGTATCGAGCCGTCCGGTCCGTCGCGGCCCGTCGTGTCGGGGCCTGCTGGCGGCGGTCGGGCCGCGAGCCGACGGGTTCAGGACCGCTGGCCGAACGTGTCGGTCGGGTCCGGCACGATCCGGATCAGCACCGGCAGGGTGACGAGGACGATGCCGGCCTCCAGGCCGCCGGCCACCAGGAAGGCGGGGAGGAAGCCGAAACTGGATGCGACGGCGCGGCCGACGAGGATGCCGCCGAGGAACCCGAGGCTGCCGAAGATGTTGAAGCCGCCCATGGCGGCGCCGCGCTCGTCGGCGGCGGCCATGTCGGTGACGAGCGCCATCGTCGCGGGCGCGACCAGGGCGCCGAGGACGCCGACGACGGCCATCCCGGCGGCGGCGACCGGGACGGACGGCGCCAGGCCGACGCCGACGATGCCGAGCCCGTAGCCGACCGAGCCGGCGACGATGGGAACGACGCGGCCGACGCGGTCCGAGAGCGCGCCGAGCGGGTACTGCAGCAGCGCGAACGGGGCGAAGAAGCACGCGAGCACGAGCCCGGTCGCGGCGGGGTCGAGCCCGAACGTCTCCCGGAGGTAGAACGTGCCGACGAGCCCGAAGAACCCGGCGGTGAAGCGGTCGGCGAACCCGAACGCGTAGGGGACGAGCAGCTCGGGCGTCCGTCCCAGCCCCGCCAGGACCTCGCGGAGCCCGCCGTCGCGGGTCGGCGCGCGGTCCGGCACGGTCGCGGTGACGGCGGCGACGGCGACGAGCAGGCCGGCGGAGGCGACGAGCGGCGCCAGCGGGCCGATCGCGTACAGCTGGCCGCCGACCGGGGCACCGAGCGCGGCGCCGGCGCCGATGGCGATGCCGGCGGCGCCCATGTTGCGGCCGTGGCCGCCCTCGAGGTCCATCAGCATCGTGATGGCGAGCGAGAAGGCGCCGATGGTGAACGCGCCCTCGACGAACCGGAGCGCGAGCGCCAGCGCGAAGCCGCCCGTACCGGTACGGACGGCGGCGACGATGGCGAGGTACGCGGCCGCGCCGCCGAGGGCGCCGGCGCCGATGAACGGGACGCGGCGGCCCGCGCGGTCGGAGACGGCGCCCCAGACGGCGGAGAACAGCACGAAGGCGACGAGCTGGACCGCGAGGAAGGCGCCGCCGGCGTCGATGGTCGGTTCGGCGCCGAGCGCCGCGACGAGTTCGTCGACGCCGGGGTAGACCAGGAGCTGGGTGAAGAGGACGACGAAGACGACGGCGGCGAGGCGGGCCCGCTCGCTGCGACTCACGGCCGGAACTCGGACCGGGACGGACTTAAGCCGGCCGGGTTCGGGGGCGGATTTTTTGCCGGGCGGGTCCTGCGGCAGGTATGCTCACCGTGACGGTGCTCGGGAGCGGTGGGAACTCCCCGATCCCGACGCCGACGTGCGGGTGTCGGATCTGCGAGCGAGCTCGGTCGGTCGGCGTGCCGGAGGCTCGCCACGGCAACTCCCTGTACCTCGAGGAGCTGTCGGCGGTCGTCGACGCCCCGGAGTTCGTCTACGAGACCCTCGAACGGGCGGGCGTGACGGATCTCGAGTACCTCCTGGTGACACACTGGCATCCGGACCACACGGCCGGCCTCCGCGTGCTCCAATCCCGGTCGGCCGAACGGATGTTCGCCGAGAACGACCACGGCCTGGTGGACGCGTTCCGCCAGTCGCGGCCGACCCTCGTCACGACCCGACGGGTCTACGAACGGACCTGCGATACCTACGGCGCCGTACGGCACTTCGTGGAGGACGTCGGCGTCGCGGACATCCACTTCCTCGATGAGGAACCGCTGACCATCGGCGACACCGCCGTCGAGGCAGTGCCGTACTCGTTGTCCGGTGACGGCGACGGGGACGCGACGGCGTTCGTGATCCGGGATGGCGAGACGACCGTCGTGTTGGCGACCGACGACGCCCGGTACCTCGACACCGGGGCGCTCCCCGTGGACGTCGACCTCGCGGTGTTCGAGTGCGGTTACTTCCCCGAGACCCCCGACGGCACGCCCATCCTCACCGACACGGACGCCGCGATACTGGGCGACGAACTCACCCACGAGGAGGTGCTGGCCCGCATCGACCGGCTCGACCCGGACCGGGCCCTGTTGACCGAGATCGAGCACTTCTACGGACGGACCCACGAGGAGTTCCGGGCCCTGGAGACCGAGTACGACGCCGTCTCCTTCGCGCACGACGGGTTGACGATCGAGGTCTGACGCCGCCAGCCACCGCCGTCCGACGCCGCCGGGTCACCGCGTTTTATGCCGTCGCGCCGCGAGCGCTCCGCGTATGCCGAACGCCATCATCGTCGGTGCCTCCTCGGGCATCGGCCGGGCGCTGGCCCGGGATCTCGCCGGCGAGTACGAACTCGGGCTGGCCGCCCGGCGGACCGGTCGACTGGAGGCCGTCGGCGAGGACGTCGGCGGCGCCCACGTGGCGCGGATCGACGTGACCGAGTCGGACGCCCGCGAGCGGTTCGACGACCTCGCCGACTCGATGGGCGGCGTCGACCTTGTCGTGATCGCCGCCGGGATCGGCCGCCACAACCCCGAGCTCGCCTGGGTCGACGAACGCGACACCGTCGACGTGAACGTCCGGGGGTTCACCGCCATCGCGACCGCCGCCGTCGAGCGGTTCGAGGCTGCCGGGGGCGGACACCTGGTCGGCATCTCCTCGGTCGCCGCGGAGATCGGGGACCCGGCGATGCCCGCCTACAGCGCCTCGAAGGCCTACGTCTCCCGCTACCTGGAGGGGCTCCGCTACCGGAGCGACGACGCAGTCACGGTCACCGACGTCCGCCCGGGCTACGTCGACACCCCGATGTCCCCCGACACGGACCGGTTCTGGGAGTGCTCGCCGGAGACCGCGGCCGGCCAGATCGCCCGCGCCATCGCGGCGGAGAAACCGGTCGCCTACGTCACCCGGCGCTGGTGGCTCGTCTCGAAGCTACTCGCCGTGCTCCCGGACCGGTACCGCGCCGACATGACGTGACGTGACGGCTGCGGGCCGACTCCCGGACCGAGATGGCCCCAGGATTTATTTCGACGTACTGATTATTTGGATTGATTTGCCATCTCATACCACACGCGTTTCGCTCGGCATCGACGGCGCCGACGAGGTGCTGCACGGCGGCCTGCTGCCGGCCCGGTCGTACATGCTCCGCGGCGGCGCCGGGACCGGCAAGACGATCTTCGGGCTCCACTTCCTGACCGCCGGCGTCGCGGCGGGCGAGAACTGCCTGTTCGTGGCGTTCGAGGAACCCGCAGACGAAATCCGAGAGAACGCCGCGACGCTCGGGTTCGACCTCGCGGACGTCGAGATCCTGGATCTGAGCCCCGACGCGAGCAAGTTCCTCGAGGAGGACCAGTACAGCGTGTTCGCGCCCGACGAGGTCGACGAGGAGTCCGTGACGGACCAGGTGGTCGACGCCGTCGAGCGCACCGACCCCGACCGGGTGTTCATCGACCCGCTCACCCAACTGCAGTACCTCTCGGCGGACGACTACCAGTTCCGCCAGGAGGTCGCCGGCCTGATGAGCTACCTCGAGAACCGCGGCGCGACGGTGCTGTTCACGACCCAACCGACTCAGTCGCGCCCCGACGACGACCTCCAGTACCTGTGTGACGGCGCCATCTCGCTGGCGCGCACGGAGAACGGCCGGACGCTCTCCGTGCTGAAGTTCCGGGGCTCGGACTTCCAGAGCGGCACCCACACGGTCGTGATCGACGGCGGGGGCCTGTCCGTCTACCCGAAACTGGTCCCCGGCGACTACGACCGGGAGTTCTCCATCGAGCGGGTCGGCTCCGGCGTCCCCGAACTGGACTCGCTGCTCGGCGGCGGCATCGAGCGCGGGTCCGTCACCGTCGTCAGCGGCCCGAGCGGCGTCGGCAAGACCACGACCGGGACGCAGTTCCTGACGGAGGCGGCCCAACGCGGGGAGTACGCCGCGGCGTTCCTCTTCGAGGAGACCGTGGAGTCGTTCCGGCACCGTTCGCGGTCGATCGGCCTCCCGGTCGACGACCTCGTCGACGACGGCTCGCTGCGCCTCGAGTACATCGAGCCGCTGACGCTGTCGCCGGACGAGTTCGCCCACCGGGTCAAGACGGCGGTCGAGGACGACGGGGCGCGCGTGGTGATGCTGGACGGCACGGCCGGCTACCGGCTCTCGCTGCGCGGCCGGGAGGACGACCTCGTCGCGGAACTCCACGCGCTGGTCCGGTACCTCCGGAACATGGGCGTGACGGTCATCCTGGCCGAGGAGGTCCGCAGCATCACCGGCCAGTTCCAGCCGACCAGCGAGAACATCAGCTACCTCGCCGACAACATCGTGTTCCTCCGGTACCTCGAGGTCCGCGGCGAGATCCGGAAGTCCATCGGGGTGCTGAAGAAACGGCTCGGCGACTTCGAGCCGACGCTGCGCGAGCTCCACATCACCGGCGACGGGATGTGGATCGGCGACCCGCTGGACGACCTCCGCGGCGTCCTGACCGGAACGCCGGAGTGGCGCGACGACGAGCGCGGGTAGGAGACACCACGCAATGAGCGGATCCCGGGACGTGCGACCGACCGAACTCGGCGGATCGGACCAGCGGGTCCTGCTCCTCGTGTCGGGCCGGCGCGACCGGGAACTGCTCGCGGACAGACTCGGCGACCGCTACGCCGTCGCAGTCGGGCGTCCGGACGAGGAGTGGGCCGAGTTCGACCTCTGCGTCGTCGACGCCGGGACCTACCGCCAGGTTTCGGACGACCTCGCCGCGCGGAAGGCCGACGCCGACGCCTACCTCCCCGTCCTCCTGCTCGTCCCCGACAAGGCCGGAACCCGGGAGTCCGAGTGGCTCGCCGCGGAACTCGGCGGCACGGTCGACGACGTCCTCGTCGTTCCGTCCCCGAAGCACGAGCTGGACGCGCGGGTCGAGGCGCTGCTGCGGGCCCGTCGCCAGTCCCGGCAGCTGGCGCTGTACCGCCGGGCCATGGACGAGGCGACGCTCGGCATCATCATCACGGACCCGGACCGTCCGGACAACCCGATCGTGTACGCCAACGACTGGTTCTGCCGCCTGACCGGCTACGACCGGGAGGACGTCCTCGGCCGGAACTGCCGGTTCCTCCAGGGCCCCGACACCGACGAGTCGACGGTCGCCGAGATCCGCGAGGCCATCGACGCCGAGGAGCCGGTCACCGTGGAACTGCTGAACTACCGCGCCGACGGGGAGCCGTTCTGGAACCTCCTGACGATCACGCCGGTCCGGGACGCCGACGGCGCGGTGACGCACTTCCTCGGGTTCCAGCGGGACGTCACCGAGCGGGTCGAGCGGGAGCGGGAACTCGAGCGGTACGAGGCCATCGTCCAGGCGACCAGCGACCTCATCTACGTCCTGGACCGCGAGGGCCGGTTCGTCCGTGTCAACGACGCCATGGTCGAGGCCAGCGGCTACGACCGCGGGGAATTGCTCGGGAGTCACGCGTCGATGGTGGCCGACGAGGAGACCGTCGACCTCGTGGAGGGGTACATCCGGGAGCTCCTCGAGGGCGACCGCGAGCAGGCGACCTTCGAGGCGTCGATGGTCTTCAAGGACGGCGTCCGGCGGGAGTTCGCCGCCAGCCTCGCCATCCTCCGCGAGGACGGCGAGTTCGCCGGCACCGTCCTCGTCGCCCACGACATCACGGAACTCCGCGAGAGCCAGCGCCGCCTTTCGGTGCTCGACCGCGTGCTCCGGCACAACCTCCGGAACCGGATGAACGTCGTCCTCGGGTACTCCCATGAACTCGCCCACCACTCGGACCCCGAGGTCGCCGACCTCGGAAGCGCCATCGAGGACAGCGCCCGGAACCTGCTCGAGTTGAGCGAGAGCGCCCGGGAGTTCGAGAGCGTCGTCTCGGGGGTCACGAAGGAGACCACGGAGCTGGACGTCGTCGAGTTGGTCGCGGGCGCGGTCGACGACGCCCGGAGCGAGCACCCCGAGGCCGACCTCTCGACGGACCTGCCGGACTCCGCACCGGTCCGGGCCCACGAGACGTTCGAACTCGCCGTCCACGAACTCCTCGAGAACGCCATCGTGCACAACGACACCGGGAGCCCCACCGTCGACGTCTCCGTCACGGTCGACGACCGTGTGACGATTCACATCGCCGACGACGGCCCCGGCCTCAACGACGTCGACCGTCGGGCGCTGCGCTCCGGCACCGAATCGCCGCTCGAGCACACCCAGGGTCTCGGGCTCTGGCTCGTGCGGTGGGCCGTCGAGAGCGTCGGCGGCCGCCTCGACATCGCGGACAACGACCCGCGCGGCACCGTCGTCACGATCACGCTGCCCGGCGCCGAGGGGTGACGCGGCCGGCGTCGAGGAGTGACCCGGTCGGCCGTCGCCGGAACGGCGGTGGCCGGCACTCCCCGGCTATCGGCCGCCGTCACCACAGGGCCGCCGTCCGAACCCAGAAGTCGGTCCACAGCCGGAGGCCCTCCGCGCAGGCCCGCTGGAGCGACCACGGCCAGTCGGCCCCGCACCGGGGGCGTTCCAGAACCACCGCGTCACACGCCGGACAGCGGAGGCGCCTGCCGGTGACCGACGCGTCGGTCCGCCAGTCGCCGTCGACCGGGCTCCGGTACTCGCAGTCGGGACAGAACAGCGTCGTCTTCGGCGGGACGGCGTCGTCGGGCGGGCTGGCGCTCATCGGGGCCCCTCGATCCGTCAGCTCCCGGCCGGATCCACCGGCTCTCCCGCTTCCCGAACCGTGATACCCCTGGCGCGCAGCGCCGTCTCCATCCTCGACCTGGACACGCACTCTCGGTCGGCCGCCTCGGACAGCGTGAGGGCGCCGCCGCGGTACATCGCCACCGCCACACTCAGTGACCTGGAAGACATCGTGGCTCTACCCCACGGTTCTTCCTCCGAACAGTTAAACGTTTTGCGGCAATTAGTACCAAACTTACATACTAAAATCGGTTAATATACATCGAACATATCGTTTTACTCGAAAAATACCCGTTATATCGAACAAACGATTCAACGATGCTCGGCCCCGAGTACAGCGCCCGCTCGGTCCCCGATCGCTCCGCTGGCTCGCGGTCGTTCCGAGAAAATCAACGGCGGGACTCTCACAACCGGCTTCGGGGCGGTGGGCGGTCTGTCGGTCCGGGTCGAGCCGGTCGAGGATTTCGGGTGTCGATTCGGGCCCCGCTGGAGTCGGGCCGGCCGGGGCTCCGGAGGCTACGATGGGGGTCACGACTCGACGGCCGGAAGGGATCGCTCGTTAACCCCTCGTCGACCGATCGAGTACGAACGCCTAGAGCGCGTTTTCGATGGAAGCGGCCACCTCGCGCGCCCGTTCGGCCAACGCCTCGGGGACCCGTCCGGCCGCCACAGCAGCGTCGAGTTCGTCGTCGTCCACGCGCCGGACCTCGCCGTCGGGGCGTTTGACCACGTCGACGTGGAGGTCGACGTACCGGGCGGCATCCGGGAACACCTCCACGGGCGTACAGACGTTCACGTACGTGCCGCGGCGCGTGTCGTCCTCGCCGACGTACACCGTCGGGTACCACCACCGGCCCTCGACGAACGTGGTACGGGCGACGTCGCCCCCGCGGCGCTCGACGCCGAGGGCGTCGTAGGTCCCGCCGGGCGACATCTCCCGTTCGACGGTGACCGACCCGTCGTCGTGGTCGATCCCGGTCACCTCACCGCGGCCGAGGACGATCGTCCGCCCGTTCGGCTTCCCGTGGGCGATGGCCAGGTGATCGCCCTCGTGGGGTCCGAACTGGCAGACGACGGCCTCGAAGGGGAACTCTCCGTCGGGCCAGCCGACCTCGTCGCCGGCTTCACCGGTTCCGTCCGGCGGACAGACCGCCTCGACGAAGTCCACGGCGGTGCTCGCCGCGGCGGCGCCGGCCTTGATCCGGTGGTGGCCGGGCATCGTCGGCATCACCCGACCGCGGACGGCGTCCAGCGCGAACCTGGATTCGCGGCCGAACCGGACCCAGACGCCGGCCTGCGGGGCCACGATCCGGCCCGGCGCCTGGCCGTCGGCGTCGGCGACCGCCGCCATCAACCGCTCGGCTCGGTCGGTGGCGCGCTCGAGTGCGGCCGCCATCGCGTCGAGGTCGGCGTCCTCCGCCGCCCGACCCCAGCGCGGCGTCCAGCCGTCCGGCGGGTCGACCGGCAGCAGTTCCGCCAGCCGCGCCGTCTCGTCCGTCCGTCCACCGCCGCCGTCGCCACGCCGGAGTTCGACCAGCCCGCCGGGCACCCGGAGGTCCCTCGCCATCGACGGCCGGTCGTCGCTCCACGGCGGCTCCGGGGCGGCGACCTGCAGTCGGTAGGCGTCGCCCTCGTCGACGTAGCCGTCGACGCGGTCGTAGGGCAGGAAGCCCTCGACGCTCCGGCCGTCGACGGTGCTGAGATCCACGACGGCGCCGGAGCCGAGCGTCTCTTCGACCTCGCCGCGGAACACCGCGCCCCGGGGCGCGGTGTTCGACCAGGCCATGGCGTCCCGGGCGACGGCCTGGAGCCGATCCCGGGCGGTCTCGACGGCGTCGGGCTCGCCGGCGATGCCGACGCCCTGGCGGTCGTCGGTCGTCGTCACGCTCGCCGCGGCGACGTCGACCGGGAACTCCCGGTCGAACCGCTCGCGGATCGGCGGCGACGCCTGGACGACGTCGTACTCGCCGTCCAGCAGTTCGGTGAGCGCCGTCGTGTAGATGCCGCGGACCCGGACGTTCACCGACGCTCACCCCGGTGGCCGGTCATGGGCGATCGACGTGCATACCCGCCGTTCGAGGTGGGGCCCCGAAAGCGTCCCGACTCCGGCGAGCCGCCGGCGGCGGACCGGACGGCGAACGCCACCGCGGCGTCGCACGGCGACGGCACGAGGACACAAGCGTTAGGACGCTGCCGCGAGTTGGCACAGTATGGAAGACCCGGTCGAGGCCGGTGCGAACGAGTCCGAGGACCTCTACGACGTCGCCTCCTGGGAGCCGCGGACGGCGCTCGACAACATCGCCGTCGGGATGTACCGCGGCGGGCTCCGGATCGCCCGCTGGACGCTGTACATCCTCGGGCTGTTCATCTCCGCGGCCATCCTCACGCTTGGCGCCGGCGCCATCATCATCGACAACCCGTTCGTCCTCGGGCTCGTCCTGCTGTCGGTCGTGCCCGCGGGCCTGCTGGCGCTGTACGTCTACCTGACGGACGTCACGTCGCGGGAACCCGCGACGCTGGTCGCGGCGACGTTCGTCCTCGCCATCCTCTTTGCCGGCTTCGCGGCCGTCGTCAACTCCACGTTCAGCGGCCTCCAGGCGGCCGGCCTCGTCGGGCTCGTGCTGTACTTCTACCTGATCGTCGGGCCCGGCGAGGAGTTCGTGAAGCTGCTGGCCGTCCGGCTGTACGCCTACCGCGACGACCGGTTCGACTCGGTCATCGACGGCGCGGTGTACGGCGCCGTCGCCGGCCTCGGCTTCGCCACCATCGAGAACGTCCTCTACATCACCCAGAACCTCCAGGGCACCGCCGCGGTCACGACGGCGGTCGCCGCCGACTTCCTCGCGCAGTTCACCGACACGGTCGAGGCCGGCGGCGAGATCACCGCCGTCCGCAGCCTCGCCGGGCCGGGCCACGTCATCTACTCGGCGTTCGCCGGCTACTACCTCGGGCTCGCGAAGTTCAACCGCGAGAACGCCGTCCCCATCATCCTGAAGGGCCTCATCATCGCGGCGTTCATCCACGCCACCTACAACGTCCTCGTCGGCATCGTCCCGACGCTCGTCAGCATCGTCGTCCCCGGCGTCCCGGTCATCGTCCTGTTCTTCGGGTTCGTCATCGTCTACGTCGGCCTGTTCTTCTTCATCCTCTACCGGAAGCTCCAGCGCTACCGCCGGACCTACCGCGAGGTCCACGAGGACGTCGAGGACCCCGCCGAGCTGGAGCCCGAGCTGACGGAGTTCGACCCGGACGCGAACTGACGGTCGGGGTGGACGGGAATCGCGGACCGCCGCCGACGCTGCCGACGGTCGACACCAGCGGCGACCGCCTACCGGTAGCCCTCGACGAGCGACTCGACGTACTTCGCGACCACGTCGACCTCCAGGTGGACCGGGTCGCCGACCGCCTTTTCCGAGAGCGTCGTCAGCTCGTAGGTCGCCGGGATGACCGCGACGGCGAACTCGTCGTCCGAGAGGGTGGCGACGGTGAGCGAGACCCCGTCGACGGCGATCGAGCCCTTCTCGACCACGTACGGGGCCAGTTCGGGGGGCAGCGAGAACCGGAACGTCCAGTCACCGTCGGACTCGCTGCGCTCGTCCGACGAGGCCCCACTCGCTCCGCTCGCGGGACCGTCGCCGAACCGTTCGACGGACGTGACCTCGGCGACGCCGTCGACGTGGCCCTGCACGAAGTGGCCGTCGAAGCGGCCGTCGGCCGGCAGCGCCCGCTCGAGGTTGAGTCGGTCGCCGACCGCCACCGTGTCCAGGTACGTCCGCGCGAGGGTCTCCGACGAGCAGAACAGCTCGAAGGAGTCCTCATGGACCGCCTCGACGGTGAGGCAGGCGCCGCTGACCGCGACGCTCTGGCCGTGCTCGAGCGCGTCGCAGAACGACGCCGAAACGCGCAGCCGGCGGCCTTCCGGACCGTCCTCGACGGCCGCGACCGCGCCGGTCTCCTCGACGATGCCGGTGAACATACCCGGGGTTCGGCCGGGGGCCTCGAAAGGCTGTCGTCACGCCGCAGCAGTGTCCAGTGACGATCGAGGGCTTCGCGGGTTGCCCGTCCGTTTCACGGATCCATTGCTGGATCACCTGCATCATTCGGTCACTCCACCTACGGATCGACCGGCTCTCGGACTCGGTTGGGCGGTGGACCACACCGACGCCGACGGACCGGCGGTCCGTGGATCTATCACCGGGCGCCGTCCACGGTCACCGGTCGACACGCACCGGGCGTTTAATGACCTATCCGGGGGAGCAACTGTCAGGGATTACCGTGGTGCTCCTCTGGGATCTGGGGCTGCTCGGGGTCGCGGTGCTCGCCGCCGGGGTCGTGGGAACGGCCTGGCGGAACCGCCCGCGAGCGGGCGCCACGTGGCTCGCGGCCACCATGGCCTGCGTCGCCACCTGGGCACTCGCCCACCTCGTCACCCACCACGCGGCCGGCCCGGTCGCGGCGGCCCTGGAGAAGCTCCAGTTCGCCGCGCTGGTGCCCGTCGGGTTCCTCGTGTTCGCGTTCGTGCTGGCCTACACCGGCCGCCGCCGGTACCTCGCGCGTCGGGGTCTCGTGGCGCTGTTCGCCTGGCCGGCGGTCCTCATTGCGCTCGTCTGGCTCCCGGCGGACGTCGCCGGCCCGCTCGCCGTCTGGCCGGGCGTCCGGGCCGAATCGGGGCCCGTGTACTGGGGGCACGTGGCGCTGACCTACGGGCTGCTCGCGGTCGGCACCGCACTGCTCGTCGACCACGTCCGGTCGGCCGTCGGCCTGTTCCGCCGGCAGGCGCTCGCGGTGCTCGCCGGCCTCCTGCTCGCGTGGGCGGGCAGCCTCGTGTCCGCCCTCGAACTATTCGGCAGCGTCCACCTCCACACCCTCCAGGTCGGGCTGGCCGGGATGGGACTGTGCTTCCTCTGGGGCGTCGTCAGCACCGGCCTCACCGGAGTCAGCCCCGTCGCGCGCCGGACGATCGTCCGCACGCTGGACGCCGGGGTGCTCGCCGTCGACGACGAGCACCGCGTCACCACCACGAACCCGGCCGCCCGCCGCCTCCTGGCCCTCCCGGAGCCGGCCGCCGTCGCGGGCGAACCGGTCGAGGACGTGCTGTCGGCCCACCCGGAGCTCGCCGAGTGGCTGGGCGAGTTCGACGCCGACACGGGCGGCGTCTCCCGACGGTTCGTGCTCGGCGACCGGGTGGTGACCTGCGAGCTGTCGCCGCTGTCCGACGACCGCGACCGGTTCATCGGGGCCGCCGCCGTGCTGTGGGACGTCACCGAGCAGCAGCACCGGCGCGAGGAACTCGAGCGGCAGAACGAGCGCCTCGACCAGTTCGCCAGCCGGCTCTCCCACGACCTCCGGAGCCCGCTGGCGGTCGCGACCGGCAACCTGGAGCTCGCCCGCGAGGCGGACGGCGCCGACGAGGCGGCCCTCGAGACGGCCCAGGAGGCCCTCGAGCACATGGAGACCCTCATCGAGGACCTCCGGGCGCTCGCCGAGGCCGGCCGGTCCATCGAGGACACCGAACGGGTCGACCTCGCCGACGCCGTCGCGGGCGCCTGGCGGGTCGTCGACGCCCCCGACGCCACCGTCACGGTCGAGGCCGACGGGGTGATCCGGGCCGACCCCGACCGGCTCCGCCGGTTGCTCGTGAACCTGTTCGGGAACGCCGTGGAGCACGGCTCCACGAGCCCGTCCTCGAACGATCGGCCGGACGCCGCCGACCACGACGACGCCGTCGCGGTCCGCGTCGGCGCCACGCCCGACGGGTTCTACGTCGCCGACGACGGGCCCGGCATCCCGGCGGCGGACCGCGAGGACGTCTTCGAGGAGGGGTACTCGACGGGCGACGGCATGGGGCTCGGCCTGACGATCGTCGGCGACGTCGTCGAGGCCCACGGCTGGGATGTCGCCGTCACCGAAGCGGTCGATGGCGGCGCCCGCTTCGAGGTGTCGGGCGTCGACCGGCCGGACTCGTCGTAGGCCGCCGCACGGGGCAGACGGCCGGCAACGCGTTTAGGACCGTCGACCCCGTACCGCCCGGCATGGCGCGCCTCGGCCACGTCCACCTGCGGTCCGCGGCATCGACGACGGCCTCGGTGTCTACACCGACGTCTTCGACCTCGACGTGACGGAACGCCACGGCCGGTACGCCGTCCTCTCGTCGGGCGCCCACCACCACGACGTCGCCCTCCAGGCGGTCCCGCCGGTCTCGCCGGACGCGCCGGGCCCGAGCCGGGGCGTCGGGCTGTACCACGCCGCCGTCACGGTCGAGGACCTCGCCGCGCTCGCGACCGTCGACGAGCGGCTCCCCGACCGGGACGTCGACGTCTCGCCGGTCGGCCACGGGATCAGCAAGGCGCTGTACTTCGATGACCTCTCCGGGAACGGCCTCGAGGCGTACGTCGACACCCGCGACGCGCCGGACGCGCAGTGGACCCGAAAGAACCGGCCGTTGCGGGTGTCTGACGCCCGTCAGTGACGGACACCACCCCCGGATTTATATGCCATGGCCCACGTTACGAAGGACCAACACGCATGTACTTCTACCCCTCCGAGGGCTGGCTGGACGAGTACACGCGGTTGCTCGACGAGAGCGACGCCCTGGACGACCTCTCGTCGGGCGTCGGGGTGGACTTCGCCGGGACCATCCACCTCGTCATCGCCGACCTGCCGCTCGAGGAGACCACGGTCGGGGACCTCCCCGACGGCGCCCTCGACGGGCTCCCCGACCAGGTCCGGACGAACCTCGCGGACGTCGCCGTCGCCGACCTCCCGGCGCTCGTCGACGAGCACGCCCGCGACGGCCTCCCGCCCCACGCCCGGAACCTCCTCCAGCAGATCGAGACGAACGTCGTCGACGGCGCGCTCCACGTCCTCCTCGACATCGACGGCGGCGACTGCGCCGACGCGGAGGTCCTCTCCAGGCCCGGCCACCACGACCCGGACTTCACCGTCCGCGGCAGCTACGCCACCTGGCGCGACATCGTCGACGGCCGCCCGTCGGCGTCGGCGCTGTTGACCGGCGACCTCCGGATCGAGGGCAGCCACCTCGACGCGCTCCAGTACGCCACGATGTTCCAGCTCCTCGGCGACGTCGCCAGCGACGTGGAGACGACCCACCTCTTCGAGGGTGGGTCCGCGTCGCCGGGCGACGTCATCCTGAACGAGGCGGTGCGACACCCCGCTGCGGTCCACCGGTTCGCCCACCGGCAGGCCGTCCGCACCTTCGGCTTCCTCTGAGGCGGGTCGCGTTCCCCTGGGGCGGGTCGCTCGGCGGCGGGTCGCTTCCCCGCCGGACCGAGCAACGCGGGAGCGGGCGGGTTACCCGACCTCGAACTCCTCCGGCGGCTGTCCGGCGGCGTCGAGCACGGCGTCGTCGATCAGGATCGGACAGTCCACCCGGAGGGCGATCGCGATGGCGTCGCTGGGACGGGCGTCGAGCACGACGTCCTCCCGGTCGCCGTCCCGGTACCGCTCGGCGTCGATCTTCGCGAGGAACGTGTTCTCGGCGAGCTCGTCGATCCGGACGCGGTCGATGGCACCGCCGAACTCCGTGAGCATCTGGACGAACAGGTCGTGGGTCAGCGGCCGCTCGAACGGCCGGTCCTCCAGGGCGTGGGAGATCGACTTCGCCTGGTCGGCGCTGATGAATATCGGCAGCGCCTCCCCGCGGGCCTCCAGCACCACCACCGGCGCGCCCTCCTCGCCGCCGTCGTCGACGCTGATGCCGAGCCCGTGGACGCTCGCCTGGTTCGTCATCGTCTAGCCTGACGGGCCCGGCACCAAAGCTTTTCTCGTCACCCCCGCCAGGTGGGGACGATGGGCGACCGCTACGTCGTCGCCATCAAGCCCTCCGCGCGCCGCGCGAGCGCCGCGGCCGGCGAGTGGGTGCTCGAGCACGGCCGCCACCGCACGTTCGACTCGCGGACCGCGGCCCGCGAGTGGGCCCGCTCGCTCGGGCCGGGCGACCGGACGCTGTGGGTCCAGGACGCCCACCCGCTCGACCCGGGGCCGGCGGACGGCTACCTGCTGGCACGTCGGAGCGCTGTCCGGGGCCACGAGATCGACCAGCCGGGTAAACAGGTCCCGCTCGGCGGCAGGTGACGGCGACGCCGCCCGGGGACGGACGACATACAGAGGGATGGGAGGGTGGGACGGAGAGTGGCGGGAAGGGGCTGGACCGTCCGGCGCTCCGGCGTCGGGCTACCGGCGGCGACGGGCCAGAAGCGCCGTGGCGAGCACCGCGACGAGCGCCACGGCGGCGCCGAAGCCGGGCTGGTCCTCGCTCTCGGGCGAGGCGGTCGGGGACGCCGTCGGCGTCCCCTCGCTCGCGACGTTGATGGCCCTCGTCGTCGCCGTCGTCGCCCCGTCGTCGTCCGTGACTCGGAGCGTGATCTGGTGCGTGCCGGCCGACTCGAAGGTGTACGTCAGCGTCTGCTGCGTCGAGACGACCTGGCCGTCGACGGCCCACTCGTACCCGGAGATGGAGCCGTCGTCGCTCGCGTCGGCCTCGATGGACACCTGCTCGCCGACCGTCGCGTTGACGTCGGGGATCGACGCCTCCGGCAGGGCGTTGACGGAGATGGTCCGCGACGCGGTCCGCGTGGTGCCGTCGTCGTCGGTCACGTACAGGGTGACCTCGTGGTCGCCGGCCTCGGAGAACGTGTAGGAGAACGACTCCGCCCCGGAGACGTTCTCGCCGTCGACTTCCCACGTGTATTCGACGATCTCGCCGTCGGGATCGCTGGAATCGTCGGCGTCGAAGGTCACCGACTGGTCGACGTCGGGCGTCGCGGGCTCCCGCGTGAACGTCGCCGTCGGCGGCGCGTTCACCGAGACGTCCGTCGACTCGCTGTCGGTGTCGCTGGAGACGTTCGCCTCGTAGTCGCCGGCGTCCCCGGTGTCGGTCTCCCACGTGAGGGTGATTTCCTCGTCCTCGTCGCCGTCCAGCTGGAGCTCCTCGGTGTCCCGGACGCGGTCGTCGACGACGAGTTCGATCTCCTGTTCGTCGTCCGTGTTGTCGGTGTTCTCGATCGTCGTCTCGACTTCGAGCGTGTCGCCCTCGACGACCGGCGAGTTCGTATCGTCTATCTCGACGTCGAAGTCCGCGACGTCGTTGATGGTGATCCGCTCGGTGTCGAAGTCGTCCTCGCTGGAGACGTTGATCGTGTAATCACCCGGGTCCACGTTGTCGTCCTCGGTGTCCCACTCCAGCGTCCGGGTCTGATCCGCACTTGCGTCAAGAGCCACGGTCGTCGAATCCTGCTCGTCACCGTTGGCCTCAAGGGTGATCTCCTGGTTGTCCGTCGCGTCACCCGTGTTCTCGATGATCACCTCGACCTCCAGCGTTTCGTTCTCGATGATCGGATCGTTCGTGGAGTTAATGGTGACCCGGAAGTTCGAACTCTCTCCCGGAGTGGGCGATTCGTTCTGCAGTGCCGCAGCACCGTCGATGGCGACCCCGCCGAACGTCAGTGCCAGTGTCGCCAGTAGGGCGATCGATGCGACCGTAACCAACCGCAAGGAGGTGGAGTCCTGTGTCATGGTATCTGTGCCGACGTCGGCTCCCGGAGTGCCGCGTCGTGGTGCGGGCGGCGACCCACGACGCGGCCGCGATTCCGGGCGACGGTCGGTTCGTCACCAACGAACGACGCCGCCGCGCGTTATATGTTTTCCTGTACTCTGACGGGGGTCGAATTAATCCTCGGCGCGCGATCCCGGGGCCGCAACGCGGCGACAGAATGCCTGCTGCCGGACCCGATACGGCGATCCGCCAGCGACGACCGACCGGGCTGCTCGACGGCGAGAGGGCGCCGCTGGCCGTGTGGTCTCGCGAGTAGAGCGCCGAGGGTGAGATTTGAACTCACGAGTCCTGACGGACAGTTGCTCTCGAAGCAACCGCCTTGGCCGGGCTAGGCTACCTCGGCTCGCCTCTCCCTCGGTCGCTGTCGAGTTTATGCGTTTCGATACGCCCGGGTCAGTCGTCACGCCGGGCGACGGTCACCGGGACCGAGGAGCGCCGGACGACCGTCTCGGCGACGCTGCCGAGCAGCACCCGCGAGATGCCCTCGCGACCGTGGCTGCCGATGACGATGTGGTCGACGTCGTGCTCGTTCGCGTAGTCGACGATGGTCCGGGCCGGCCGGCCGACGGTTCGGTCGGTGTCGATATCGACGCCGGCCTCGGCGGCCCGTTCGGCGGCCGCCTCGAGGACGCCGTCGGCGCGGTCCTTCGCCGAGGAGAGCCAGTCGTCGGCGCTGCCCGGCCCCCACGTCGTCGCGCCGTCGACCGGGTCGATGACGTACAGCGCCAGGATCTCGTCGTCGGCGAACTGCTCGAGGGCGTAGTCGAGGGCGACGTCGGCCGGGTCGGAGCCGTCGACCGGGACGAGCACGTGCATACCCGACGATGAGGGTGGCCCGACACATAAACCCAGCAGGCAGTTGGAGCGGCGGCGTGGACGGGGCGGCGGCGCCGGACACCACCTGTGCGAACTCCGCCGTCGTGATCGACGAGACGGGGACGGCAGCGGCGCTCGGCGCTTGTGGTCGGACCGGGCGCCCCGACCGGCAGCGGTCACGACGGCTGGACTGGGGCTGGCTCGAGTGTGGCGCGACCGCATCGTCCCTGCGGGGTGACGTTCCCCGGGTCACGCCGGGTCGGGGTCGAGCTTTAACCACGACCTTTAATACCGGTCCGGGAGTCACCGGCGTGTTAGATGTCTCGCGAGGTAGCCCGCTCCGGGTGGGGAGACAGTACCGCGCGACCCCCCTCCGCCCGCCCGTCCTCCGTCCACCGCATCGGTTCCGACCGCACCCATCCCGTAGGGGCATCGTGACCCGGATCGCCCTCCTCGTCGGCCTCCTGGTCCTGGTCGCCGCCGTTCCCGGCGGCGTCGTGGGCCAGCAGGCCGTCAGCGGCTCGCCGGACCTCTCGGTCCACGTCGCCGACGACGCGGTCCCGGTCGGCGAGTCGACGGTCGACCTCCAGATCGTCAACCGCGGCGGCCTCCAGACCGGCAGCGGCGACCAGCGCCCGACGACCGCCACCGGCGTGACGGTCGAGGCGAGCGCCGAGGACCCGATCAGCGTCGAGACCGACACGGTCGCGACCGGCGCGATCACGACCCAGTCCCCGGCGACGGCCCCGATCCGGATCACCGTCCCGGACGACGTCGAGCCGGGTACCTACGACCTCCACGTCACCGTGACCTACGCCTACACGGGGACGGTCATCCTGCCGTCCGGCGGCACGCTCGAGGAGCAGCGCACGGAGGACTTCACGGTGACGCTGCGCGTGCCCGACGAGCCCCGCTTCGCCGTGTCCGACGTCGAGACCGACGCCCAGGTCGGCGGCGACGGCTCGCTGTTCGTCACCGTCCGCAACGAGGGCACCCGGGCGGCCGAGACCGCCCGCGTCGGCGTCCGCTCGACCTCGGCCGGCGCCACCATCGGGAGCGCCGCGGGCGGCGCCCCGGCTTCGGCCGCCGAAGCCGGCTCCCAGGCCCCGACCCGGGCCTTCGCCGGGACGCTCGAGCCGGGCGAGTCGACGACGCTCGAGTACGACGCCAGCGTCGCGGCGCCGTCGCGGTTCAGCGCCGAGGCGACGGTGACCTACCGGGACGAGGACGGCCTCACGCGGCAGTCGGAGCCGATCGCGTTCGGCGTCGACCCGGCGGCCGAACAGCGGTTCGCCGTCGACGGCGTCGAGGGGACGCTGTCGGTTGGGAGCCGCGGCCGGCTGACGGGCACCGTCACGAACGAGGGTCCCGAGCCCGTCGACGACGCCGTCCTCGTCGCCTCGACCGGGAGCAACCGGATCGACCTCGGCGAGGGCCAGTACGCCCTCCCACAGTTGGACCCCGGCGAGACGGCGAACTTCAGCTACGACGTCGCGGTCAGCGGCCAGGCGGACCCGACGCCGCGCCAGTTCGGGTTCGTCGTCGAGTACACCAGCGGCGGCGCGGACGCGACGAGCGACCGCCACACCAGCCGCGTCGACGTCGCCCCCCGCCGCCCGGACTTCGAGGTCGACGCGGCCCGCACGCTCGAGGCCGGGAGCTCGACGGCGCTGTCGGTGAACGTGACCAACAACCGCCAGGAGACGCTGTCCGACATCACGGCCAACCTGTACGCCGACAGCCCGCTTGCGACCGGGACCGACGAGTCCTTCGTCGACGAGCTCGCCCCCGGCGAGTCGACCACCGTCGAGTTCGAGCTGTCCGTCGCCGGGAACGCGATGCCGAACACCTACGCCGTCGAGCTGGACTTCCAGTACACCGACGCCCGCGGCGACGAGCAGATCTCCTCGGTGTACGAGGAGCCCATCGAGGTGACCGCCGCCGACAGCTCCGGTGACGGCTCGCTGTCGCCGCTGGTGGTCCCGGTGGCGGTCGGGCTCCTGCTCCTCGTCGGGCGACGCCGGCGATGAGCGACGGCGACGACCAGCCCATCGTCGAGCGCGTCGACCGCTTCGTCGTCGACCGGCCGCTGCTGGTCGTGGCGGCGTTCGTCGTGGTGACGGCGGCGCTGGCGCCCGGGCTCGGGATGATCTCGACGCAGGCCGACACCGAGCAGTTCACCGAGGACGTCGAGGCCCAGCAGGCCCAGGAGAACATCGAGGAGGAGTTCGGCACGGCGATCGGCACCGCGCCGACCTCGGGGACGCTGATCCTCCAGGCCGACAACGTCCTCTCTCGGCCCGCGCTGGTCCGAACCCTGGAGACCCAGCATCGCCTCGAGACCAACAGCCGGCTCCGCATCGGGTCGACGAGCAGCCACGCGAACGTCGTCGCCCGCCAGCTCGACCCGACGGCCGAGACGCCGCTGGAGCAGCGCCGCGCCGTCCAGGCGGCGACCGACGGCGAGCTCCGGGCCGCCATCGCCGCCGCCGACGACCGCGGCCTCGGCGCCCAGCTGTCGACCGACTACAACCCGACCGAGATGCGCGCCACCGGCGCCATCGCCGGCATCACCTACGACCTGCCGTCGGCGGCCTCGACCGCCGAGGTCGCGACGCTCCAGCGGCGCACCATCGAGGTCATCGACGGCGTCGAGGGCAACGACGCCGGCGAGAACGCCACCCTCTTCGGCCAGGGCGTCATCCAGAACGAGCTAACCGCGCTGCTGACCGACACCGCCATCATCGTCTTCCCGGCGACGGTCCTGTTCCTCCTCGGCTTCCTGGTGCTGGCCTACCGGGATCCGGTCGACATGCTGCTCGGACTCGGCTCGCTCGCGCTCGTGATCCTGTGGACCTTCGGCGCCATGGGCTGGGCCGGCATCCCCTTCTCGAACACCATGGTGCCGCTGTTCCCGCTGCTGTTGGCGGTCGGCATCGACTTCGGCATCCACACGATCAACCGCTATCGGGAGGCGATGCTGTCGGGCGACGACATCGGGCCCGCGATGCGGAAGACCACCGACCAGCTGCTCGTCGCCTTCGTCATCGTCACGGTCACCACCGCCATCAGCTTCGCGGCGAACCTCACCAGCCCGCTCGGCTCGCTGCAGGACTTCGGCATCGTCTCGGCCATCGGCATCGTCATCACGCTCGTCGTGTTCGGACTGTTCCTCCCGGCCGCGAAGGTGCTGGCCGACCGCACCCGCGAACGCATCCCGCACTTCCCCGCGTTCGGGACGACGCCGCTGGGCCGGGAGGGGTCGCTGATGGGCCGAACGCTGGGGGGCAGCGTCTCGCTGGCCCGCGTCGCGCCCGCCGTCGTGGTCGTGGTCGCTCTCGTCGGCGGCGGCAGCGCCGCCGTCTACGGCACCGGCGTCGACGCCGAGTTCTCCCAGGAGATCTTCTTCCCCGACGAGGACCGCGTCGAGGCATACCAGGCGCTCCCGGAGCCGTTCGCCCCGACCGAGTACACCTTCACGAAGACCATCCGGCTGTTCGAGGAGGAGTTCGGGAGCCGCCAGTTCAGCACGATCACGCTCTACATCGACGAGTCGGTCCGGGACGACGCCTCCCTCGAGCGCATCGCCCGCGCGACCCGCCAGCCGCCGGATTCCTTCCAGCGCGCGCCGGACGGCAGCGCCCGGTCGCAGAGCATCGTGACCATCATCCGGGACCGCGCCGAGCAGGACCCCGAGTTCGGCGCGCTCGTCGCCCGCAACGACCGCACCGGCAACGGCATCCCCGACCGGAACCTCGACCGGATCTACGACGCCCTGCTCGACTCGCCGGCCCGCTCGGAGGCCCGCAACTACCTCGCCGCCGACCGCGGGAGCGCCCGCATCGACATCACGCTGCAGTCGGACGCCGACGACGACGCCGTGGTCGCCGACGCGCGCCGCGTCGCCGACCGGACGCCGCTGGACGCCGTCGCCACCGGGTCCCTCATCGTCAACGCCGCCGTCATCGACGTCATCCTGGAGTCGGCCATCCAGAGCCTCGTCGTCGCGTTCCTCCTCACGGCGGTGTTCCTGGCGCTCTCCTACCGGGTGCTCGAGGGCCGGGCCGTCTACGGGTTCATCAACCTCCTGCCCGTGCTCGTGACCGTCGCGCTGCTGGCGGCGTCGATGCGGTACTTCGGCGTGGCGCTGTCCCCGATCAACGCCCCGATCCTCGGGGTCTCCATCGGGCTCGGCGTCGACTACGCCGTCCACTTCATGCACCGGTTCGTCGACGAGTACACCCCGGGCACGGACGTCTTCGACGCGCTCGAGACCACGCTCCAGGGCACCGGGGGCGCGCTCACCGGCAGCATGCTGACGACCGTCTTCGGGCTCGGCGCGCTGTACTTCGCCATCATCCCGCTCATCCAGGAGTTCGGGCTCCTGCTCGGGCTCGGCGTCTTCTACGCGTACGCCTGCTCGGTGCTGCTGCTGCCGTCGGTCATCGTGGTCTGGGAGCGGCTCGCCGACCGGCGCGAGCGGGTGCCGACGCTGGCGTCACCGTAGCGGCCGGGCCCGTGTCCCGCCCGTCGGCCCGGGTCAGCGGAGGTGCCGCGCGAGAAAGCCCGCCTGCTCGTCGACGGCGCGCTCGAACGCCGCGCCGGTGTAGGGCCCGAAGTGCCCGCAGTCCAGCCGGAGCACCTCGACGTGGTCCAGCCGGCGGGCCAGCCGCTCGGCGGCCGCCGGCGGGACGATGCGGTCCCCGGTGGCGACGGTGAGAAACACCGGCGCGTCGACCGCGTCGGCGCTCGAGATCGGGCGGTACCGCGGCACCTGCAGCGCGACGTGGGCCGGGCAGGCGTTCTCCCAGTCGCTGTCCTCGGGGACGATCTCCAGGTAGCCGTCCTCGGCGCCGGGCGTGTTCAGCATCGCGAACTCGTCGGGCGGCCCCACGATCGGGACGGTGTGTGGCGACCGGCGGACCAGGCCGCGGGCCCCGTCGACCAGGCCGTGTCTCGTGGCGACGAGCGGGTAGTCGAGCCCCGAGTTCCGGGCGAGGTGGAGGAGCGTCCGGAGGCCGTCCACGAACGGGACCTGGGCCAGGACGGCGTCGACGTCGCGCCTGGCGGCGGTCTCGACGACGTGACCGCCGCTGAAGGAGCTGCCCCACAGCGCCACGCGGTCGCCGTCGACGGCCTCCACGGCGCGGACGTGGTCGACGGCGGCCAGCCAGTCGGCACGGTGGCGGAACGGGTCGACCAGCTGGTGCGGTCCCTCCGAGTCGCCGAACCCGCGGTAGTCGAACAGGAGGGCGGCGATACCGCGCTCGATGAACCGGTCGGCGTACGCCGGGAGTCGGAAGTCGCGCTCGGCGCCGAACCCGTGGGCCATCACGACGACCGGCGGCGCGGTCGCGTCGTCGGGCAGGCGGAGCTCCGCGTCGATGGTGTCGCCGTCGCTGTCGAACTCGACCGGACGGACTGACATACCGGCGGTTCGACGCCGGGCCGGTTAAGCGTTCGCGGTGGCCCGGGGCAACGTCGGCCGGTCCCGCGCGAGCGTCCCGGTCGCGGGCTACGCGCCGGGCTCGGGCCGGGTGCCGACCGGAACCGATATCTCGCGGCGCTCGCCGTCCCGGACGACGATGGCGGAGGTGACCTGGCCGGGCGACAGCTCGAGCGCCAGCGTCGTGCCGAGGTCGGCGTCCGTGCGGATCGGACGGTCGGCCAGCTCGACGACGACGTCGCCGCCGACGGGGACCTGCCGGCCGTCGACGGTCGTGCGGCCCCCGGAGCCCTGCAGGGCCCCGGCGGCCGGGCCGCCCTCGAGGACGTCGACGACGATGACGCCCCGGACCGCATCGAGGTCGTTGGCCGCGGCGACCGCGGGCGTGACGGACCGGAGCGTGATGCCGAGGAACGGGTGGTCGTAGTGCCCGGTGGCGATGAGCTCCGGGAGAACGCGGCGGGCGAGTAGCGGCGAGACGGCGAAGCCGACGCTCGACCCGGCCCCGGCGACGGCGATGCCGGTCACCAGGCCGTCGAGGGTGAGCAGCGGGCCGCCGCTGTTGCCGGGGTCGAGGCCGGCGTCGGTCTGGACGGTGTTGGGGATCGAGAAGCCGTTGGGGCTCGGGAGCGCGCGGTCCCGGCCGCTGATGATCCCCGTCGAGACCGACGACTCGAGGCCGAACGGGCTGCCGAGCGCCACGACCTCCGTGCCGACCGGCGGGATGGCCTCGACGAACGACAGCGGGGCCGCGTAGTCGGGGACGTCGGTCGACAGCACCGCGAGGTCGGCGTAGACGTCGGTCGCCCGCACGCCGGCCTCGCGCCAGTCGCCCTCCGCGAACCGGACGTCCATCGCGTCGGCGCCGGCGACGACGTGCTGGTTCGTGACGACGACGTCCTCGTAGACGAAGCCGGAGCCGCTGCCCGAGTCGCCCCGGACGAACGCGACCGAATCGATCCGGGTCCGGTACACCTCGGTGTAGACGGACGATCGGTCGCCGGCCGGCGTCCCCCGTTCGATCGGCGCGGGGGCGTCCCGGCGGCCGGCCGAACAGCCGGCGAGGCCGGCGGCGACGCCCGCCGTCGCCGCCAGGAAGCGGCGCCGTGATGGCTGGGGCATACCCGGGATTGGGGCGGACGCCGTAAGGTCCTTCGGCCGGCGCCCGGGCCGCGGAGTGGCGCCGGCGACCGAGGCCGCGAGCGGCCGGGCGGGTCCGCCGGTGGCGGCCGTCCCGGCGCGGCGTCCGGGCGGGAGGTTTTTCCCGACAGCGGCCCGCCACCGGGACATGGACGGCGACGACGCCCCGGCCCCCGGGGCCGCCGGCGGGACCTGTGGGGACATCGTCGGCGCCGTCGGCGACGCCGTGGTCGGCGACGACGCCTTCTTCGAGCGGCTGCTCGTCGCGCTGCTCGCCCGCGGCCACGTCCTCGTCGAGGACGTCCCGGGCACCGGCAAGACGCTGACCGCGCGGACGCTCGCGACGGCGCTCGGCCTGGACTTTTCCCGCGTGCAGTTCACCCCCGACCTGCTGCCGAGCGACGTCACCGGGACGAACGTCTTCGACGAGCGCGACCGGAGCTTCGAGTTCTCGCCCGGCCCGATCTTCGCGAACGTGGTGCTGGCCGACGAGATAAACCGCGCGCCGCCGAAGACCCAGGCGGCGCTGCTCGAGGCGATGGAGGAGGGCCAGGTGACCGTCGACGGCGACACCCACACGCTCCCGACCCCGTTCTTCGTCATCGCCACGCAGAACCCCGTCGAGCAGGAGGGCACGTTCCCGCTGCCGGAGGCCCAACTGGACCGGTTCGTCGTCAAGACCGCGATGGGCTACCCCGATCTGGCGGGCGAGGAGGAGCTCTTGCGGCGGCGAGCCGGACGCCTCGAGCGGAGCCCGAGCGTCGAGCCCGTCGTCGACGCCGAGGCCGTCGAGGCGCTCCGGGCCGCGCCCGAGGACGTCCGCGTCGACCCGGACCTGCTGACCTACGTCGCCGAACTCGGCCGGGCGACCCGCGAGGACCCGCGGGTCGAGGTCGGCGTCTCCCCGCGCGGCATCCAGCGGCTCTTCGAGGCCGCCCGCGCGCAGGCGGTGCTGGCGGGCCGTGGGTTCGTCACGCCCGACGACGTGGCGGCCGTCGCCGACCCCGTGCTCGCCCACCGCCTCGTGCTCACCGCCGACGCGACCGTCTCCGGCGTCGAGAAGGCCGACGTCGTCGCGGACGTCCTGGACGAGGTCCCCGTCCCGACGGTGGAGTCGGCGCCGAGCCACGACTGACCCACGACGCGGCAGCCGACCCGCGCGGCTATCCTCCCGACGACCGCGTCACTCCCGCAGCGCCGCCAGGATGACGACGCCGCCGACCAGCAGGAACACCAGGGCGGTGACGGGCTGGCCGCCGCCGGCGACGAGCGCGGTGCCGTACGCTATGGCCGCGGCGGCCGCGCCGACGGCGAGGCTGCCGGCCGCGTGGACCAGCTCGTTCCGGCGCGTGCCGGCCTCGCGGCCCACGTGGGCGGCCAGTCCGAGCCCGTGGTCGGCGACGTCCTCGGCGGCGACCGCCAGGACGGCGCCGCCGACGAGCGGCGCCGGGGTGGTCGCGGTGGCGCCGGCCGCCGCGAACGCCGCGACGAACCCCGCGCCGGCGAGCCGACAGAGCCGCCGGGCGCACAGCGACAGCGCGGCCACGAGCAGCGCGAGCGCGCCGAGCCCGGTCGCGCCGGCGGCCAGCGACGCCGCCGCGAGGAACGCCACCGCGAGCGCGCC
>CAZATR010000006.1:0-19628 GCA_964488035.1 uncultured Natronomonas sp.
GCACGGGAGAACCGCATCTTGACCACCTCGAAAGCCCTCGGCGGGCTCGCGGTTGCTGAGCGGGATATCCTCGCGGCCTGACGGCCGCTCGGATAGGGCCCGCTCAGCAACTCCCCTTGCGGCGCGACCCCGCCTCGCCCTTTTCAGTCCACCAGGAGAGTGAGGTTCCGGCCTGGCGTGCGCGCGTTGACCGCCGCTCGCGGTGCTCGCGGCGGTCGACAAGCTGCGCGCGAGGGACGCCCGAACCCGAGCCGGGCGGCGCGACCGATGGGAACGCCGCCGAACGAGCGAACGGCGACCAACGGGAGCCGTGAGCACAGCGACGGGCGGGCGTCGACTGGGGAGGCACGAGGTGCGGTGCGGCTGCTGGCCTGGTGGACTCGAAGGGCGAGGCCGGGTACGGGACGCCCGGCGACACAAGCACGCCGACCGCAAGGGAGGCGCGCGCAGCGAGCCGCGCGACCGTAGCCGGCCGAGGGCTTCGGAGGACCGCACTAACTTTCAGACACACCGTCCCGAACCACCCGAAACCCCTACCCCCTACACCGACCGAACGTGTCGGGGAGGGCGGAGCCGGCTACGGATGGGTCCTGGGCCAGGGACCGCGGAGAGACGAAGCTGTGTGATGGCGCGGCGGGGAACCTCGGCGGTTCCGAAGCGAAAACGCCCGGGTGGTCGCGGGATGGGGAGAACGGAGAATGCGTCGAGTTTCAGCGAAGGTCGGGAACGAGGGCGGCTTCCACTTCCTGGCGGTCGTAGCGCTTGAGGCGGCCACCGTCGGCGCGAACGGTGTCGGTGGAGTCGTCCGTCGGCATGACCGGAACCATCGGCTCGATCTCGTCGGGGGTCATCTACTGCCACCCAGAACGTACACGGTCTTAAATCTTCATGATTTATGCACACAGATGCGGCAAGTTCTGCCTCGCCCGCTCCCGGGCGGTGGATGCCTGACTCCCGCCGCCGGTCCAAACCCTTATATCCGACAGCGAGACAAACGAAACCAAATGGTCGAGGCGTTCGCGGTGGCGTCCGGGAAGGGCGGGACCGGCAAGACCACGAGCACGCTCGCCCTCGGGATGGCGCTCGCCGAGCAGTACGACGTGACCGTCGTCGACGCCGACACCGGCATGGCCAACCTGCTGTTCCACGCCGGCCTCGCCGACGTCGACACCACGCTGCACGACGTGCTCGTCGAGGGCGGCGCCCCGGTCGAGGCCGCCGCCTACGACCGGTTCGGCATGCGGGTCGTCCCCTGCGGCACCTCGCTGTCGGCCTTCGAGGCCGCCGACCCCGAGCGGCTCCGCGACGTCGTCGCGACGCTTGCGGCCGACACCGACGTGCTCCTGTTGGACTCGCCGGCGACGCTGTCCTCCAAGAGCGCGGTGCTCCCGATCGTGCTGGCCGACCGCGTCGTCATCGTCCTCCAGCCGACCATCCCCGCGATCTCGGACGGCCTGAAGGTCCAGGAGTACGCGCTCTCGTACGGCAGCGACGTCGCCGGCACGGTGTTCAACAGGGTCCAGAGCGACATCGGGGCGGTCCGGGCAAAGGCCGACCGGTACTTCGAGGGGCCGCTGCTCGCCACGGTGCCGGAGAGCGACGCCGTGCGGGCGGCCCGCTCGGCCGGCGAACCGCTCCTGGCCCACGCCCCCGACTCGGCGGCCGCGGCCGCCTACCGCGAGGCCGCCGACGCCCTGGACCCCCGCGACGGCGACTCCGGCGACGTCGCCGAGCGCTTCCGGACCGCCGTCATCCCCGACCCGCCATGATCCCCGACGGCGACCTCGTCCGTGCCCGCGTCGTGACCGATCTCGCCGCGCCGCTGGAGGACGCCCTGGACCGCCGGCTCGACGGCTACGCGGTACTGGCCTCCCGCGCCGCGATGCTCGCCGACGAAGAGGACCGCGGCGTCATCACCTTCGAGGCCGGCGTGCCCGCGTTGGCCTACCACGCCGGCACCGACCGCGGCGGGCCGCCGGCGCTGGCCGACATCGGCGCCGGCCCCCACCGCCTGGAGCTGTACCGCCTCGACACCGCCCACCTCCGGGTGCCCCACACCACCGACGAGCTCCGGGTGCCGCCCGGCGAGCCGGCCGAACGGCTCGCCGGCGACCCGGACCTGGCCGAGCGCACCCGCCGGGCGGCCGACGGGCCGTCGGTGGGCGACGACGACGGCGCGCTGGCGGCGTTCCTCGAGGACGAGGCCGCCATCGCGGACATCCGCGAGACCGCCCGCGCCGAGGCCGAGCGCCGCGCCGAGGAGTGGGACCTCGAGGGCGCACTCGGGGAGTGACCTGGTCTCGGCCGACCCCCTCGATACGGCTACCGGGAGCCGGACCCGGCCAACCCCTGTTCCGAGGCACGGCCTCTCGTCGCTGCATCCCGGGTACCGGGGTGCCTGCTTCGGCGGCACGCCCCCGGGCCGGGAACGCCACGTCAACCCGTCTCGGGGCCTGGTGCGTGGGGCAACCTTGAAACCCCACGGCGATGCAGACGGCGTATGGCCGACACCGAGTCGATCGACATCGCCGGCATCGAACTCGACGACGACGAGTACACCGTCGAACAGAGCCTCATCCGGAACAAGTACAAGGCCGAAGACGCCGACGGAAACGTCGTCATCCGCGGCAAGCAGAAGATGTTCAAGATGAAGGAGGAGTTCCCGTTCACCGACGCCGACGGCGACGACGTGTTCAGCGTGAAGGCCGGCGGCATCATCGACGTCGCGGGCAACTACGTCCTCTCGGACGCCGAGACCGGCGAGGACCTCGTCGTGCTGGACAACGACTTCTCGATCTTCCAGGACACATGGACGATCCGGGACGCCGACACCGAGGCCGCCATCGCGAAGATCGACTCCCGCGGCGCCCTCGTGACGCTGGCGCGCCACTACGTCCCGTTCGGGGCACTCATCCCGCACAAGTACGAGATCACCGACGCCGACGGCGGCCACGTCGGCAACATCGAGGGCCAGTTCTCCATCCGCGACCGCTACGAGATCACCATCGACGACGCCAGCAACGTCCCCAAGGAGGCCGTCGTCGCCGGGGCGATGGTGATCGACGCCATCCAGGGCAACTAGACACCGACACCGTCGCCCGCTCGCCGTCTGCGGACCCCACCGCTGCATCGCCCGGTCGTCCCGTCCGGACCAGGGTGCCGCGGGCAGTCACACTCAAGCCGCTCGCGGTCACTAGGTCGGGCCATGGCCTCCAGACGCTTCCTCTTCGTGTCGGCGGACGCCGCACTCATCACGGACCTGGCCTGGCAGGTCCACCGCGAGGGCAACGACGTCAAGTACTACGTCGAGGCCGAGCGCGACCGGGAGATCGGCGACGGGTTCGTGCCGAAGACCGACGACTGGCGGGCGGAGGTCGACTGGGCCGACGTGATCGTCTTCGACGACATCTGGGTCGGTGCCGAAGTCGGCACGGGGGAACTGGCCCGGGAACTCCGCGCGGACGGCCACGCCGTCGTCGGCGGGACGCCGAACACGGATCGGCTCGAGGAGGACCGCGGCTACGCGATGGAGGTCCTCGAGGCCCACGGCGTCACCACCGTCGAACACCACGTCTTCGACGACTTCGACGACGGCATCCGGCACGTTCGGGAGCACCCGGCCCCGTACGTCATCAAGCCGCTCGGGGAGGTCCAGAACGTCAAGCGCCTGCTCTACGTCGGCAACGAGGACGACGGCAGCGACGTCGTCGACGTGCTGACGGCGTACAAGAAGGCGTGGGGCCACCGGATGAAGGGCTTCCAGCTCCAGCGGAAGGTCGAGGGCGTCGAGGTCGCGATCTGTGGGTTCTTCGACGGCGAGCGGTTCGTCGATCGGGTCAACTTCAACTTCGAGCACAAGAAGCTGTTCCCCGGGAACATCGGGCCCTCGACCGGCGAGATGGGCACGTCGATGTTCTGGGCGGGCCGGAACAGGCTGTTCGAGGAGACCCTCGGGAAGCTCGAGGACTGGCTCGCCGAGGAGGGCTACGTCGGCAGCATCGACATCAACTGCATCGTCAACGCGACCGAAATCTACCCGCTCGAGTTCACCCCGCGATTCGGCTACCCCACCATCGCGCTGCAGGAGGAGTCGATCGAGTCCTCGACCGGCGAGTTCCTCTACGACCTCGCCAATGGGAACGCCCCCGAGCCGGACGTCCACACCGGCTACCAGGTCGGCGTTCGGATCGTGCTCCCCCCGTTCCCGTTCGAGGACGAGCAGACGTACGACGAGAACTCCCGGAACGCCGCCGTCGTCTTCAAGCGGGCGACCCGACCGTCGGGCGGGTCGCGGGACGAGCGAACGGCGAACACCGGGAGCCGTGAGCCGCCCGAGGGAATCCACCTGGAGGACGCGAAGAAGGTCGACGGCCAGTGGCGCGCCGCCGGCGACAACGGGATGCCCATCGTCGTGACCGGGAAAGGCGAGACCATGGGAGCGGCCCGCCAGCAGGCCTACGACCGGATCGACGACATCGTGATGCCGAACATGTACTACCGCGACGACATCGGCGAGCGCTGGATCGACGGCGACGGCGACCGCCTCCAGGCGTGGGGCTACCTCGGCCCGGCGTAGCCGACGGCCGGTTCCGCCGGGCGAGACACGGCGCCAGGCCTTTAGGGCACCCGCCGAGTACGACCCGACGATGACGCGGCCAGCGGGCCCGGCCAGCGGCGGAGTCACCACCCGGCCCGAGCGGCGGGGCCGCGGGCCACGCCGCCGACCGGCGGCCGGCGGGGGTCGGTCGTGACGTTCCTCGAGAACCTCGCGCTGGTCGTCGGCGCCGGGCTCCTCACGGCGCTGGCGACCGGTCTCGGGGTGCTGCCGTTTTTCCTCGTCCCGGACGTCCCCGACCGGTGGAACGTCGTCCTCTGGGGGCTGGCCTCGGGGATCATGGTGTCGGCGTCGCTGTTCGGCCTCGTCGACGAGGGCCTGGCCGAGGGCACCCCGCTGCAGATCCTGGTCGGGATGGGCGTCGGCGTGGTGCTGGTCGTCGTCGCCCACGACGTCCTCCTGACAGTCGACGTCGACCCGCGCCAGTACGCGGAGGCCGACTTCAAGAAGCTCCTCCTCGTCCTCGGCATCCTGACGGTCCACAGCTTCCCCGAGGGCGTCGCCGTCGGCGTCGCCTTCGCCGACCTGAACCTCGGGACCGGCCCCACCGTCCTCGGCTTCACCGTCCCGCTGCTCGCGGTGTTCATGACCGTCGCCATCGCCATCCACAACGTCCCCGAAGGGACCGCCATCGCCATCCCGCTCCGGGCGATGGACGTCTCCGAGCCAAGGATGGTCTGGTGGGCCGTGTTCTCCAGCCTGCCGCAACCGATCGGCGCCGCCGTCGCGTTCGCGTTCGTCCGGCTCGCCCGCGCGTTCCTCCCGTACGGATTCGGGTTCGCCGCCGGCGCGATGATCTACCTCGTCCTCACGGAGTTCGTCCCCGAGGCGCTCTCGACCGGCGCCGACCTCCGCCGCGGCGGCCGGCCGGAACTCGCCGCCGGCGTCCTCGTCGGCGTCCTGCTGATGCTCCCGCTTCTGACCGTCTGACCGGCCGGCCCGCCGTGCAGTTAAGTGCCTCGCCGAACCACTCCCGCCATGAACCGGAGCCAGGCGACGCTCATCCTGCTCCTCATCGTCCTCGCCGCCGTCTCGTTCCTCGTCGTCCTCCCGTTCGTCGAGTACGTCATCGCGGCGAGCATCCTCGCCTACGTCATCCACCCGCTCCACCGCCGGCTCCGCCGCCACGTCTGGGAGCCGCTGTCGGCCATCGTCGTCATCGCGCTGACGCTCGCGCTGCTCGTCGCGCCGGTGGCGTACGTGGTCTATCTCTTCGTGGAGAACCTCCTGGCCATCGCCGAGCGCGGGCCCGCCCTGGACGTCGCGGCCATCGAGGCGCGGCTCCTGGAGGTCACCGGGATCCAGGTCGACCTCGAGGCCAGGTTCAGCACCGCCGCCCAGCGGGTGTTCGAGCTGTTCTTCGACGGCGTCGGCGGGTTCGTCTCAAGCGCGATCAAGGCCGCGATGGGCATCGCGCTCATGACGTTCCTCATGTACTACCTCCTCGTCGAGGGCCCCGAGTTCGTCGCCTGGCTCCGGGACCTCGCGCCGCTGCCCGACCGGGTCACGGACAGCCTGCTGGCCCAGCTGGAGGGGACGACCTGGGGCGTCGTCATCGGCCACATCTCCGTCGCCATCGGCCAGGCGATCCTCGCCGGCGTCGGCCTGTGGCTCGCCGGCATCCCCTCGCCGGTGTTCTGGACGTTCATCATGGCCATCCTCGCGCTGCTCCCGCTCATCGGGGCGTTCCTCGTGTGGGGACCGGCCGCGCTGTACCTCGTCGTGGTCGGTGACGGGACGGCCGGCGTGCTGCTCGGGCTGTACGGGTTGACGGTCGTGAGCCTCTTCGACAACTACGCCCGCCCGATCGTGATCGATCGGCAGGCCCACCTCAACCCGGCCGTGATCCTCGTCGGCGTGGTCGGCGGCATCTACGCCATCGGCTTCACCGGGCTCTTCATCGGCCCCATCATCATCGGCGCGCTCGCCGCGACCCTGGAGACGGTCCGCACCGAGTACGACACCGTCTGACCGCCGCGGCCCGGCGGACGTTCCCGGGATCGGGATTCGACGGACGCCCTCGGGATCAGGCGTCGACGGGGGTCTTCACGACGGTGACGGGACGCTCCGAGAGGTGGACGACGCGCTCGGCGACGCTGCCGAGCAACCGCCGGTACTCTCCCGATCGCCGCTTCGATCCGATCACCGTCAGCCCCACGTCGGCGGCCGCGGCGTACGCGAGGATCTCCTCGTGGGGCACGCCGTGGCGCACGACCGCCTCGTACGGGACCCCCGCGTCGTCCGCGGCCGCCGTGATCGTCTCGACGGCCTCCCGACCCGCCCGCTCGAGGGCCGACTCGAGGCCCTCGAACTCGTGGACGTACTCGTCGCCCGGGTAGGAGCTGTAGGCCTCGGCGTCGACCACGTAGAGGACGTGGAGCTCGGCGTCGTACCGCTGGGCCGCGTCGATCGCGTGGTCGATGGCCCGGTCGACGCCCGCGCTCATGTCGGTCGGGAGGAGCAGTCGGTCGTACATGGTCGGTCGGACGCGACCGACGCCCCTAAACGTCCGGTCCGGCTCCCGCACGGTGGGACGCCCACCCGATCCGGACGGCCGCCGTGACGGGGGTCGGGGCGGCCTCCGACGAGTCCCGTTCGAGACCGTCGGCTACGCCGCACTCGCACTGCTGGTCCACACCGTCCTCCTCACCGGTGCCAGAGCCTCCTTCGCCAGCGTGCTGGGGCTCGCCGCCTGCGTCGGCTGTCTGTGGCCCGTCGGGGCCGCTGCCCTGGCCGCGGTCGGCGGGATCGCGTCGCCGCTCGCGACCGTGGTCCCGGGCCTGACCTACGACCTCTCGACGCTTTTGTTCGTCGTCACCGCCGGCGTGCTCCGGTGGGCGGCCCGCGGACGGCGTAGGTCCTCGGTCCTCCTCGCTGGCCTCTTCACGACGCCACTCGGGGGCGTCCCGACGCTATTCGTCCCATCCGCACTCGTCAGCGTCGAGCGACGTGCCGGCACGATGGTGGCGAGCACCGGCCACAGCGTCCGAGGCCGACCAGCACGAGCGCGAGTGCGACGGCGGTGATCAGGCCCGCGGCGGCGGGTATCACGCTCGTGGGCTGGACGGGCGGGTCGTCGGCGAGACGTCGGTCGTATGGCCGGCTCATGCACGTAGTATGGCCGGCTCATGCACGTAGGTACGTGTCTCCGGAGGATACGTGACTGAGCAGTGTCCCAGTCGCTGGGAATCACGGGGCTGCGGCCGCCTGCGGGCAAGGCTTCTTGTCGCCGGGCCGCGAGTCGATACCCGATGCTGGAGATCGACGGCGCCGACGGCGGCGGGCAGGTGGTGCGGACGGCGACGGCGCTGTCGGCGCTCACCGGCGAGGCCGTCCGGATCGAGGCCGTCCGCGGCGACCGGCCGGAGACGGGGATGAAACCCCAGCACGTCGCCGCCGTCGAGGCCGCGGCGGGGCTCTGCGACGCGGCCGTCGAGGGCGCCGAGCACGGTGCGGAGACGCTGGAGTTCCGTCCCGGCGAGGCCCGGGCGGCCGACGTGTCCGTCGACGTGGGGACGGCCGGCAGCGTCGCACTCGTCTTCGACGCCGTCCTCCCGCTTGCGACCGTGCTCCCGGCGCCGGCGACCGTGACGGTCACCGGTGGCACCGACGTCGCGTGGGCGCCGACGCTGGACTACCTCGCCCGGGTCAAGCTCCCGCTACTCCGTGCCGTCGGGCTGGACGCCGACTGCTCGGTCGCCCGGCGAGGGTTCTATCCCGTCGGCGGCGGAGAGGCGACGCTGACGCTGCGGCCCTCCTCGCTGGAGTCCATCGAGCTCGCCGAGCGCGGCGCCCTCCGCCGGGTCGAGGTCCACTCGGCCGCCGCTGCCGGCCTCGCCGACGCCGACGTTGCGGAACGGCAGGCGGCCGCGGCCGCCGACGGGATCGAGCCGTCGGTCCCCGTCGCCACCGACGCCACCTACGACGAGACGGCCTGCCCCGGCTCGGTCCTGACCCTCGCCGCGGTCTACGACGGGAGCCGCGCCGGCGTCTCGGCGCTGGGAGAGGCCGGCAAGCCATCGGAGGCCGTCGCCGGCGAGGCCGTCGCGGCGTTCGAGCGGTTCAACCAGGTCCCGGCGACCGTCGACAGCCACCTCGCCGACCAGCTCCAGATCCCGCTGGCGCTGGCCGGCGGCCGGGTGACGGCGCCGGCGGCGACGGCGCACCTCGCGACGAACCGCGCCGTGATCGCGGCCTTCGGCTACGACGTCGCCGTCGAGTCGGCCGGCGACCGCGTCGTCGTCTCCGGGTGAGCGACCGGGCGGGCGACTGTCGTCGTCCGACGGCGACGGCTCGGTCTGCGCTCCACCGCTTCCGCTCGGGTCGCCCCGTCGCGTGACGGCTCAGACCACCAGATCGCTCAGGGACGGCCCGTAGAACAACAGCAGCAGGCCGGCGACGATCAGGAGGAGGACCCAGACGATGGTCATCACGCCGAGCCGGGTGAAGATCCGCCGGTCGCGGTCGTCCGTGTCCTCGCCGGCGGTCGGTTCCTGGTCGCCCGTTTCCGCGCTCATGCGGGGACCCAGCGGCTCGGGATAGATAAAACCCGACACCCTGGCGCGGCGTTGCCGCGGTCGCGATGGGACCGCCGACCGATGCCGGCAGCGGGCCCGGCCGTCGACGCGGACGAGGGCCGCCACCGGAACGACGATGGCGTTGCGGCCCGACCGGGGACGCGATGGGCTTCCACACGTTCGACGTGGACCGGGCGGACGACCTCGAGGACCCCGGCCGGTTCGAGTACTGCTCGGCGGAGGAGCTCCTCGGTGCCGCGGGACTGGCCGTCGAGGACCGCGTCCTCGACGTCGGCAGCGGCACCGGGTTCTACACCGACGTCCTGGCCCGGGTCGCCGACCGGGTGTACGCGGTCGACCTCCAGCCCGCGATGGCGGCCTACCACCGCGAGAAGGGCCTCCCCGACGCGGTGTCGGTCCTCGCCGCCGACGCCGGCCGCCTGCCGCTGGGCGAGGACGCCGTCGACGTCGCCGTCTCGACGATGACCTACCACGAGCTCCCCGCTGCGGCCCTGCCGGAACTCGCCCGCGTGCTCCGCCCCGGCGGCCGGCTCGCGGTCGTCGACTGGACGGCCGCGGGGACCGGCCAGGAGGGGCCGCCGCTGGACGAGCGCTTCGACGCCTGGACCGCCGGCGCGGCCGTCGCCGACGCCGGGTTCACCGTCCGACGCGTGGAGTCCCGACGGGAGACGTTCCTCCTGACGGCGACGCGGTGACCACCCGGAAGTCCGCGTCGCTCCCGCGGCTGCCTCGCGGGGCTTTTCTTTCCGGCCGCGTAGCACCCGGCCATGCCCCCGACCGTCGCGGCCTGCCAGATGGCCGTCGCCGACCTCGACGTCGCGGCGAACCTCGAGACCGTCGAGTCCCGCATCGACGCGCTCCCGGACCGGGTCGACGTCGCCTGCTTCCCCGAGCAGGCGCTGACCGGGTTCGTCCCCGACGACCGCATCGCCGACGCGGCCCTCGCCAGCCACGGCCCCGAACTCGACCGTGTCCGCGACGCCGCCGCGGCCGCCGACGTCGACGTCCTCGTCGGCTACGTCGAGCACGGCGACGACGCGCTGTACAACGCCGCGGCGTACCTTCGCGCCGAGGGCTTTCGAGGTGGATGCGGTTTTGCGGTCGTGTGCGTTTACTTGCCGGTCGAGGGCGTTCGAGGTGGTATCTCGGGCGAGATCAGTGGAATTGACTGGACCGCAACCAACGGGTCGCAAGGCGAGTATTGGATCCTACACAACGACCGGTCGGGGTATCGAGGTTCCAGTCGGGGACACGCCTTTTTGCGGAGCCGCCCAAGGTCGATGGTATGGCACCGCACGGCACCGGCGCGGAGGAGGGGTTCGACCGCGGCGACCCGAGCGAGCAGTGGCGGTCCTACCGGGGCGCGCCAACCGGGACCGACATCGAGTGCGAGAGCTGGCGCGCCGAGGCGGCGCTGCGGCTGTTGAACAACAACCTCGACCCCGAGGTCGCCGAGCGGCCCGAGGACCTCGTCGTCTACGGCGGCACCGGGCGAGCGGCCCGTTCGTGGGACGCCTACGACGCCATCCTCGAGGAACTCCGGACGCTCGAACCGGACGAGACGCTGCTCGTCCAGTCGGGGAAGCCGGTCGGCGTGTTCGAGACCGGCGAGCGGTCGCCGCAGGTGCTCATCGCGAACTCGAACCTCGTCGGCAAGTGGGACACCTGGGAGCACTTCCACGAACTGGAGGCCGAGGGCAAGATCATGTACGGCCAGATGACCGCCGGCTCCTGGGCCTACATCGGGACCCAGGGCATCATCCAGGGCACCTACGAGACCCTGGCGGCGCTGGCCCGCCGGGAGTACGACGCGACCGACCTCGAGGGCCGCATCGTCGTCACCGGCGGCCTCGGCGGGATGGGCGGCGCCCAGCCGCTCGCCGTCACGATGAACCGCGGCGTCTGCGTCGCCGCCGAGGTCGACGAGGCCCGCATCGACCGCCGCCTCGAGACCGGCTACTGCCGGGCGAAGACGGACGACCTCGACGAGGCCCTCGAGCGGGCCACGGACGCGGCCGACGCCGGCGAGCCCTACAGCGTCGGCGTCCACGTGAACGCCGCCGACATGCTCGAGGCGCTCCTGGAGCGCGACTTCGTCCCGGACGTCGTCACGGACCAGACGAGCGCCCACGACGCCCTGGAGGGCTACTACCCCTCCGGCTACACCGTGGCGGAGGCCGATCGGCTCCGTGACGAAAATCCGGACGCCTACCGGGAGGCGGCGCTGGACACGATGGAGCGCCACGTCGACGCCATCCTCGAACTGCAGGAACGCGGCGCCGTCGCCTTCGAGTACGGCAACAACATCCGCGGTCAGGTCGCCGACGAGCGCGGCCACGAGACCGCCTTCGACTACCCGGGGTTCGTGCCGGCGTACATCCGCCCGCAGTTCTGCCGCGGAAAGGGCCCGTTCCGCTGGCTGGCGCTGTCCGGCGACCCGGCCGACATCCACCGCACCGACGAGGTCATCCGGGAGCTGTTCCCGGAGAAAGCGGGCCTGCAGCGCTGGATCGACCTGGCCCAGGACCGGGTCCAGTTCCAGGGCCTCCCGTCGCGGGTCTGCTGGCTCGGCTTCCAAACTGACGACGGCCTCACCGAGCGCGCCCGGTTCGCCCTCCGCATCAACGAGCTGGTCGCCGACGGCGAGATCTCGGCGCCGATCGTCGTCACGCGGGACCACCTGGACGCCGGCAGCGTCGCCAGCCCGAACCGGGAGACCGAGGCGATGGCCGACGGCACCGACGCGGTCGCCGACTGGCCGATCCTGAACGCGCTCGTGAACTGCGCGGCGGGCGCCGACATCGTCAGCGTCCACGACGGCGGCGGCGTCGGCATCGGCAACGCCATCCACGCCAACAACCACGTCGTCCTCGACGGGACCGACCGGGCGGCCGACGCCGCCCGCCGCGTGTTCACGACCGACCCGGGCATGGGCGTGATCCGGCACGCCGACGCCGGCTACGAGGACGCGCTCGCTGAGGCACGGGACTCGAACGTCGCCGTCCCGATGGACGCCGAGGAATGACCGGGTTCGCCTCCGCCCGCCCGTGGGAGTCGATGGCGAGCGACCCCAACGACGAGACGCTCGGCGACCGCATCGAGCGTGCCAGCCTCCGGGACCTCGAGGCGGCGGAGAACGGGACCGGGGAGGGTGACGCCGACGGTGACGGGGCCGGAGCCGACGTCGTCCTCGCCGGCGAGCCGTTCGACGCGGCCGTCATCGGGCGCCGCGGCGCCGCCAAGGGCCCCAGCGGCATCCGGACCGCCCTCGCCGACGTCAAGACCCACAGCTTCGACGCCGGCGCCGCCGCGGCCGGCCTCGCCGTCCGCGACCTGGGCGACGTCGACGTCTCCTCGATCGACGCCGCCGCGATCCAGCGGCAGGTCGCGGCGGTCGCCGGCGACGTCCACGACCTCGACGCGCTCCCGGTGTTCCTCGGCGGCGACAACTCCCTGACGTACGCCAACGTCTCGCCGCTGCTCGACGGCGGCAGCGTCGGCGTCCTGAACTTCGACGCCCACCTCGACGTCCGCGAGGTCCGCGAGACCCCGACGAGCGGCACGCCGTACCGGCAGCTCCTCGAGGACGGGCTCGACGCCTACGCCTGCGTCGGCGCCCGCCACCACGAGACCTCGACCGCCTACGCCGACTACCTCGACGAGCAGGGCGGGGCGGTCGTCACGGCCGAGACGGTCGGCCAGGACCCCGGGACCGCCCTCGACTGGGCGATGACGACGCTGGCGGACGTCGACCACCTGTACGTCAGCGTCGACTGCGACGTGCTCGACGCCAGCGCCGCGCCGGGCGTCAGCGCGCCGACGCCCGGCGGCCTGACGACCCGGGAGCTGTTCGAACTGGTGCGGTCGGCGGCCGGCGACGACCGCGTCGCCGGTCTCGAGATCGTCGAGTGCGCCCCGCCGCTGGACGAGGGCGACCGGACCGCCCGGGCGGCCGCCCGAACCGTCGCCCATTTCATCGCGGGCTACGCGGAGGGACGCGATGACTGACGGACGCCTCGACGCGGTCGTGTTCGGTGCCGACGAACTCGTGGTCGGGCCCGCGGACGAGGGCCCCGCGCCGGCGACCGACGACTCGCCGCCGGACCCCGGCGAGGTGCTGGACGTCCGCGAGGACGCCGCGGTCGCGGTCGTCGACGGCACCGTCGCCGCCGTCGGGCCGACCGACGCCGTCACCGACCGCTACCCGCCGGCCGGGGCCACGACCGCCATCGACGCCGACGGCCGCGCCGTCATCCCGGGGTTCGTCGACGGCCACACCCACGCCGTCTTCGCCGGCGACCGCTCCGACGAGTTCGCCGCCAAGCTCCGCGGGAAAACCTACCAGGAGATCCTCGAGGACGGCGGCGGCATCCTCCGGACCGTCCGCGCGACACGGGTGGCCGACGACGACGAGCTCCTCGCCCGCCTGCTCGGGCACCTCGATTCGATGCTCGCCGGCGGTTCGACCACCGTCGAGGTGAAGTCCGGCTACGGCCTCGACGTCGACACCGAACTGCGGCTCCTGTCCGTCATCGAGCGCGCCGACCGCGAGCACCCGGTCGACGTCGTGCCGACGTTCATGGGCGCCCACGCCGTGCCCGAGGAAGCCACGACCGAGGCGTACGTCGACGCGGTCGTCGACGAGCAGCTCCCCGCCGTCGCCGACCAGGGCGTCGCCGCCTTCTGCGACGTCTTCTGCGAGGAGGACGTCTTCTCCGTCGCCCAGTCCCGGCGCGTCCTCGAGGCGGGCCGCGAGCACGGCCTGGCGCCGAAGGTCCACGCCGAGGAGTTCGTCCGCCTCGGCGGCGCCCAACTGGCCGCCGACCTCGCTGCCGTCAGCGCCGACCACCTGCTGCACGCCGACGACGCGGACGTCGCCGCGCTCCGGGACGCCGACGTCGTCCCGGTGATGCTCCCGGGGACGGCGTTCGGGCTCGGCAGCGACTACGCCGACGCCCGGGCGTTCCGGGACGCCGGCGCGCCGCTCGCGGTCGCCACCGACTTCAACCCCAACTGCTACGCACCCAGGATGGGCTTCGCGGCCACGCTGGCCTGCGTCGGGATGGGCCTGTCCCCGGCAGAGGCCGTCCGCGCCTGCACCCGTGGCGGCGCCCTCGCCCTGGGCGCCGCCCGTCCCGACGCCTTCGGCGACGAACCGCCGGTCGACCCGCTGGCCGGCACGCTGTCGGTCGGCGCCCCGGGCGACCTGCTGGTGCTGGACGCCCCGAGCCACGTCCACGTCCCCTACCGGTTCGGCGAGCCCGTCGTCCGGACCGTCCTCAAGCGTGGTCGACCCGTCGCGGGACCCGAAGCCGGATCCGCACCTGGACATCGTACCGCCGCTGACGCCGGCGAGGAGGGTGGCACGTGACCGTCACCCTCGACGGCGAGTCGCTCACGATCGCCGAGACGGTCGCCGTCGCCCGCGAGGACGCGACCGTCGCCGTCGCCGACGCCGCCCGCGAACGGGTGCGGGCGGCCCGCGAACGCGTCGAGGACGTCACCGCTGCCGGCGACCCCGTCTACGGCCTCAACACCGGGTTCGGGGAGCTGGTCGACACGAAGATCCCGCCGGATCGGGTCCGGGAGCTCCAGCGGAACCTGCTGCGGAGCCACGCGGCCGGCATGGGCGAGCCGCTGGCCCGCGAGGTCGTCCGGGCGACGATGGTCACGCGGATCAACGCCCTCGTGAAGGGCTACTCCGGCGTCCGGGAGGTCGTCGTCGATAACCTCGTCGCCATGTTGAACGCCGGCGTCCACCCCGTGGTGCCCGCCCGCGGCAGCCTCGGTGCCAGCGGGGACCTCGCGCCGCTGGCCCACCTGGCGCTGGTGCTCGTCGGCGAGGGCGAGGCCGACGTCGACCGCGAAAGTGGTGGGGGCGACCGGAGCGGCGACCGCGACGGCGGCGTGGACTCCGGGAGCGTCGACCGTCTCGACGGCGTCGCCGCCCTCGAGGCGGCCGACCTCGAGCCGCTGGAGCTGCGCGCCAAGGAGGGTCTGGCGCTCATCAACGGCACGCAGGTCACGCTCGGCGCGGCCGCGCTGGCGGTCCACGACGCCGAACGGCTCTGCCGGGCCGCCGACGCCGCCGGCGCGCTCACGACGGAGGTGACGATGGGGACGACGGCGGCCTGCGACCCCGCAATCCACGAGCTGCGGCCCCACGACGGCCAGGCGACCAGCGCCGCGACGGTCCGGGCGCTGGCCGGCGACAGCGAGGTCGTCGAGTCCCACCGGAACTGCGACCGCGTGCAGGACGCATACTCCATCCGGTGTCTCCCCCAGGTCCACGGCGCCGTCCGGGACGCCGTCGCCCACCTCCGGGACGCCGTCGCGGTAGAACTGAACAGCGCGACGGACAACCCGCTGGTGTTCCCCCGCGAGGAGGTCGACGACCGCGCCTCCGGCACCGACCGCGCCGGCGTCATCTCCGGCGGGAACTTCCACGGCGAGCCGCTGGCGCTCCGGCTGGACTACCTCGTCGGCGCGCTCACCGAACTCGCCGCCATCTCGGAGCGCCGCGTCGACCGCATCCTGAACCCGAACCTCCAGGAGCCGCACCTGCCGCCGTTCCTCGCCGACGACACCGGCGTCGAGTCCGGGCTGATGATCGCCCAGTACGCCGCGGCCGCCCGCGTCAACGAGTGCCGGGCGGTCGGCCGCGCCGTCACCGACAACACCCCGGTCAGCGGCGGCCAGGAGGACCACGTCAGCATGAGCCAGACGGCGGCGCTGGACGCCCGCCAGGTCCTCGAGGCCGCCCGGGCGGTCGTCGCCGTCGAACTGCTCGCCGGCGCCGAGGCCGCCGAGTACCTCGACGACGACCTCGCGCTCGGGTCGGGGTCGGCGGCCGTCCACGACCTCGTCCGCGGGGTCGTCGCGCCGCTGGACGGCGACCGCAGGCTCGACGGCGACGTGGCCGCGGTCGAGGCGCTGCTCGCCGAGGGGTTGCTCGACGAGGCGGTGGTCGAGGCGATCGGTGAATGGCCGACGCGCTGAGACGACGTTCCGGGCGGTCGACGAGTGGCCGACGCGGACCCGTCGCCCCTGTGCGGAAGGGACGGCGGCTGCCGGGGAACGCCCGGTCTTACTCCAGCTCCTCGAGGTCCTCCGACCGACACTCCTCGCAGACGGCACGCCCCGGTTCCTTCCCCGTCCGGAACTCGTGGCCGCAGTTGTGGCACTCGTAGGCGTACACTCCGTCCGACCCCTCGTCGATGGGGAGCGCTGATTTGACCTTCTGGAGTACGTTCATGGTGTCACCCCGGCGGATATTTCACCACGCTGATGGAAAAATGTTGGGTCGAGTTTGCCCGCCCAGGTCCGGGTCGGCACACGCGGCGCGGACGGCTGACGTCCCGTTCGACCCTGCCTCAGTTCCAGGGCGCCGCCTCGAAGTCGACGTACCGCCGTTCGCGGTCGATGGCGTCGATGCGCGCCACGTCCTCGTCGTCCAGGGTGACGTCCGGGGGCCGAAGTTCTCCCGGATGTGCGCGGGGGTGGCGGACTTCGGAATGGCGCTGACCGTTTCCTTCGATAGCAGCCAGGCGAGCGCGACCTGCGCCGGCGTCGTCCCGTGGTTCTCGGCGACCTCGCGGAGTTCGGGCACCTCGGTCACGTCGCCCTTCGCCAGCGGCGAGTACGCCACGAGGTGGTAGCCGTGCTCGCGGGCGTGGGCGCGGAGCTCGTCCTGCTGGAGCAACGGGTGGCACTCGATCTGGTGGGCGAACAGCGGCGCATCCAGGTGCTGGAGGGCCTCGTCGAGCTGGTCCGGCCGGAAGTTCGACAGCCCGACGTTCCGGACGAGCCCCTCGTCGTGGAGTTCGTCCAGCGTGGCGAGCGTGCCCGCGGGGTCGTACGTCCGGATCGGCCAGTGGACGTACAGCAGGTCCAGGGTGTCGACGCCGAGCCGGTCGGCGCTGTCGCGGGCGTGGACTTGGAGGTCGCCGTCCGCGAGGTTGTCCGGGCCGACCTTCGTCGCGACGAAGACGTCCTCGCGGGCGACGTCGGCGGCCGCGACGCCGTCGCCGACGGCCGCCTCGTTGTCGTAGCTCTCGGCGGTGTCGACGTGGCGGTAGCCGACCTCGAGTGCGGTCCGGACGGCCTCGGTACAGCGGTCCGGGTCCCTGACGTCGTACGTGCCCAGTCCGAGTTCGGGGAGGGCATCGACGGGCATACCGGCCGTTCGCACCGCCCCGTGAAGGACCTCCCGGCTGCGGTCGGGCCGGCCGCTGCCGTTCGGTTCCCCGTCCAACAGAACGCGGTCCGGCGAGCGCTTTTGTGCCACGGGTCCCGAGACGGGCTCGGATGGACGCCGACCGGTACCTGGCGCGCCTCTGTCTGGACCCCGCTCGCGAGCGGCCGCCGACCCGCGAGACGCTCGCGGGACTGCAGCGCGCCCACGTGACGACGGGCCCCTTCGAGACGCTCGCCATCACCGGCCCGCCACACGGCGCCGGCGAGGGCGACGGCGTCGCTGGTCGTCACGCGCCCGGCTACGACGGCGTCCGTCGAACCCGTTGTGGCTCCGACCGCGACGCCCGGACGGGGCGACCCGCCGTGGGTGTCCCGTCAGGTCCGGAGGCCGACGACCGTCTCGTCGCTGGCCGTCCCCGGCACCGTCACCCACTCCTCGCGGGCCGCGGTGCGGACCTGGAACGGCCCGACGGTGTACCGGCCGGTCGCCGTCGGGCCCGCGGGCACCTCGACGAAGTAGGTGACCGACCCCGATCCGGCGGCGTCGGCGTCGAAATACACCCACTGGGTGTCGCCCGGCGCCGAGTCGTCGGTCCGGGCGACGTCGCCGGCGACGACGTCCCAGTTCGGCGGGATGCGGTCCCGGATCCGGACCGCGCGGTTCGACTCCCACGTCAGCCGGATCCGGTTCGTCCGGCCGCCGGTGAACGCCGAACCGTCGTCGGTCCGGGTGCCCTGGACCACGAGGGAATCGTCGACGGGGCCGTCGTAGCGGTCGATCTGCCTGGGACGCCGGGCGCCGGCGTCGGTGCGCTCGTCGGACTTCCGGATCTCGAAGGCGTCGGCGACGACCGGCTCGGCCGCCGCGTCGTCGCCCAGCGTGACGTACTCGACGCGGATGCGCTCGTCGTCGATGTCGAGCCGTTCGACGCCGAAGTGGGTGTTCGTGCGGCGGGCGAGGAACTCGCTCGGCGTGGTGTTCCCGAAGCCGTAGTGGGAGGTGCCGCCCGTGCCGTTGGTGACGTAGGTCGTGCCGACGTCCGACTCCCAGTCCCAGGCGTCCGCGGGCGCGTAGTCGTCCCGACCCGGCTTCGCGGCGATGGGCTCGGTGCGCTCCCAGACGTGGTTGTCGCCGCAGAGCACCAGGTCGACGCCGTACTCGTCGAACACCGTCCCCCAGCGGTCCCGCAGGTACTCGCGGGGCGCGTGGTCCGGCGAGTCGGTCCACAGCGGGCCGTGGAAGTAGACGATTTTCCACGTGAGGTCGTCGTCCGCGGCGGCGTCCGCGAGGACGCGGCGGGCGTACTGCTCCTGGACCTCGTCGTAGGTCAGCCCGTCGGCTTCGCAGGTCGGGTCGACGATGGGGAACAGCTCCTCGGCGCGGGAGACGTCGCCGCAGCCGTCGGTGGTCGTCGAGAGGCCGACGAACCGGGTGTTGTCGTAGTCGAGGTAGTACCAGCGCTGCTGGTGCTGGAGGTCCTCGAGGCCGAGCGGGTCGTGGATCGGCATCAGGTCGTTGAGCCGGCGGTCGTACTGCGTCAGCCCCGTGCCGGGCTCGGCCTCGTGGTTGCCGGGCGCGGTCAGGAACGGCGTCTCGGCGTAGACGGACTCGAAGGTCTCGAAGTACAGCTCCCACGTCGACGGCTTGCCGTTCGCGTACGAGATGTCGCCCGTCAGCAGCTGGAGGTCCGGATCCATCTCGTCGGCCATCGCCATTACGCGCTCGGGGTCGTCCGTCGAGGGTCGCTGGAACGGGTTGTCCGGATCGGCGACCCCGTGGTCGCCGACCCCGGTGACGGTGAAGCCGTCGGCGTCGACCGGTGCGGTTCCGACGGTAAAGGGCCCGGCGCGGCGGCCGTCCAGGACCGCCTCGTACTCGTAGGTCGTGTCCGGCGCGAGGCCGGTGACCGTCGCGGCGTAGGCGACGGCGTCCCGCCCGGGCACCGGCCGGGCGTCGGCTTCGACGACGGTCCCGGCGCCGCCGTCGCGACCGATCTCGACGCGGGCGTCGGTCGCGGGGCCGCCGGTCCAGCCGATACGCAGCGTCGACGTCGGGTCGCGGCCGTAGGCGACGTGAACGCCGGCGGGGCCCTGGACGGACGTCGACTGCCCCGCGACGGAGCCGACGAAGAACGGCGCCGTCGAGACGCCCGCGACGCCGCGCAGGACGTCCCGCCGTTCGAGGTCAGTCATCGTCCACCTCCGTCGAGAGGTCCGGTCCCGGGTCGGGTCCCGCGGAGTCGGGTCCGCCGGTCGAACCGGTCGGCGCATCACCGACT
>CAZATR010000006.1:19728-41473 GCA_964488035.1 uncultured Natronomonas sp.
GTCGGGTCCCGCGGAGTCGGGTCCGCCGGTCGAACCGGTCGGCGCATCACCGACTGCTGGCGGCTCGTCGCCCACCGATGGGTCGTCGGTGCCGGGCATCTCGTCGGTCCCCGTGGCGTCGGAGGTGACGGAGGTGAGGTCCGTCCGTGAGCCCTGCAGTTCCTGGATCTCGACGTCGCCTTCGGGCACGCGGTAGCTCCGCAGCAGCCGCTTCGGTGTGTCGGCCGAGTCGACCGTGCGGTCGACCTCGTAGGCGGTGTAGACCGCGGCGTCGTCGGTGACCTCGACGGTTGCGTAGCCGTGCCGGGACCAGTTGAACCACTCGACGTGGGGGTTCTGGGACTCGACGGCGGCCTCGACGACGTCCTCCTCGAGTTCGGGCGGCGTCGGCGTCGTGGCGGCCATGTTGTCGCTGGAGACGCTCGTCGCCATGAACTCGACGCCGACGCGGGCCGCCTCGGCGCCGGGGAACGGGCCCTGCTTCCGGAGCAACCGGTAGTCGGTCTTCGTGTAGGCGGCGACGGAGGCGTGCATGTCGCCGGTGAGCGTGACGAGGTTGACGGGCTCGCCGCGGGCGCGGGCCTCCCGGGCGATCTCGCCCATGACGAACTGGCGCTCGTACTCGTAGCCGTCCCAGGCGTCGTAGTTGACCGTGAAGCTGCCCCGCTCGCCGAGGTTCGTCGCCTTGAGGGCGGCGTTCAGCACGGAGTTGCCCCAGATCTTCCAGATGGCGTCGTCGTCCGTCACGCGGTCGAGGAACCACTCGCGCTGGTCGGTGCCGAGCATGGTCCGGTCGGGGTCGTCGACCTCGCGGGACGGCGGCGTCGCGGTGTCGCGCTGGCCGAAGGCGTCCTCCGGCGGGGGCGACCGGTAGAACCGCTCGTCGGTCAGCAGGATCTCGGCGAGGTCGCCGAACTCGAAGCCGCGGTAGATGGTGAAGCCGTCGTGGAGCCGGTCGGCCTCGGGGTCGTAGTCGACGCGGACCGGGAGGTACTCGACGAGCGCTTCGATGCCCTCGACGTACAGCTCCCGCATCCGCTCGGGGTCGTCGCCGTACGGGTGCGACGCCGTGTTCGGGTAGCCGCCCTCGTAGTTCCACCAGCGGTTGTTCACGATCTCGTGGTCGTCCCACGTCATCAGGAGGGTGTGGCGCGCCAGGGCGTCCTGGAGGAACTCGTCGCTCCGGTAGACCCGGTGGAGGTGCCGGAAGTCAGCGAGGGTGTGGGCGACGTCGTTGCCCGAGGGGAGCTGGACGTCGCGGCCGGGCCGGGTGCCGCCCCCGCCGTACTCGTAGATGAAGTCGCCGAGGTGGAGGAGGTAGTCGGCGTCCTCCCTGGCGACGTGGCCGAAGGCGCCGAAGTAGCCGTGGAGGTAGTTGTTGCAGGAGGCACAGGCGAGCGTCAGCCGGTCGGGGTCGGCGTCCGGGTCGGGGAGCGTCCTGAGGCGGCCGACCCGGGAGGCGTCGCCGTCGTGGACGAACCGGTAGAAGTAGAAGCGGTCGGCGGCGAGTTCGCCGGCCAGATCGACGCTCAGCGCGTGGTCGTGGGCCGGCGAGAGTTCGCTGGCCGGGACGCGGAAGTGGCGGGTGTTCGCCCGCGAGAAGTCGGCGTCGGCGTTCGGCGTCGCGCGGTCGGGCGCCGGCGTGACCTGGAGGCCGACGTCGCGGTCGCCCTCGACGGCGCCCGGGGCGACCCGCGTCCAGACGATGGCACCCGCCGGCGTCGGGCCGCCGCTGGCCACGGACTGCGGGAAGGCCGCCTCGCTCGTGCGGTCGACGTCGAAGAGGTCGGCGTCCCGGTTCGCGGGTTCCGGGTCGGCGTCGTCGGCCGCGGCGCCCGTCGCGAACAGCGTCGCCAGCGCGCCCATCGCCGATCCCGCTCCGGCCGCCTCGAGGACCGCCCGCCTGGTGGCCGTCGACGCCCTGCCTCGTCCGGTGGTGCCGTCGGTCATCAGCGCCACGTGTGACCGGACGTCGGAAAAACCCTCTAACAGAACTCTCCAAAAGCGTGTGCAAGGGGTTCTCTACGGCCGGAACGGGGGCGCTCCGGATCCGGTCCCATCCCTCGGTTCGGGTACGTATCTCATTGCCGTCGGCGTCGCGGTCGGCGCCACCGTGGTGGTGCACGGACGGCGGCCCGGGTGCCGGCTCCAGACCCCTCCCGACCGACCGAACCTCATTGTCTATATAGAGGTATTGAGATAGCGGTTACCAAACGGCCCGGTCTTGGTATCTACCGGTCGAACTATATCGATATTAGCACGGTATTTATCCGGTGCGCCGGGACGTCAGGGTGATGAGCGACCGACCCTTCGACGGCCTCACGCGGCGCAGCGCGCTCAAGACCATCGGCGGAGCGGGCGCGGTCGCCCTCGCCGGCTGTACGACCGAAGGCGGGAACGGGAACGGTGACGGGCAGCTCTCCGGGGACATCACCGTCACCGGATCGAGCACGGTGTTCCCGCTGATGTCCGCGATCGCGAAGGACTTCGACCAGGCACACGACGGCGTCAACGTCGACGTCAGCCCGACGGGGTCCGGCGGCGGCTTCTCGAACCACTTCTGTCCGGGCAACAGCGACTTCAACAACGCCAGCCGCCCGATAAAGGCGGCCGAGGAGGAACTCTGCGAGGAGAACGGCGTCGAGTGGATCGAACTCGTCGTCGCCACCGACGCGTTGACCGTCGTGGTCAACCCGGAGGCGGACTTCGTGGACTGTCTCACGGTCGAGGAACTCGCCCGGATCTGGAAGGCGGACCCCGCCCAGACCTGGGACGAGGTCCGCGACGAATTCCCCAACGAGGAGATAAACCGGTTCGGCGCCGCCGACACGTCTGGAACCTACGATTACTTCATCGAGAACGTCCAGGGCTCGGAGGCGGGCCACACCGACGACTACCAGGCGACCGAACGCGACAACGACATCGCCACCGGCGTCGCCGGCAGCAAGTACGCCATCGGCTACTTCGGGTTCTCCTACTACTACAACAACCCGGACCAGCTGAAGGCGCTGGAGATCGACGACGGCGACGGCTGCGTCGCGCCGAGCCTCGAGAACGCGGCCGCCGGCGACTACCAGCCGCTCTCCCGGCCGCTGTACACCTACCCGGCGAAGGCCTCGCTGGCCGAGGACCACGTCGCCGAGTTCGCCCGGACCGTCGTCGAGGAGACCACCAACGAGTCGCTGGTCGCCGAGGACATCGGCTACGTCCCGCTCGGCGAGGAGCAACAGCAGGCCCAGAAGGACACGCTCGAGGCCGCCATCGAGGACGCCCAGGGCTGACGTCGACGATGGCCGCCCCACGGTCGCTCCCGGCCGCCCCACGGGTCGGCCCGGATGGGGAGGTTGAAGTCATCCGGCGCCGAGGTGCGTCCACGTGAGCAGCGACACCGACGCCCTCGACATCGAGCGCGACGTTGGCCTCGCCCGCGTCAGGGAGTGGGGGTACGGCGGGCTCTTCGCCGTCTGCGCGTTCGCGACGATCCTGACGACGGTCGCCATCTTCGCCACCCTGCTGTCGGACGCCGTCGTGTTCTTCGCCGAGGTCCCGATCGCGGAGTTCCTGGCCGGGACCCACTGGAGCCCGAACCCGAGCGGCGGCGGCCAGACGTTCGGCGCCGTACCGCTCGTCTACGGGACCGTCGTCGTCACGGTCACGTCGGCACTGGTCGCCATCCCCATCGGGACGCTGACGGCGATCTACCTGAGCGAGTACGCGACCGCCCGGGTGCGGTCGATCCTCAAGCCGATGCTCGAGGTGCTGGCGGGCATCCCCACCGTCGTCTACGGCTACTTCGCGCTGGTGTACATCACGCCCGCGCTGCAGGCGACGCTGTTCCCCGGGATGAGCACGTTCAACGTGCTGTCGGCGTCGCTGATGGTCGGGATCATGATCATCCCGATGGTCTCCTCGATCAGCGAGGACGCGATGAGCGCGGTCCCGGACGACCTCCGGAACGCCGGCTACGGCCTCGGCGCCACGAAGTTCGAGGTCTCGACCGGCATCGTGGTCCCCGCCTCCATCTCGGGGATCGCCTCCTCGTACATCCTCGCCGTCTCCCGCGCCATCGGCGAGACCATGATCGTCGTCGTCGCGATGGGGTCGAACGCCCGGATCCCGCCGGTCCGGGAGGCCGCCTTCGGCATCCCCTACGTCCACCCCGGCGACGTGCTGCTCGAACCCGGGATGACGATGACCGTCGCGATGGTCGACATCGCCAGCGGCGACCTCGTCGGGGGGACGATCCCGTACGATTCGATGTTCGCGATCGGGCTGACGCTGTTCGCGATCACGCTCGTCATGAACGTGGTCAGCGACGTCGTCGCCGAGCGCTACCGGGAGGAGTACTGAGATGGCGACCGAAACCGCAACATCCGAGTCCGGCGGCTTCGGCGAGGTCAGCCGTCTCCGGGGCGTCGCCTTCAAGTACCTCTCCTTCGGCGCCTCCGTGTTCGGGATCGTCGCGCTCGCGGTGCTTCTGGTCTACGTCGTCATCGACGCGTTCGCCCTGACCGAGGCCAGCCCCGCGTGGCTGTTGACCTACTTCGTCACGCTGGTGCTCCCGTTCGTCGGGTTCTGCCTCTACGGTGCCGGCGACCGCGACGTCACGCGCCGGACGGTCGCCGCCCTCGGCGGCGGCCTCCTCGCCACCGCGGTCGGGTTCGAGGCGTTCGAACTGCTGGTGAGACCGATCCCGCGGCTGAACTGGCAGCTCGCGTACCTCTTCGCCGTGGTCGTACCGGCGTCCGCCTACGCCGTCTACGCCGCGAGCCGCGAGCCGGTCGGCGCGGCCGGCTTCGGGGTCGTCGGCCGCTTCTACGGCGGCACCATCGTCGGCGTCGCGGTCGGCATCCTGTTCCTGGTGTTCGACCCCCGGCTGTGGGTGCTCGCCTACACGCTCGGGGTCCTTCCGGCTGGGCTGCTGTTCGCGTACGGTCGTCGACGGCCGGGGTCGCGCGCCTCCCTGCTCGTTTTCCCGGTCGGCGTCGTCGGAATCGCCGCCGCGTCGGTACTCCGGACGGTGAATCGCGTGTATCCGACGCGGCCCCTGATCTTCCTCTGGACCATCGCCGTCCCCGTCGCCGTCGTCGCTGCCTGGCTGGTCCACGCTCGGGACGGCAGCCGCCGTGCCGCACTCGCCGTCGGTGTCGTCGTGGTCGCGGCTGGCGCCGCGGGCGTCCCGGTCGGCGCAGTCGGGCTCCCGGCGGGGTCGGCCGTCGTGGTGCTCGCGGTCGCCGCGGCACCGACCGCCATCTACGTCCACCGGATCGTCGACGAGGGGGACGGCCTCGCCGGCCTCCTCCTGCCCGTACTCCTGGGTGCCGGGATCCTCGCGGGTGCCGTCGTCGTCCGGACGGTCGGCGTTGCGGGCCCGACGCCGTGGCTCGACCCGGCCTTCCTGACGAGTTCCCCGTCGTTCTCGAACCCCGGCAACGCGGGGCTGTACCCGGCCATCGTCGGGTCGGTCATCATCATCGCGATGGTCGCGGTGCTGTCCTTCCTCCTGGCGGTCGGGACCGCCGTGTTCCTGGAGGAGTACGCCCCGGGCAGCGGCCCGGTCGGTGCCGTCACGCGCGTCATCCAGATCAACATCACGAACCTCGCGGCCGTCCCGTCGGTCGTCTACGGTCTGCTCGGCCTCGGGCTGTTCGCGAACCTGCTCGGCCTCGGGCTCGGCACCGCCGTCACCGCGGCGCTGACCCTGTCGCTGCTCATCCTCCCGATCACCGTCGTCTCCGCCCAGGAGGCGATCCGGGCCGTCCCCGACGAGCTCCGCCGCGGCTCCGACGCGATGGGCGCGACCCGCTGGCAGACGACGCGGAACGTCGTGCTCCCGGAGGCGCTTCCCGGCATCTTCACCGGCGTCATCCTCAGCCTCGGCCGCGCCATCGGCGAGACCGCGCCGCTCATCATGATCGGGATGGGGACCGCCGTCTTCAGCGCCCCCAACAGCCTGTTCAGCAAGTACTCGGCCATGCCGATGCAGATCTTCGCCTGGTCCGCCCTGCCGCAGGCCGGCTTCCGCTACGGCGTGCTCGCCGCCGGCGTCGTCACGCTGCTCGTCGTTCTCCTCAGCATGAACGCGACCGCGATCCTCCTCCGCAACCGCAGCGAACGCGGCGTCTGACCGCGGCCTCTCCCGTCGCCCGGTCTCACCCGTCGTCCAACTCGAGCTCGTCGGTCCGCTCCCAGTCCCGCTCGTCGACCACGGTGATCGACCGATCGCCGAAGACGTAGAGGTAGTCGCCGACGTAGGCGGTCCGGTGGACGCGGCCCTCGGTCGGGACCGTGGTCTCCACCTCGAGGCCGTCGGTGTAGTCGAAGACGTAGGCCTCGTCGCCGGCCGGCAGGAAGAAGACGCCGTGGCGGCGGTCCATGAGGAACGCGTGGTGGCTCTCGGCGACCGCGGACCACCGCGTTTCGAGGATCTCGTCGGTCTCGACGGTGGGGTCCTCCGGGTCGGAGACGTCGAACACGACGAGCTTCACCTTGCCGTCCTCCTCGCCGATGCCGAGCACGCGGTCCTCGGACAGCGGGTGGAGGTACGAGGAGAACCCGGGGAGCTTCAGCTCGCCCTCGACGGTCGGATCCTCGGGGTCCGAGAGGTCGACGACGTGGAACGGGTCGACGCGGCGGAACGTGACGACGTAGGCCTCGTCGCCGACGTACCGGACCGAGTAGATCCGCTCGGTGATGCCCATGCCCTGGACGGCGCCGACCCGATCCAGCGAGTCGTCGAGGACGTAGAGGTCGTTCTCGCTGTCGCCGCCCATGGCGCCGGAGACGGTGGTCGCGATGCGGAACTCGCCGTCGTGTTCGCTCATGGAGAACTGGTCGAGCGGGTGGCCGGGAACCGAGCCCGTCGCGCCCGCCTCGACCGTGGGGGCGCCGCCGTCGGCGTCGACGTCGAAGGCGACGACGCCGGTGCGTTCGAACTCGCGCTTGTTGTCGGCCGCCCACGCCCGCAGGTCCTCGTGGAGCTTTCGCTCGGCCTCCTCACGCTCCTCTTCGTCGAGCCGCGCGAGCCACGCGTCGATGGCGCGCTGGATCTCCATCCGCTCGGCGCGCGGGCCCAGGTCGTAGGACCGAATCTCGCGGATGCGGTCCAGCGCTCGCTGGTCGAGGCGGTCCGACTGGTTCTCCAGGAGGAACCGCGCCATCATGTCCGACCGGTCGACCTGCTGGGGGTAGGTGACGTAGACGCGGTCCGTCGAGACGTAGACGACCGAGCGGCCGCCCGTGCCGACGAACGAGGCCGCGTCGTGGACCTCGCCGTCGGCCGGGTCGAACAGCGTCACGGTGTAGGTCGCGTCGACCGGCGTCGGCTCGGTCGGGTGGTGAATATCGGTACAGGGGACCGAGACGTCCTCCATCGGCTCGACCGGGCAGGGGGTCCGTCGGTCGATGCCGCTCTCGGTCACGAGGTAGACCGTCCCGTCGTGCAGCCGGGCGGTGACGACGCGGTCCGACAGCTCCGTCGTCCACACTCGCTCGGGGTCGGCGCGGTCGCTGACGTCGTAGCCCAGGATGCGGTCGGCCTGGAAGACGACCAGGGTGTCGCCCGAGAGGAGGAGCCGTCCGGAGACGTCCAGCCGGCTCGCGACCTCGGGGGCGGCGGGGTCGCTGGTGTCGATCAGCCGGACGCCGCTGCGGTCGGCCTCCGGGTACCTGGTGTCGGTCGCCCGGGGGACGGGCCGGCGGTTCGGGGGCGCGTAGTAGACCGTCTCGGACGTCGTCTTCAACACGTCGGGCTCGTCGATGCCCTCGACCTGGACGTTCGTGTCCGAGGCGCGACGCTCGCCGCCCCCGCCGCCGCTCTCGGCGACGGTCGCCCGGGGCGCCGGCGTGCCGACGGCGGCCGGCGTCTCCGTCATCCGCGGAGCGGGCGTGCGTTCGACGGTGACGTCGTCGGTCCGCGCCGCCCCGTCGCCGCCGGCCGACGCCGCCCGGACGGCGGCGCCAGCACGGGCCCGGTCGGCCTCGTCGAGGTACGAACGGAACGCCTCGGCGGAGTCGAACGTCGAGACTGCGGGCGCGTGGCTCCCCGTGTCGCTCCCGTCGTCGATCCCGTTCGGCGCCGGCTCTCCTGGTGCGGCGACGTCATCGAGGACGACCGCGCCGACACCGCCCGCCACGACGGCGACGGCGACGAGGGCGGCCACCTGGAGGGCCGACAGCGTTGCGGTTCGTGGCATGGGGCGGGCTACGACCCGCACTCGTAAACGTCTCGGTTAATGACAAAGAGCCATTTGACCTATCTATACGGCCCGAATACCGGCGGTAGCGACCATACCGGGATTCGAGGCCCGGACCGGCGGGTGTGCGTCGGAGCGGTCCCGTCGACCGGGGATCCCCGAACTCGTCCCGGTCGAGACGTTCCCGATCGCGGCCTCCGGACTGGCACGGTGCCCACGACGGGGCACGGTGAGCGGGCGGGCCCGCCTGCGGGGTCAACCCGCCTGTCTCGCCGCGCACGGGTCGGGTCGTCGTCCCGCCCTCGGGGCACCCTAATTATCCTCACACGTCCCGTATACGGAGGACGATGACGGAGACCGAGGGGACGGCACGGGTCCAGTTCGTCGCCGACCGGCCGGCACGGTGGACCGCGTACCGGCGCGGCCTCGTCGCGCCCGATCGCCGGGCTACCGCCTACCGCCGGTAGCGGTCGAGTCGTTCCGCGAGCCTCTCGGCGACGGTGCCGCCGAGCCGGGTCCGGACGCTCCCGAGGATGCCGCGCGGGACGAAGAGGACGAACGCGATGAACACCAGCCCGAGGTAGAGGTCGGCCCGGCCGTCGACGAAGACGTTGATGAACCGCAACAGCGTCAGGTCGCCGACGCCGGCCGACAGCACGCTCCGCGGGAGCTCGTCCCGGAGGAACCGCGCGAGCCCGTGGGACTCCGTCGAGAGCACGCTGGCGACGGTCTCGTGGAAGAGGTGGCCGTACAGCGGCCCGGCGAGGGTGCCGAACCCGCCGATGATGGCGGCCAGCAGGGCGTCGGCGGTCTGGAAGAGGTCGAAGGTGTTCGACGGCGCGACCGAGCGCCGGTAGCCGGCGAAGAGGCCGCCCGCGACGGCGGCGAAGAAGCCGCTGATGCCGAAGGCGCCGAGCTTGTACCAGAACGTGTGGTAGCCGATGGCCCCGGCGCGCTCCTCGTTCTCCCGGATGGCGACCATCACGCGGCCGAACGGCGAGTGGATGATCCGCTGCATCGCGAAGTAGCAGACCAGCGCGACGGCGCCGATGGCGTAGTAGGAGACGAAGGCGGGCTCGAGGTCGATCCCGGTCCCGAGGACGTTCGAGAAGCTGTCGCCGGTGAGGCGGCCGAGCTTGACCTGCAGGGATTCGACGCCGGGGACGCCGATCGCGAAGCCCTCGCGACCGACGACGCCGGCGCCGTCCCGCGGGTTCGAGCCGACGTAGTCCCAGTTCCGGATGAAGACGTGGGCGACCTCCGCGAAGCCGAGCGTCACCATGGCGAAGTAGACGCCCGAGAGCCGGAAGGAGACCGCTCCGACCGCGACCGCGACGAGGAACGCCAGCACCGCGCCGGCGACGAGCATCAGCATGAACGGGTCCGCGGCCGCGATGCCGGGGACCTTGCCGGAGCCGGCGAGGACGACGAAGTAGGCGCCGATCCCGTAGAACATCCCGTGGCCGAACGAGAGGTAGCCGGTGTAGCCGCTGACGAAGTCGAAGCTCATCGCGAACAGCCCGACGTACACCACCGCGACCATCGTCGTCACCCGCGGCAGGAAGACGTTCAGCAGCTGCCCCATCGGGATGCCGGTGCCGGGCACGACCCCCGGCAGCCCCACGAGGAACTGGTACAGGAGGGGGTAGGCGGCGAGCAGTGCGACCATGACGACGTGGGCGGTGTGGGTCGCGAGGTACCGCCGGATCGTGCCGTCCACTCCTTTTTCGCCCGGCTGCTGGCCGGGGTCGCCCGTGTCGGTGTCCGTGTCCTCGACGTCCCCCTCACCGTCGGGACCGGATCGGTCGGGGTCGGGCTCGGCGGTCCGATCGCCGTCGGGGTCGCTAATGGCCGCCCACCTCCTCGACGCCGAACAGGCCGGTCGGCCGGACGACCAGCACGGTCACGAGCACGGCGAACAGCACCAACTCGGGGAGGCCGGGGAAGTCGACGACGTTGACGAACAGCCACGACATCACGGCGTCGACGAGGCCGACGAGCAGGCCGGCGACGACGGTGCCCTTGAACGAGCCCAGGCCGCCGATGATGACGACGATGAACGCGATGAGCAGCGTCCGGGTGCTCAGCGGGACGCTGGCCCCGAACCGGGGATCCCACATCAGCAGGACGCCGGCGAGGCCCGCGAGGCCGGCGCCGACGCCGAAGACGACGGTGAAGGCCCGGCGGACGTCGATGCCGAGCGCCTGGGTCATCTCGGGGTCCTCGCTGCCGGCGCGGATGTAGAGCCCGTACCGGGTCCGGTTGAGGAACAGGACGACCCCGACCACGAGGAGCAGCCCGACGAGCGCCTCGAAGGCGTACAGCCCCCACAGGGTGTTGACGCCGAGGACCTCGTAGCGGCCGGCGAGGAAGTCCGGGGCGGTCCCGACGGCCGCCTGCCAGGTCGTCTGGGGCTGGAGGCCACCGAGCACGACGGCGATGCGGGCGGCCTCGTCGAGGACGAGCACCACGCCGAAGGTGAGCAGGATCTGGAACAGCGGCTCGCGGTCGTAGATCGGACGGATGAGCGCCAGCTCGATGCCGGCCCCGACGGCGGTCAGCGCCGCGAAGACGGCGGCGACGGCGACGAAGAACACCGCAAACCGGGCGAGCCCGCCCGTCGCGGCCGACACCGCCGCGACCATGACGGCGCCGCCGAGGTACGCCCCGATCATGGTGAAGGAGCCGTGGGCGAAGTTCAACACGCCCATCAGGCCGAAGATGAGGCTGAGCCCGCTCGCGATGACGATGTAGAGGGCGGCCTTCGAGACCGCGCCGATCCCGATCTCGACGGGCGCGAACAGCGGGAGGGGGTCGACGGCCGGAACCGGCGGCAGCGCGCCGAGGGCGGCGAGGGCAGCGGTCATGCCGAGAGGTACCTCCTGATGACCTCGTCGTCGCGGGTGACGGATTCGGTCGAGCCCGACTCGACGACGGCGCCGTGGTCCAGCAGGTAGAACCGGTCGGCGAGGTCCATCGCCAGCGGGAAGTTCTGTTCGACGAGCAGCACCGTCGCGTCCCGGGCGACCGCCGCGAGCGCGTCGGCGACCGCGTCGACGATCTTGGGTGCCAGCCCTTCGCTCGGTTCGTCGACCAGCAGCAGGTCGTTGTCCCCGACGAGGCCGCGGGCGATGGCGACCATCTGCTGTTGGCCGCCCGAGAGGTCGCCGGCCTCCCGGCCGCGGTGGTCGCGGAGGTCGGGGAACGCGTCGTAGGCCGTCTCGAAGGCGGCCTCGACGGACCGATCGGGCGGCGTGGCGATGCGGAGGTTCTCGTCGACGGTGAGGTGGGAGAACATCCGCCGTTCCTCCGGCACCCAGCCGATGCCCATGCGGGCGACCTCGTGGGTCGGGCGGCCGGTGACGTCGACGCCGTCGTAGGTGACCGTACCGCGCCGAGGCGGCGTCAACTGGAGGATCGAGCGCAGCGTCGTGGTCTTGCCGACGCCGTTCCGGCCGATCAGCGCGACCGTCTCACCCGCCTCGACGTCGAGCGTGACGCCCTGGAGGACGTGGCTCTCGTCGTAGTAGCTGTGGACGTCGTCGACCTCCAGCAGGCTCACGCCGCCTCACCCCCGCCGCCGGTGTCGCCGGTCCCGGTCGGTTCCTCGCGCTCGTACCCGCCGAGGTAGGCGTCCTGGACGCGCTCGCTGTTCCGGATGGCGGCCGGCTCGTCGTCGGCGATGAGCGCCCCCTGGTGGAGGACGGCGATACGGTCGCTGACCTCCATCACGACGTCCATGTTGTGCTCCACGAGGAGGACGGCGTGGTCGGCGGCGACGTCGTCGATGAGGTCGGTCAGCGCGCCGATGCCGTCGCTGGAGACGCCGGCGGTCGGCTCGTCGAGCAGCAGGACGTCCGGGTCGCCGGCCAGCGCGATGGCGACCTCGAGGTTGCGCTTCTCGCCGTGGCTGAGCGTCTCGGCCATCGATTCGGCGTCGTCGGCGAGGCCGACCCGCTCGAGGATCCCGTAGGCCTCCCGCTCGTACTCGGGGAAGGCGTCGACGTTCCGCCAGGCTCGCCAGGCGTCGGCGCCGCCGTGGGCCTGGGCGGCGATGCGGACGTTCTCCAGCACCGTCGACGTCGCGAAGACGTTCGTGATCTGGTAGGAGCGGTGGATGCCGGCCAGCGCCGTCTCGTGGGGGTCGCTGTCGGTGACGTCCGTCCAGCCGTCCGCGTCGCGGTACTCGACCGTGCCGGCCGTCGGCGACAGCACGCCCGTCAGCAGGTTGAAGAACGTGGTCTTGCCGGCGCCGTTCGGACCGATGAGCGAACAGCACTCCTCGCCGAGGTCGAAGTCGACGTCGTCGACCGCGGTGACGCCGCCGAAGCGCTTCGTGAGCCCGCTCGTGCGCAGCACCATCTTACAGCGAGCAGTTCATGTCGGGAGCGTCCGCGGGCAGGGTGACCTCGTCGGCGGGGACCTCCGCGAGCGGCTCGCCGGGCATGATCGCCGCGTCCCAGCTGTCGGCCCACTCGTCGGTCGTCGGGATCGGGTTCGCGACCGTCATCGCCGACCGGGCCTGGTTGTTGTACTCCTGGTAGACGTAGGCATCCTGGCCCTTCGGCGTCTCGGCGATGGTCATCCCGCGCATCTCCGCGGCGATGTCGGCGCCCTCCGTCGAGCCGCCGGCCTCGACGGCCTGCACGATCGAGGAGGCGGCGGCGAACGTCCCGGAGGTGAACAGGTCCGGGACCGTGCCGTACGTCGAGGTGTAGGAATCGACGAAGGCGTCGTTGATCTCGTTGTCGTACTGGTTCCAGTGGTACCGCGTCGTGAACGGCCCGAGCTCCGCCGCCTCGAGGTCCTCGGCGGTGAAGTCCTCGCCGAGCGTCCGCTGGGCGACGCCGCCGATCGCGGCCGTGGAGATCCGCGTGGCGAACCCGCCGAACATCCGGAGGCCGTAGTCGCCGGCGAGCCCGGTCTCGAGGAACGCCGGCAGCGTCACGACGGTGAACCCGCCGATGACGGCGTCGGCGTTCGCGTCCACCGCGTTCTGGTAGAGGCCCTCGAACGTGTCGGTGCCGGTACCGCGCGGCACGAACCGCTCGCCGACGATCTCGACGCCCTCGCTCTCGAGGACGCTCCGGTAGTTCGCCGCGACCGCGCGGCCGAACGAGTAGTCGGCGGCCATGACGAACACGCGCTCGACGTCGGTCTCCTGGGCGACGTACCGGCCGCCCGAGCGGGCGTCCATCGCCGTGTTCTCGCTCGCGCGGAACACGAGCTCGCTACAGGTGTCGGCGCTCGACGAGATGCCGGCCGACGCCGCCGGCCCGACGACCATCGGGACGTTCGACTGCAGCACGACGGTCTCGATGACCCGCCGCGCGGCGTCCGACGAGGCGACCCCGAACAGCATGTCGACCTCCTCGTCGAGCACGAGGTCCTCGGCGACCGTCTGTGCGGTGTCCGGGCTGAACTCCGAGTTCTCGATCACCAGCTCGTAGGTCACGTCGCCGATCTCGACGGACTCCGTGCCCGCCGTCTCGACGTCGAGGGGGTCCTCGCCCTGCTTGTGCGCCAGCCCCGACAGGAAGCCCCACAGCGACTGCTGGCCGTAGTACTGGAGGTCCCCGGTCAGCGGCTGCATGACGCCGATCCGGACCGTCCCGGACGCGCCCGTGCCGTCCCCGGTCGGGCTCGCGTCGCCGTTCCCGTTGCCGTTTCCATTCCCGTTGCCGTTCCCATCGCCGTTGCCGTTGCCGGTGCAGCCGGCCAGCCCGATACCGACCGTGCCTGCCGCGGCGGCCTTGATCCACTGGCGTCGGGTCTGCTGTCTCGCCATGCCACAACGGACCACACAGTCCGGCAAAAGGGGGCAGGTTCACATGTCAACCGCCGCCGAGAGTGGGCTCGCGACCGAAGGACGGCCCCGAAGCCCTCGCGCGCTCGCTAGGATGGTCACGCTTGCCCGGTGTCGTGACCGCAAACACCTCGAAAGCCCTCGGCCGGCTGGCGGACCTCGCTGTGGAGGATATCCTCGCTCCCTGCGGTCGCTCGGATAGGGCCTCCACAGCGGCCGCCACGCAGGCCTCGCCCTTTCAGTCCACCAGGAGAGTGGATTCTCAATAGGGCGTGCGCGCGTCGACCGCCGCGAGCGCCCCGCGAGCCGGGCGGCGCGACCGCAGGGAGCGCCGCCGGATGAGCGAGCCGTGAGCACGCGAGGGTGAGGACGTCGGCTGGGGAGGCTTGTGGTGCAGTCGCGGTGCTGGCCTGGTGGACTCGAAGGGCGAGACCGGGTACGGGAAGCACGGCGACGCAAGCCGCGAGGCGCCGGAGGCGCCTCGGCCCGCTCGCGCGGCTGCGCCACGCGAGGACACCGCAACGGAGCGAGGAGCGCAGCGAGCCGCGCGACCGTAGCCGGTCGAGGGCTTCGGTGGTTGTTGGTGGTGGTGGGTTGCTGTTGGCGAGCCAGTCGAGGGCCACGGGGACGTGTGCGTGCGAGACTCAATCGTCTCCGTCGCCTGTGACCCACTTGTCGGAGTAGGTCGTGCCGCAGGCACACGCAGCGTATCCGTGTATGACGTCGCCCTCGGCGTACAGTCCACCGACCGCCTCGTTCCGTTCCTCGGCGAAGGCGAAGACGAACTTGACGTAGTGCTCGTCGCCGCCGTCACCGTCTGCCTCGGGACAACGGCCACTCGTACAGTCGTCGTCCACGTCGCCGTCTGTCCCCATCGCCATGTCGGCGAAGTCCATGGCGTCGAGCCCGGTCGCGCTCTCGAAGGCGGCCTGGCCGTCGTCGCCCGGGAGGACGAGGACCACGCCGTCGTCGACGCGGGTGCCGATGTCCAGCAGGTCGTCGATCGAGCCGACGCCCTCCTCGTCGAGGTAGATGAGGATGTCGTCCGGACGGTCGCCGGCGAGGAAGGAGTCGTACAGCGCGCTCGCGCCGGCGTCGGTCATCCGTCGAGGTCCTCGGCGATGGCGGCCAGGTCGTCGTCCGGCGACTCGGCGACCCCGTAGACGGCGTCGTCGCCCGGGGCGCGGAGCCCGTACTGAGTGCCGTCGACGAGGATGTCGACGAGGACGGTGCGGCCGGCCTCGAGGCCCTGGGATTCGACCCAGTCGGCGAGGTGGTTCTCGCCGTCGCGGTCCCGCGCGAGGCGGGGATTGTCGTAGAGGCCGCGGAGTTCGACGTCGCCGTCGAGCCCGACCGCGACCGGGGCGTGGTAGGTGGCATCGTCGGCGTCGACGCGGACGACGCCCTCCGGCATCGTTCCCTCGGGAACGTCGAGCTTCGGGCGGTCGAGGGCGCCGCTCTCGACGATTTCCGCGCGGACGGTCTCGACGCCATCGGAGGAGACGCGTGGCATGGAGGAGGTGGTGGGACGGAGCGGCCGCGTTACTCGTCCTCGTCGGCGAGGAGGTCCTCGACGGACTCGTCGCCGCGGGCGACGATCTTGGCGTTGATCTGTCGGGTCTCGTCGGAGACCTCGGCGCCGCGGACGGTGACGCGCTTGCGCTCGCCGTCGACGGTCGGGTCGAAGCCGACGCCGCCCTCGAGCAGGATGGCGGCGGTGTCGGTGCCGCCGACGTCCTCGCGCATCGGCCGGCCGGAGGTGTCGGAGCCGCCGGTGAGCTCGAGGTCGTAGCCCGGGAGGCCGACGGCGTCGCCGTCGACCGTCTCGCCGAGCGAACGGCCGACGAACCGGTTCGCGTCCTGTCCGTCCACGTCGAACGAGTAGGTGGTGCCCTCGTCGGGGTCCCCGACGACGACCTGGAAGTCCGCCATACCGGTGAGCACTGGACGCGGCGGCAAAAGGGTATTGAAACGGCCCTCCGGCCCGTGCGGCGGGCTCGACGCCGGCGCGTTCCGGCCCCGGGTGGCTGCGTGCATCGGTTTTCGTCCCGGGCCGGTTTCGTCACGGGCCGGGGGCCCGCCCCCAGGGGCCCGGCGGTTGCGCCGCTTCAGTAGGCGCTCATGCCGGTGAGTTCCTTGCCGACGACGAGCTTCTGGATCTCCGTCGTGCCGTCGGGTATCGTCATGACGCTGGCGTCCCGATAGTATCGCTCCAGCCGGTTTTCGGTCTTGAGCCCCTCGCCGCCGTGGACCTGCAGGGCGTTGTAGGTGGCGTCCACCGAGCGCTCGGAGGTGTAGCCCTTCGCGAGCGAGGAGTACAGCCGAGCCTGGTCGTCGCCGCGCTTCAGCAGCTCGAGGGCGTGCCGGGAGAGGTGGCGGGACGTTTCGAGGTCCCGGAGGATCTCGTAGAGCTTCTCCTGGACGAGCTGGTTCTCGCCGATCGGTTTGCCGAACGTCTCCCGCTCGTGGACGTACTCGAGCGCCTCGTCGAAGGCGGCCTGCATGATGCCGACCGCCATGAACGACATCCCGGTCCGCATGAACGAGAACGTCGCGTTCAGCGCCTTCTGCTCGAAGAACAGCTGGGCGACGCTGTCGGGGAACGGGACGATGTCCTGGAGGTCGGCGCCCTCCATCAGGGCGTTGCCGACGATGTTCGATAGCCGGTTCGCCTCGGGGACGCGGACGCCGTCGAACCGCATCGTCCCGTTGTTGACGCCGGTCCAGCCCATCTTGTCCATCGTCTCGGTCTCGAACGACGAGGTCGGCTGGTCGACGAGGAACATGTCCTGGGTGTCGGCCGCCTCGTCGTGGGCGACGACGAGCGCCACGTCGGCGATCGGCGCGTTGCCGACCCACTCCTTCGCGCCCTCGATGACGTACTCGTCGCCGTCCTTCCGGGCGACCGTGTTCGGGCGCGCGGTGTCGCTGCCGCCCTCGGGCTCCGTGACGGCGAGACACCCGATGCACTCGCCGGCGGCGAGCTTCTCGCCCAGTGCCTCGCGCGTCGGCTCGGCGGCGTGGCGGACGAACACCGCGGGGAAGGACATCTGGAGGGCGACGTTGAGGCTCGGCCAGATCCGGGAGACCTCCTCGGAGACGATCGCGAACCGCTCGAGGTTCCCGAAGTACGCCTCCGCGAGCTCGGGACTGAAGCCGACGTCGACGTCCTGGAGCACCCCGGTGTACTCGAGGAACTCCTCGCGGGTCAGCGGCGTCCGGTCGGCCTCGTCGACGACCGGCTCTATCTCGGACTCCAGCAGCTCCCGCAGCTCCTCGCGGAACGCCCCGCCGTCCTCGTCGTCGTACATCACTCGAAGCTCTCGGCGAGTTCGCCCATGATGGGCGCCAGCTGGGTGCCCGTGGCGACGGGCCCGTCCATCTCGTACTGCTGGCTCATGAAGCCCTGCACGGGGTCGATGGCACCCGTGATGAGGCCGACGAGGTTGTCCGCCGGACCGCTGATTTCCAGCGTCGGGTCGTCGACGGTGCCGGCGCCGCCCGTCATCGTCTCGGCGCTGCCGTCGACCTCGAGGTGGCCGGTCATCGGGCAGTCGGTCGCTTCGAAGTTCACCGTGATGTCCTGGGCGATCTGGTTCTGGACGTCCGGGTCGTTCTCGACGAGCACCTCGACGCCGGTCCACAGCAAGTCCTGGAACCGGTCGGCGGTCTCGGGGTTCGATTCGACGAACGCCGCGACGTCGAGGTCGTCCATCCGACCCACGAGCCGGCCGAACAGCCCCGGGTTGGCCTGCACGAACTCCCGGGTCTGACCGTCGAGCTCGGCGAGCAGCTCGGGCAGCTCCTCCTCGAGTTCGGCCTGGGACTTCTCGAGCGATGCCTCGACCGTGGCGTCGATGTCGTCGGTCATGATCGAACCGTACCGGGTCGGAGGGACGGGACGGGCCTGTGGGTTGTTCCTCCCATGGGTGGCGGTTTTTATAGATCGCGATTGACGGCGGTTTCAGGGCCTCTCGAAACGGTATTCGACGGGTTCGTTGACTCCTAAACGACGAGCCTCGGATGCGCTGTCGTTTATCAACCCGGCGACGGCGTGGTGTCCCCGCGTGGACACGTTTATGCGTGGGTGTCGCGGTATGTAGGGTACGATGCGCTACGTCCGGACGGTCATCACCCCGCAGGACGGCGGCCTCCACCCGGTCGACGAGGCCCTGGCCGACGACCCCGCCGTCACCCGGGAGCTGTTGCACAACATCAGCCTGCTGGACGACGGGACGGCGATCACGCTGTTCCAGCTGTCCGGCGACATCGAGCGCGCCCGCGAGATCGCCGACGGCAGCGAGGAGGTGCTCGACTACCAGGTCTCGGAGGGCGACGACCACATCACCGTCTACGCGCACTTCGTCCCGACCGACACCATCGTCGACCTCCTGTCGCTGTTCCGCGAGTACGAACTCATCCTCAACATGCCGCTGGAGTACACCGGCCGCCGCTCGCTGCGGGCCCACATCGTCGGCGAGGAGGACGTCATCCGCGAGGTCATCCCGAAGGTGCCGGCGGACATCGGGCTGAACCTCGAGCAGATCAGCGACTACGTCCCCGAGGAGGAGCGGCTGTTCGCCATGCTCACCGAGCGCCAGCAGGAGACGCTGCAGGCCGCCCTCGAGGTCGGTTACTACCAGGTCCCGCGGCAGGCCACCCACCAGGACATCGCCGACTACCTCGACCGCTCCGACGGCACCGTCGGCGAACACCTCCGCAAGATCGAAGCGCAGGTCATGGAAGCGATCGCGCCCTGAATCCGAGTTTCGTAGCCATTACCGAAGCCCTCGGTCGCCGTGACTCGAACGAGTGAACCGAGCCAGCCCGAAGGCCTCGGCCGGTTCGACGCTGACCGATAGTCCGCCGCACTCCGTGCGAAGCCCTCGGCCGGGTACGGTCGCCCGGCTCGCGGCGCGCGTGGCGCGAACGGAGTGAGCCCAACGGTCCGGGCGAACGGCGAGCGCGAGGCGCGAAGCGCCTCGTTGCGAGCGGGGGAGCGAAGCGACCCGCGAGCGGAGCGAGCCGTGAGCCGAGCGGAGTCGCTCTGCGGGCCCTATCCGACCGAAGGGAGAATATCCCGCAGAGCGACCGCGAGCCCGCCGAGTGCCTTCGAGATGGTCACGATGCGGTTCGTACGTGCTCACCCGGATTCGGTCACTAAGCAGGACGGTTCCTACGGGTGTTGCGAGTAGCTCGTCGAGAAGCGAACCCACTGTCGCGACCGTGTAGCGGGCTCGTGGAAGACGGACGCGGCCGGCCGTGTTACACCACGTCCCCGCGAACGGTCACTCCATCCTGGGAGTCGTGATAGGCCCGCAGCTCGGTCGCCGCCCGCTCGGCCTCGGCCTCGTCCATCCCGAGCATCTCGAGGGCGCCGGACAGCGTCGGGAAGACGAACTCGCCCTCCGCGAGTTTCCGGAAGGCCGCCTCGCTCGTGGTCCCTCCCTCGCCGTCGTCGACCCACAGACACGCGGCCCGCGGGTCCAGCAGCTGGGTGTAGTCCCCGCGGGCGCGGGCGCCCTCGAGCCGGCGGGTGACGTTGTCCTCGAACCCCGTGTTGCAGACCTCGAGGTGGACCGGTTCGTCGGGCTCGAAGAGGTGGGCCGCCAGACACCGCTCCGGGGCCGCGTGCCCGTTCGCGTTCGCCCGCACGCAGTCCGGGTGCTCGTCCGCCCAGGCAGCCGAGACGGACTTGCCGACCCCGGCGACGCCGAGCCGCTCCTCGAACTCGGCCTCCCGCCCGGGCTCGTCCTTGAACAGGAGGTCCTTCGTGAGATAGACGTCGAGCCGCTCGACGGGATCCAGTCCCAGCACCAGGTCGCCGTACACCCACACCTCCCGGACGGGGACGGCGGTCCGCTCGGTCGCGACCGTCCCGACGACGTCCCGGAGCCGGTCGACGGCCGCCTCGCGGCTGAGACTCATCGCTCGCCGGTTCGCGTTGGCGGGGGATAACGGTCACGACACCCGTCGACGGGGCGGGGACGGGGCCACGACAGGGCCTCCGTCCCGACAGTCGAAACCCGTATGCCGCCCAGCCGGCAAGGGCCCGGTAGATGGCGTGCGACAAGTGCGGCGACGAGGCGGTGATGCACGCCGCCTACTCCGGCCGCCACCTCTGCGAGCACCACTTCTGCCGCTCCGTGGAGTCCCGCGTCCGGCGGCGCATCCGCGGGGACGCCCTCCTCGCCGAGGACGCAACCCCCGACGATCCGGAGACGTGGCTGGTCGGGCTCTCCGGCGGCAAGGACAGCGTCGTCCTCACCGACATCCTTCACGACACCTTCGCCGCCGACCCGCGCGTCGAGCTCGTCGCGCTCACCATCCACGAGGGCATCGACGGCTACCGCGACGCCTCGCTGGAGGCGTGTCTCGAGCTGACCGACGCCCTCGACGTCGACCACGAGGTCGTCAGCTACGCCGACGAGTACGGCATCGAGATGGACGACGTCGCCGCCGACGACCCCCTCGACATGGCGCCGTGTGCCTACTGCGGCGTCTTCCGCCGGGACGCCCTCTCCGGGTACGCCGAGGAGTACGGCGCCGACAAACTGCTCACCGGCCACAACCTCGACGACGAGGCCCAGACCGCGATGATGAACCTCCTCTCGGGGGACGTCCGCCAGATGGCCAAGCACTTCGACGCCTCGCTGGGCAGCTTCGAGGACCGCGACTTCGCGGACGCGCCGTTCGTCCCCCGCGCGAAGCCGCTCCGGGACGTCCCCGAGAAGGAGGTCGCGCTGTACGCCCACCTCCGCGACCTGCCGACCCACATGGCCGAGTGCCCCCACGCCAGCGAGGCCTACCGCGGCGAGATCCGGGACCACCTCCACGCGCTGGAGGACGACCACCCGGGGACGCGGCACTCGATCATGTCCGGCTACGAGGAACTCGCCCGGCTGGCCGCCGAGGCCTACCGCGACGACGCCGACGCACCCCGTGGAACCTGTGACCGCTGTGGCGCGCCGACGGGCGGCGACGTCTGCCGGAAGTGCGATCTGCTCGGTGAGCTCGGCGGCACCGTCCCCGGCGACGACTGACGCTGTCGCCGCCCGTCCACGACCGTGTCCACGTCCCGTGTTACAAGTGGCGTTTACAGCGAGTGGTGCAACCCGGAGCCGTGTTTACGCACGGGAGCGCTGCCGGGATCGTCGAACGGCCGGTCGGCTGATCGGGTCTGTACCCGCAAGAAAATGCGCTGGGATCGTGGTTACCGGATGACGTCGAGCCCGTTGTTCTGCTCGACCTCGGAGCGGCCGCCGTCGGTCTCGCCGACGCCGAAGTTGCCGCCGGAGTCGGCCCCCTGGGTCGGCGGGGTGGAGGCGAACTCGTCGTCCTCCTCGACGCCCTCGATGGCCTGCCGGGAGGCGTCGGCCTGCTTCTGGGTCGTCGGGCCGAGGATCTGGGCGGACTGGACGCCGGTCATGATCGCCATGACGCGGACCTTGCCCTTGTACTCGTCCTGGATGCGGGCGCCCCAGATGACGTTCGCCGAGGCCTCGAGGCGCTCGGTGATGTTCTGGGCGATGCCCTCGGCCTCCTTCAGCGTGAGGTCGGGGCCGCCCGTGATGTGGACGAGGCCGCCCGAGGCACCGCGGTAGTCGACGTCCAACAGCGGGTGGTTCATCGCGTCGTTGACCACCTCCTTCGTCTTGTTCTTGTCCTGGGTCTCGCCGACGAGCATCACCGCGACGCCGCCCTGGTTCATGATCGAGGTCATGTCCGCGTAGTCCAGGTTGAT
>CAZATR010000007.1:0-39179 GCA_964488035.1 uncultured Natronomonas sp.
AGAAGGGGGTTCCACGACTCGGGGTTTGTAAGCGTGGACCCCTGACGCCCGGGCGGTCGCAGTGAGAGGTGTCGTGTGGGGCGCGGGGACGCGCAGAAACCAAGGTGAAAACACAATGCAACGACGAAACTTCCTGATTGGGATGGGAACGCTTGCTGCTGGAGGAGCAGCTGTAACTGGTACTGGTGCACTTACCCAAATGTCTGCCACTCGTGCGGTAGATGTGGCTGTTGTAAATGATAATAACGGCCTCTTGGGATTCAACATAGATCATTCCAGTTTGGAGAACAATCAGTACGCTAGTTATGAGAATGGTTCACTCCAGCTTCATTTCAATGATGATGCGAGCCTCTCAAATGGGGCTACTGGACTGAATCCCGATGCAACTTCGTACTTTGATAATGTATTCCAGATTCAGAACCAAAGTAATGATGCTCTACGAGTTGACATCGATAAAAGCAATTTAGATAATCCGGATAGTATCTTCTTTTATCTGGCCTATTCTAACGGGGATAATATCGGACTTGAAGAGTGGAATAATCCAAATATTCCCGCTGGTACAGCTAATAATGTCGGTGTAAAAATCGAAACACCAGACTCCATTGATTCTTCATGGGAGACTGGATACATCGTCGTTGAAGCTGTTGAGGATAATCCCTCCCAAGGATCATAGCCAAGATCAATACTCTGAATTAATTGAATAGAACTCACTGTGAATATAAAATATATTATTATCGTATTTGTTTTCGCTACAACCCTTACTATTGCAACGAGTGGAGCAGATATCGTCTCCCACGACGAGACCCCTGTACTCGAACTCGAACCAGCGGGTGAGGGCACCTACACCCAAATCGACGATGGGACCGGCGAAATCCACATTATCCTCACCGAGGAAAATCCGAACCTGAACGCTGCTGGTGTCAACCCCAAGGCCCTGACCGACATTGGCCCGGTATTCACCGTCGAGAACGTCCTCGAACAGCAGAGCAATGCGACCGTCTGGATCGACCACCCCAATGATGCTGTCGAGTTCTACGTTCCGGGCGAGGGAACCGTAGAGAGCCAAGTCGACGGCGTGTTCATGCAGCCCGGCGATTCGGAGACGATAGCGATGCGCGTCGACACCCGCGACACGGACGAAATCACGCTCGACTCCATCGACGTGATGGCGGTACTCGATCCCACCGTCGGGACTGGAGACTCCGGCGGCGATGACTCACAGTTCAACTCTGCCGAGGACTCCGGGGACGATGACGATTCGGACACGGTCGCGCCCGATTCGACGGGACCGGACACCGAAACGGAATCCACGCCCGAGGACTCCGAAACGACCCCGTCGACCCCGGACCGGTCGCAATCGACGCCAACGCCGACGGCGACCGATGCCTCGGCGGCCGGCGACGAGACGACCGAGACCGACGGCCAGCCCGACGTACTGGCCGGTCTCGGGCTCTGGGCGTTACTCGTTCTCCTCCTCCTGCTCGCGGGCGTCCTCGCGACGATGCTCCTCCGTCGGCGACTCGGCGGGAACTGATTCACCCGTTTTCCACCTCGTCACCCTCGTTGTCCACCTGCTCGGGTACGCGCTGGCGTTCGTCGCGACGGACGTGACCATCGAGGTCGGCGTCCGGCTCCGCGGTGGCTAGACTGGGTGAGAGTGTACTGGTCGGGCGGGGCGTTCCGGCCGGTGAAACGCTTTTCCCGACAGCCGTCGAGACGCACAGTACGTGTCGCTTCGACGGTTCGTCACCCGGGGGGTGGAGGTGCTTCTGGTAGTGGTGCTCGTCTCGCTCATCGCGGGGGCCGTGCTCGGCCAGCCGATACTGCTGTCCTTCGTCGAGACTGGGAGCATGGAGCCGACGTTGGAAGCGGGCGACGGCTTCGTCGCGATTCCGTCGCCGCTGGCCGGCGACGTCGAGGAGGGCGACGTGGTGGTCTTCGAGGCCCAGACCCTCCACGGCGGCGGGCTGACGACCCACCGCGTCGTCGGCGAGACCGAGGCGGGCTACGTCACCCGCGGCGACGCCAACCCCTTCACCGACCAGGACGGCCAGGAGCCGCCGGTGACCGAGGGCCAGATCGTCGCCGTTGCGCTGCAGGTCAACGGCGAGGTGGTCGTCGTACCGGAACTCGGGACGGCTGCCGAGGCGATGCGAGGGGTGGTCGAAGGAGTACAACTCCGGCTGGCACAGGCGTTCGGCACGCGGGCGTTCCTCGGGACGCAGGGACTGGCGCTGTTGCTCCTGGGAATCGGCCTCGCAGTGTTGGTCTTCGGGTTCCTCTTCGACGACGACCGACGGGGACGCGTCGTCGAGCGCAGTCGGCGCCGCGAGGGGGTCTATCATCCCCCGCGGCTGATCCTCGCGATGGCGGTGTTCCTCGCGCTCGTTTCGGGTGGTACGATGGCGGCGATGTCGCACACCCAGGAGTACGGGATGGTCAGCGCCTCCTTCGATTCGGGGAACCCGACGACGGTGCCGACCGGCGAGACGGAGAACGTCACGTATCCGGCGCTGAACGGGGGACAGGTGCCGGTCTACGCCTTTTATTCGCCGGCCAGTAGCAACGTCGACGTCGAACCCAGGTCGATGCGAATGGACCGGGGCGAACGGCGAAACGTCACGGTAACCCTTCGGGCACCCCCGGAGACGGGGTATTATCCGCAGTACGTCACCGAACACCGGTACTTCGCGGTGCTTCCCTACGGCCTCGTCGCGTGGCTCTACGGCGTTCATCCGTGGCTGCCGACGGTCGCGACGAGCGCCGTGACGGGCGGTGCCTTCCTCGCGGTCGGCCTGCTGGTGGTCGGGGCCTCGCCGATACGGACGCGAGAGCGCTCGCGGGGGTCGTGGCTGTGAGCGGTGGCAATCCTTTTGTTACCCTGCCACGATCGGGAAGATGATGGGTACGTGGGGGGTTCGTACGCGGGCAGTGCTCGACGATTACTTCGTCGTGGCGGTCGTGGCGCTGTTGGTCGTCGGGGCGGCCGGCGCTGCGGCCGTCTACACGACTCACGTCGCCCCCGGCACCGAGACGCGGACCGAGGAGGTCGGCGCCTGGGAGTCGACGGCCGGGTACGACCACCGGGCGACCGTCACCGAGGACAACCAGGTGTTCCCGGTCGGTACGACGCTCGAAAACAGGGAGCACTACTTCACGAACGTCGCGCCGGAGCTCGACGGGACGTTTCGATACGGGTTCGCGGACGGCGGCGAACTCGACGTCGAGGCCGAGTCGACGCTCGTGATCCGGTCGGTCGGCGAGGAAGGGGAGGGTTTCTGGGAGGTGACCGACCCGCTCGACGGGACGTCGACGACCATCGGGCCCGACGGGACGGCGACGACGACGTTCGCCCTCAACGTCTCCGAGGTGCGCGCGCGGATCGACGCCATCGAGGAGGACCTCGGGTCGCCGGGATCGACGGAGGTCCGTATCGTCACGAACGTTACGGCGGCCGGGACCGCCGGCGGTGACGACGCCAGCCACGAGGCGGGCTACGTGATGTCGATAGAGCCCGGCCCCGACACGTACGGCGTCGAGGCGCCGAGCCCCACGACCGAACGGCACCCCCACACGGAAACGGTGACCGTCGAGCGGGACTACGGGCCGCTTCGAAGCCTCGGTGGCCCCGCGGTGCTGGTGCTGTCGCTGCTCGGCCTGGTCGCGCTCGGTGTCGCGCGTGGCCAGGGGAGGCTCGCCGTCAGTGAGGCGGAACGCGCCGCGATGGCAGCCGAGGCCGAACACGAGGAGTTCGAAGAATGGATCTCGAGCGGTCGCGTTCCCGAGGGCGTTCGGAGCCGGGAGGCGGTGACCGTCGACTCGCTATCCGACCTCGCCGACGCGGCCATCGACAGCGACCGTCGAGTCATCCACGATTCCAGCGACGACACCTACCACGTCATCGACGATGCGCTCCGGTACGAGTACGTCCCCGACCACGGAGCCGACGACCCGGATGCGGACGGAGACGTACCGGATACGGGGCCGGATGGAACCGAGACGGACGCGGCGGAGGACGGCGGCGCTTCGGAGAGCGACGCGTCGACGAGGGAGTCGGAATAGGGTGGACCCGAGGGGTTCGCCCCGTTTAGCTTCCGGTGTCGTACTTGTACGTCGCTTCGTCGGGGTCGATATCGAAGTCCTCGGGGGACTCGGCGGGCTCCTCCTCTTCCTCCGGTTCGGTCTCGCCGGCATTCTTGAACCGCTCGCGGAGCCGGTCCGGTCACCCGCGGCGCTGGCCCGTGCTTGTGGCCGGGCCCCATCGGCACTGAGGTACGGAAAACGGGCCGCTGAACCCTCCGGAATATAAAAAGTGACACGGATAGCCGGGGCCAGACATATGGAGGAAGACTTAGTGTAGAGGTTCACGATGGGGTCTTCCCGCGTTGGGGAACGACGGAGACCGTTGAAACCCGTCACGGCGGATTCGGCCGAGCCGAATGTTACGCCTGGGGGGTCCGCGGCGAGTACGTCATCCGCGTCGTTCCTGCTGGGTCCGGACAGCGAGGCGACGCCGGCACTCAGCGTCGTCATCCCGACGTTGAACGAGGAGCGGGGGATCGGCCAGTGCATCGAGGACGTGATCGCGGCGCTCGAGGAGCTGCACGTCCCGGGCGAGATCATCATCAGCGACAGTTCGACCGACCGGACCCCCGAGATCGCCGAGCGGATGGGAGCGATCGTCGTCGAGCCGGACGAACCGGGCTACGGCTACGCCTACCGGTACGCCTTCCGCCACGCCCGCGGGAAGTTCCTCGTCATCGGGGACGCCGACACGACGTACGACTTCACGCAGATACCCAGACTGCTGGAGCATCTCGTCGAGACCGACGCCGACATCGTGATGGGCAGCCGGCTCGAGGGGGAGATCGAACCCGGGGCGATGCCGGCCCTCCACCAGTACGTCGGCAATCCGTTGCTGACCCGGTTCCTGAACGGGTTCTACGACGCCGGCGTCACTGACGCCCACAGCGGGTTCCGTGTCATCCGGCGCGAGGTCCTCTCGGAGCTCGAGTTGCGGACGGACGGCATGGAGTTCGCAAGCGAGATGGTCATGTCGGCCGCCGCCCGGGATCTCCGGATCGAGGAGGTCCCGATCACCTACCACGAACGCACCGGCGAGGCGACGCTGGAGAGCTTCCGCGACGGCTGGCGGCACGTGAAGTTCATGCTCGTCAACGCGCCGAACTACCTGTTCTCGGTTCCCGGTGGTATCTGGATGCTCGTCGGACTATCCCTGATGGCAGCATCGTACTTGCGACCCGAGGTATGGGGCATCTCGCTCGGGATCCTCATGATGGTTGCCGGGAGTATGATCGCGATCGTGGGGAGTCAGGTTTGGAGTCTCGGCGTCTTTTCCACGGTAGCCAGCGACCCGATTCTGGCCCCTAGAGATCCCGTGACACGTTGGATCGCCGACCAAGTCCGGATGAAACACGGGATGGGGCTTGGATCCGGCCTCGTTGTTGTCGGTGCGTCGTTGGCCGGCGTCGCCGGTTTCAGATACGCGGTTTTTGGCCATTCCGCACCGTTCATCTTGAAGGGCTTCATACTCTCGTTCACTGTCGTCGTTTTCGGGATCCTGGTCGTCTTCCAATCGTTCTTCCTCTCGCTTGTTAGGACGGCGAACTCGGCCAAATGAACCTCGGCGTGAACGCACGAACGTTCTGTGTCGACCATCCGGACGGGGAGACCCAGGCCTCGATGGACGTCGCGGCGCACGTGGCTGAAGACCCCGAGTTCGACGTCGAATATTTCGGGTCCGCTCGGATGCCGGCGTCGTTCCTGGAGGATGCATCGACCACGGGGTTCCCGATCCGGTCCCAGATCTACGGCGTCCTCTGGGAGCGGACGGTCCTGCCACTTCTCGCACGTCGAGCCGACATTGACGTCCTCCTGTGTCCCACCGCGAATGCGCCCATCACCAGGCCCGATAGATACGAGGTGGTAACCTACGTTCACGATGTGAACGCTCACAGGGGCATGTCGGGTCGGCTCCAGCGGTGGTACCGGAAGACGACGGTGCCTCGGACCGTCGCGATCTCCGATCGTATCGTCACGGTTTCGGAGTTCTCGAAACGGGAGATCGTCGACCGCTTCGATATCGATCCCGATGAGGTGTCGGTCGTCTATAATGGCATCAACGAGATATACCGCGACGAATCGCCCGGTACGCCGGTCGACGTCCCCGACCGGTACGTCCTCTACGTCGGGGCGATGAATCCCCGGAAGAACGTCGGTGGCCTGGTGGAGGCATTCCACGAGTTCCGTCGGCAGGCGGACCAGGACTACGATCTCGTCCTGGTGGGCCCGGGGAACAAGCTCATCTACGAATCGTTCGACCTTCCGACGGACGACGACGTCCACACGCCGGGGTTCCTGTCGCGACAGGAACTGAAGTACGTCTACCAGCACGCGGAGTTGTTCTGTTTCCCATCGTTGTACGAGGGATTCGGGTTGCCACCGATGGAAGCGCTAGCGTGTGGGACGCCGGTCGTGGCCTCGAACGTCGCTTCGCTCCCGGAGCTGCTTGGCGACGCCGCGGAGCTCGTCGATCCCACGGACACGGCGGCCATCGTCGACGGGATGCTGGCCGTCACCGGTGACGAAGCCTATCGATCGAAGCTCGTCGAACGCGGACGGGACCGGGCCGCTACGTTTTCTTGGCCGCGAGCCGCACGCGATCTCAAGCGGGTCCTTCGTGACGTGGTGGAATGAGCCCGGTGGTCTGCGTTTGAGTCCGCATCGATACTGTCTCCGGATTATGGGGACGTGCGGTGGAGTGGAACGGAGTTCGAGGGCTTCCCTGATGATATGTCGGGCCAACTACGGCGGCAGCAGCGGTTGAGCAAGCCGAACGGAAGGGCCGTCGGAGGTCGGCGTGTCGCTCCGTGTTACAGGCGGATTCGTCGGACGCTTCGACGGATCGGTGAGAGGTCGTGGCCGATCTCGGCCTCCACTTGTGAGATGAAGGCGAGTTCCTCGTCCGTAAGGTTCCCGTATCGGATTACGATGAGGAGGTGCAGGACGCCCGCGAAAAGGAGCACCGTCACGATGCCCACCGGCGACCCGGCGACCAAGCGTCCCAGCCCCCCACAGACGAGCCCGGTGACGATGGCCGAGATGGTTATCCCTCGAGCGAGTCCACTACTGATGGGAAAGATACCGGTGTGACGGTGGAGTAACGCGAGCCAGACCACGTCGAGCGTCCAGAAGGCGAGTACGCTCGCGACGGCAGCGCCGAAGAAGCCATACGTGGGGATGAGGAGGACGTTCAACACCACGTTGACGATTGCAGCGGAGATGTTTCCCATCATCACGAGCCGGGTCTTGCCGATCGCGATCAAACCCTTGTCGGTCGCACCGAGCGCCGTGTGGATGAGGAAACCGACCACCAGCACGGAGAGTGCGGACGCACCGGCCGCGTACTTGGCGCCGAACGTCACTGAGATGGTGAACTCGGGGAAGTAGAACATCGCGAGGAAGATCGGGAACGTGAGAAACACGATCCACTTCGACGTCAGCTTGAACAGGTGGTCCGCACGGTCCATCTCGTCGTCGACGTCCAGGCTGGAGACAGCCGGGAGCAACAGGAAGACGAACGACACGAGGAAGACGGTCACCAACAGGCTCAGCGGATAGACGGTGTTGTAGATGCCGACGCTCGAGGGGGTCGAGAAGTAGCCCAGGAGGAACGAGTCGAGATAGTGGATCAACTGGAAAAGCATGCCCGTCACCACCAAGGGTGCCGAGAAGCGCACTAACTGTCGGTGCATCGTCCCTCGACGACCGAACCGGATAGGCGATCGGGTGAGAACGTAGCCGGCTCCGATGATCCCGGATACGACGAAGCCACCGGCGTAGGCCCAGGCGATCCCCAGCGTCCCGACACCGACGATGAGCAGTGGGACCGCGAAGAGCAACTGCGAGACGGGGACGATCACGTTCTCGATGAGTACCTTTGGAACGGTCTGTTCTTGGCCGCGAGCGGCCCCGAGAGCGATCTGTTGTACCCCGTAGAACGGCGTCGCCACGGCCGCGACGACGAAGAGGGAAGCGAGCGAAGGGGCCCGGAAAACCTCCCCGGCGAGCCACTCCGAGGCGAGATAAATACCGAGGCCGAGGCTGACACTCAACGGTATTGCGACCTCGAGCGCGGAGCGAACGACGTCTCCCCGCTCGGATGACCCTGGTTGGAACCGTGGGAGGTATCGTCCGATTCCGACGTTGAGTCCTCCCACCGCGAGTATCCCGCTGACGTTGACCAGTGCCATAAATAGAGCGAGGAGTCCGAACGATTCCACCGAGAGGTACCTGGCGAACGCGACCCGAATCAGAAATACGAGCCCCGTTTGGAGGACGAAGCCCGTGAAAACGACCGAGGTCCCCCCGAGTAAACTACCGAAATCCTTCTCTGACGTTTCCATTGTTCAGTGACGGTCCTGTGCTTACCGGGTTCCTCGGGGTTTCCCCTCGGATCTCGGCTCGGAAGAATACTGAGAAATCGCGACGCGTATCCGTGCCGGGGCGGAACCCAACCCGTACTGTTGGCAGGTTCGTGTCATTTCTGGGGTTCGTCCCGATCCGGGGACGCCGTTCGGTACCGCCATCTATCTCGCGTTGCACTCTCCAGCAGGCCAACGATAATCAGTATTATCGTTCATGCGGCGACTCAGCCCCGGTTATACCCGATGGTATTCAAGCCACGGTACTCGGTGGCCCTCCCGGAATCCTCGCCCGGTCCGTGGCGAGGATATCGGGGTGTTCCTGGAAAGACTGTTTGAATACTGATACCTTTGTGGTGTCAGGTGGTCTCCGACGGGTGCACGTTTCCACCCGAACTGTCATTGACGGACGGATCTGGCCGCCCTTCCCACGGGACGGTGCACTCCCCGTTCGTTAGCCGAGTTCGTCCAGACCCGGTTCGTTAGCCGAGTTCGTCCAGAACCGCGTGGCTCCCGGAGACGATCCGCAATCCGTCCTCCGGAGTGACCGGCGGCGTACCGCCCGATTCGAGGGCGTCGAGGTACCGGTCCAGGAGCTCTCCGTAGCCGAAAAAGAGGTCGCCGTAGAGGGTGTGGAGTCCGGAGGTGAGCACGCCGACGGTGATCTGGCCGACGCCGGTCAGTGCGGTCCAGAGGACCTCCAGCGGCGAGTGATCGGTCTCTTGTCCGACGTGAACGATGATGTCCCTGAACACGTCGACGATCGCCAGTCGCTTCGTTCCGACGATGACGAAGAACCACTCCGAGACGGGAGCGTTGAACACCATCGAGAGGTGGCCGTGGCGGCCCGATTCGCCCTCGAAGGTCGCGGTCACGGAGTCGAGCGGTTGCCCGGGTCCGTGACTCGGCTGGGCGTGAGCGTCGAGAAGCTCTAGGTCCTCGATGAAATGCTCGATGAGATACAGGAGGTGGGGGGACTCGTCGTAGTAGAGGCCCCCGGGAAGGTCCGTGTACCACGATGGGAGGTCGCGTCGCGGACTGCTGAACTGGATTCCTTTTACGTAATGGATGTCTCCGAAGGCCCCGTCTCGATCGAGGCGGCGTGCCGTACGCATCGAGCGTGAATACAGGAAGTTATGAACGATCCCCAACGAGGCGTCCGAGTTCGCCGACGCCTCGACCATCCGCCGTGCGGCCGATTCCTCGACGGCCATCGGTTTCTCACACAGGACGTTCGTCCCCGACTCCAGGGCACCGATGGCGAGGTCGGCGTGGGTGAACGGGGGCGTCGCGATCGTGACGAGGTCGAGGTCGTCGGCGAGCAGTTCGTCGTAATCTTCGTACACCAGCGGAACGTCGAAGTCGGCGGCCGTCTTCTCGGCGTTCGGCCAACGGTGATCGTACACGGCCGACAGCGAGACACGGTCGTTCGCCTGCAACGCGGGGATATGCCGCTCGGTCGCGATCTTCCCGCACCCGACCACGCCGACTTCAAACGTGTGAACCATGTTATTGTACTTGCCCGTAAACCGCCAGCACTTTATTCGTTCGCTGTCCCCACGTGAGGTTCTCCCGAACGTATTCGCGGGCCCTCCGACCCACCCGGGCCCGTCCGGACTCGTCGGCGAATAGTGCGGTGATCGCCCGCCGGATCTCGTCGGGTCGACCCGGTTCGACCAGCCGACCGTTCACCCCGTCCGTGACGACCTCGGGAACTCCGGCGACGTCGGTGACGACCGGAGGGACTCCCGCAGCCATCGCTTCCAGCAACGTCAGTGGCAACCCCTCGGAGTAGGAGGGTCGACAGAAGACGCTAGCGCGCTCGTACATCGAACTGATGTCGTCGACGAACTCGTGCCGGGTAACTCCATCTCCCATCGAGGCGATCGCCGCGTCCGTCTCGTCCTCGAGCGGCCCACTCCCGACGATATCCACCGTCGCGTCCGGGTGTGTGTCGAGGATCCCGGGAAGCGCCTCGAGGAGGTCCTGAATGCCGTTGTTTCTGACCAACCGCCCGACGTAGAGGAGCGACGGGTCGGTCGTCGGACTCGGTGTGAACGCGTCGACGTCGACGGCGTTTCGGACGACTGTCGTCCGGGCCGCACCGAGGCGTCGTGCGACCGCTTCGACCGCGCGGCTCACACAGATAACCTGCTCGCTTCGGCGGAGGATCAATCTCCCGACCGTCCGCTCGTACGCCGAGGCCGCCGTGCCACCCAGCCCGGAGATCATGTCGACCCCACCGAGATGCAGCGTCGTGACGAGGTGATAGTTCGCTGGCAACGAGGAGAACGCCGCCAGGGCGGTCGTGAAGAAGAAGCGATTGTGCGCGTGGACGACGTCCGGCTCGAACTCCCCGAGTACCCGTCGGAACTCCGGGAACGCCCGGACTGACACCATGCTCTGGAGGCCGATCACCTCCGTCAGGTCGATCCCCCTTGCGGTGTACAGCGTGATTCCCGGGTCCTGGCGGAGCGAGAAGGTCCGTGGCCCGTCGTCGAGGGTGAAGACGCCCACCGTGAACCCCTCCTCGACCAGGTGCCTGGCGAGTTTCTCGACGACCTGCTCGACGCCGCCGTCGCTCGGTGGCAGGTAGTCGGAGCAGATGAGGACTCGCCGCTCACGGGGGTCGGCCATACCCCGCTGCTAGCGGCTTACTGGTAAAAACGTGTCTCCCCACTTGGAGCGTCCGGAGTGGAGTATTGACCGGTCCCACGAACGCGAGCGATGGACCGACGCGATTTTGGTGTCCGGCGCGAGGCGTCCGACCGGTTCCGTCGGGGTGTCTCCTCCCCGCCGTAGCGCCGTTCGGTCGGGAGAACTCGACGACACTCGGGATACGGGCGGCGTCGGGGAGGAGTAGGCCATCGTCGTGCCGTTCGTCGTTCCCATCCGGCCGGTCGTCGGGACCCAAGGGTTACAAGGCGTCTGCGGACCGGCGGGCGGTATGGGCCTGGTGGCGAAAGCCCGGCGAATACTCCGACGGGAAGGGGTCATAGCTACGATCCTCGCGGGGCTGGGTTACGTGTACAACCGAACGATATGGCCTCTCCTCCCGGAGCGCGACGAGTGGGTACGGTACAACGGTGTCAAGTTCCATCGACGGCGACTCGGAGATAGGTTCGTCCGATTCCCGACTCGGGGATCGAACCCGTCCGTGGAGTACGAGGTCGCCCTTGGACGGGCGATCCGGGAGCATGTCCGGGACGGGGACGCCGTCCTCGAGGTGGCGGGGGGATACGGCGTGACAGCCACGATCGCTGCCCGGCAGGTCGGCTCGAAGGGATCGGTCGTGACCTACGAAGGGTCGCCCGAACTCGCTTCAAAAGCCGAGACCGTGGTGAAGCAGAACGACGTTCCGGATCGCGTCACGGTGCGCAACTCCATCGTGGGAGCCTCGGCACGGACCGTTCGATCGGATCTCGGAGGCGCATCTGCCGGACGCAACGTTGCCCTCTCCGATGTCCCCGCGGCCGACGTCTTCCTGATCGATTGTGACGGCTGCGAGGTGGACCTCCTCGAGGCAATCGGCGACGTCGATCCCACACGAATCATCGTCGAACATCACGCGGTGCACGACGTCGATCCACCGATCGAGTACGACCCGGACCGCATCCGGGCGATGCTCGAAGCGGAGAACTACCGGATCGTCGAAACGTACACCCGGGCGATGGATCCTCCGATCACCGAGTTCGGTGAGGAGGAGACCGTGTTCGTCGCCACCCGCTGAGTGGGCACCGCCCGCGGAATCGCCGCCCCGGTGACGGCTCATCGTGCACCAGCACGACGGGTCCAGGGCTCCCGTACTCGAATTCGGCACGGAACGGATGGGTGTAGTATCCCTACAACGGCGAGACGGAATTCCGAATCCGGCTGATCCAGCGGGCGACGCCGACCCGCTGCAAGGCCAGCCACCCTCGTTTGACCGGGTCGCCGGCGACGCGCTCGGCGTACAGATCCGGATGGGTGGCCCGAAGCTTGCGTTCCTTTCGCTCGTCGTAGCCAGTCCGGGGGAGCGACGGATGTACCATAACCACGTCGTCGACGTACGCACATTCGCCGTTTGCTCGTTTCTCCATCCGCCAACCGAACTCCGTGTCCTCGCGCCAGCCGGCGAACTCGCTCCGCCAGCCACCCACCTCCAGTGCCGCAGCTCGATCGACCGCCATGTTGCATCCGACGTAGTACCCGGTCCCGGAGTAATGTGATCCCCCGGTGACACGCCCCTCGAGACAGACCAGATCCGGGTTCGCGTGGAACGCCCGCTTGATCGACGGGAGCCAGTCCGCCGGCGGTTTCGTATCGTCGTCGGTGAACGCGACGATGTCGGCAGCGGCCCGTCGTAGCCCCACGTTTCGGGCTTCGCTGCGATTCAGCCCGGCGTCGTCGACGACGATGACCTCCCAGTCACCGTCGTAGGATTGCTCCCGAAGATGTCGACAGACCTCTGCGTGGCTGTTCGACGGGATGGTCGCGACGACCACGGAGAGATCCGGATCGGCGGCGCGCCGATGGTATTCGACCGTCGCGTTCCCCCCGCCTATCTCCATTGGCCGTCTTTCTCGGGTACACACGGATAAAGATTCACATCGGGGTTTGGGCCGTCCGGGAGGGTTCGTTCGGGGTCATCGTATCGCGACCACGTGGCGTTCCGCTCTCCGTTGCTCGTCCGTGACGACCCTGAGTCCACTGTCCTCCAGGAGGGAAAGGATCCCCGCCGGCGAATCGCCGAAGTCTTCGACGGACAGCCGGTGAGGCGCTGGTTCGTGGAGTTCCAGGTGGATGCTCCGGATGCTCCCCGACTCGAGCTGCGATCGCATTCCCTCGAGGACCCGTCCCTCCGCTCCCTCGACGTCGATTTTGACGACCGTCGGTGGCGGAGCAATCCCTTCCGCGACCACGTCGTCGACCGGCCGTTGTTCGACGAGAATCTCCTCACTCGTGTCAACGGGCGTCCGATCACGTGTGATGGCCCCGTGGCTGAATCCGGGCTCAGTTGCCGCGTCGGTCGCGAACTCGACGGTATCGCTGGTTGCCCCGAGTGCCATCTCGTGGGTCTCTCCCGGCGCGTCATTCAAATCGAGGTTCTCCGAGATCCTGTCGAGGTTCCGGGGATGGGGTTCGAATGCGTGGACCGACGCATCGGTGAGACGGGCCACAGCGCAGGTGTAATAGCCGACGTTAGCGCCGACATCGTAGAAGACGTCCGTTTCCTCCAGTGTGTCGACGATCCGTTCGACTTCCTCGTCCTCGTACTCGGCAAGATACCAGATCGCCTCCCGTTCGGCAGGGGCTCCGGCGTGGAGCTGAATCGTACCTCGAGACAGGGGTATCGTCGCGGTATTCGTGAGACGCCAGTACAGGCAGGTCGCGTTCCGGCGGATACCCGTCTCCAGCTGTGATGCGCCCCTGGCGACGGTCGACCGAACGCCGTAGCGGCGATACACGTCGACCACGTCGGTAATCTCGCCGCCCATCGCGTTGCTTGTGAAACCGTAGCAGAGTTTATCAAGGTTACTGTATACCCGGCCGCGTACACCGCTTGAAGTGATATCACTGCTGGATCGGCGTTCACGTCCGATATGGAGGCTATCGAGTGAAAGCAAATATATAACACCGGAAGATACTGGGGTCTACGGGCGCATGTTAAGGGATCTCACGAGGGCGATCGGCCGGCGGGCGTTGGATGCGGGGTTGGATTTCGTGCCGAACCGGTTGAAGTGGGAGCTGATGGCCTACGCGCCTGCCCAGTACGTTCATATCGTCCCCGTCGAGTCGGAAGCGGAACTCGTCGATTCGGGACGCGAGGAGGTCGACGCGATACTGGAGCGGCTCCGGGCCTACGATGAATCGTTCCGATTGCAGGGCAGCAGCGTGTTGGAGATCGGAACGGGTCCCGGCCGACTCCTCGTCCCGATCGGTTCACGCGGGGCCGACGTCCATGGCGTCGATATCTCGCGAGGGAACCTGGCCCAGGCCAGGAACCTGGCGGCGAAACACGGCGTCGACCCCGTACTCCGACGGTCGACAGCCGGGCTTCCGGAGTTCGAGCGATCCTTCGATCTGATCTATTCCGCTCTCGTCTTCCAGCACATGCGACGGCGGACCGCGATAGAGTACATGCGGGACGCTCACGACCAGTTAGCAGCGGACGGTCTCGTGTACTTCACGTTCGCCAACCTCGCCGACGACGAGTGCCGTGCCTCGTACACGTCAGAGGGCCTCGAGAAGACGTACTCGTTCCGGATGCGCTACTATACCGAGTCGGAGGTACGCCTCCTGTTGGAGGAACTCGATTACTCGGATATCTCGATTCTCGACGTCGGGCCCCAACTCGTCGCTATTGCGAGGCCGTAGCGAGGACGAACCAGTACCTAATCCAGTTGATATTCGGTGTCGTCCCCTGATCCGTTTGCCCGCAGTTACGTCGAGGCTTCAACGGGAGGGTTCTTCGTACAGGAGAGGAACGCTTCGGTCCCGCTTCGATAGACCACGTCCATCGTGGGGTCGTACGGCGTTGCAACTGCCCGACCCGGCCGATCGAGTCCCCAGACCATCTGACTCGCCGTCAAATCGACGAACTGATGGGTATTCAGACAGTTCTCCAGTGGAGCGTACTCGTTCCACCACTCGAACTTGTGGACCTCGTTTTCCTCGGCGTAGTAGTCGTACGGGGCCGTTCCGCCGTCGAGTACTGCTCTCGGGATCGCGAGCATCGAACCGACGAACAGAACGACGAGGATCGAGGCCATCAACACGTTCTTCCGGCGTTCCGTGAGGATGTCCGTCGAGGAGAGTACGTACAGGGCGTAGGCAACGCCGATCGTGCCGGGGATGACCAGTAGCCTCCTGAACGTCGCGATGTCGCCCGCACCGAGCATGATTCCGACGAGGAGGGCGAACCACGTGCCGAGGACGACGTAGAAGCTCGCGAACGGCGGTGAACACCGGCGGTAGCGGTACAGTGCGTATAGGCCTGCCAGCCCGGCGATTGCGGCGACGACGAACACGCCGGAGGAGAACACGAACCACGAGGAGAACGAGACCCCGCCGATCGTCACTGTCGGCCACGCCGAGATTCCCCCCGTCTCTATCAGCCGTTGTCCCCCTCCTTCCTGCCCCTGGAAGAGCGAGATGAAATACGTCGTGTAGTATATGTTGAGCCGCGTCGTTGGCAGCGTTACGGGCAGCACGTAGGCGACGACGAGCGGGATGCCACCGGCGAGCAACGCCCGATCGCGATCGATCGACGTCGGGAGCTGGGCGAGGATGGCAACCATCCCGTAGATGATGGTCCAGACGTAGTTGAATACCGCGATGCTGGAAACGACACCGACGAAAAGAACGCGCCATCGGACGTCGGTCATGTTCTTCCTGTAATGGATAAACGCGACGAGCAACGCAGTGAATGCAAGAGTGAAGGTGAACTTCTTGTGTGTCGACTCCGCTATTCGATGGGTGAAGGCGGCGAAGACGAAGGCAGAGAGGGGAACGGAAAAGGCGACCCACTGTCCGACGTCCGGACTGACTTCTCGAACGATGGCGACGACGATGCCGGTCAAGGCCGTCACGACGATGGCGCCGATGACGGGGCTCAGGTATTCGAGGGCCGGATTCCCGGCACCCAGCAACTCCAGGATCACGCCGGAGAGGACCGCGTATCCGTTACCCGCACCGTACCCAGCCGGTTCCGGGAGGAACCCGTACTCCACCACGTAGATGATATCGGTGACGACGATGATCTCGTCGCGCTGGACCCTGTTCGAGGTCGTGGCGAGCCGGAGCATGAAGTATGTGAGACAGAAACAGAACGTCATCGCGAGGCCCTTCACCGTCCGTGCCCGGATCCGGGGCCGAGACCCGACCGCCATGAGCTCGTAGCGACAACGACGCGTCCACCAACTTAGCTGTATGGATTCTCAGCAACAGGCAACGATCTCCCGGCCGACAGGGAGGTGAGAACCTCCGGTCACGGCGTGGTCGGGATGGCCAACTGCTTCTAACGACGCGAAGTTTCGGAGCCGTCTCCGCTTGCCGGAATGGTCTTCCCGCCCCCAAGGTTCTATAAGATGCCGGCGGGACAGCCGCATACATGCGCGTTGCGGCGTCGAGAGATCCACCAAGTACCCCCGCCACTTCCGGAGTTTCGTGGAAGAGGGCCACTCGGGTGAGCGCCCCCGGACTCCTGGACGGTCGGACCCATGTTCACCGCCCGGCCGTCACGTCGGATGGTTAACTCGGATAGCGCCGAGAGGTGGACGGTGTGAGTGACGACGCCACGCGTGTGGAGCGCACGTCCGATTCGCGGGAAGAACCTGCCGGCCAGTCCAACCCCGTCGGACGAATCCACAGCAGCCCCAACTACCACCTCGTCGCGGGCCTCCTGGTCGTAAGCGGTGCCGCGACCGCCCTCATCAGCTGGTACGTCTCGTTTCAACGACCATTCCTCCCGATCGTCGGGGCGATCGGGGTGTTCGGTGGTTCGCTCCTGTACTATCTCACGCGTGGCCGCTTCGTCTCGGGTCGGATCCCGGACAGGGTCTACGCCGCGATGGCGGAAAACGAGACCGCGGTCCTCGAGGCGTTCGACCGTTCGGCCGATCCCGTATACGTCCCCACGGCCAATACGGTGGTCCTGTACGTCCCCCGTGATCCATCGAATCCGAACCCCTCGCCGGGAGAGATTATCTCCGTCCCGAATCCAGCCCCCAACGGGAATCACGGCCTCACCTTCGTCCCGACCGGCGAAGCCCTGTTCGAGGATTTCGAGGCCACCCTGATCGGGTCGATCGCTTCCGATCCCGCGACCCTGTCCAAGCAACTGGAAGAGGGAATTCTGGAGACCTTCGAACTGGCACGTGCGACCGACCTCCGGCTCGATCCGGCGGCGGGTCGACTCGACGTCTCCGTCGAGGGCTCCGTGTTCCCTGCCGGATTCGATTCACCGGTCGCGTCGTTCTTCGCCGTCGGCATGGCCCGCGGGCTCGGAACCGAAATCGTAACCGAGATCAGTCGGCGAGACGACCACGGCTTCGACGTAACCTGTCTCTGGGACACGGAGGCGGTCGACGACGACCGTTGAACCTGTCGAGCGCGTTCCGAATCTAGGCCAGCAACCGGCTCCGTCCTGCTCGTCGAGGTACACGGCGTGTGACGCTATCGACACCAGCCGGAGGGGAGTTGGGGGGTCGCCCTAGTCTCGACCGCGGCACACTGGGGGCGATCACATGTTCTCCAGAATGATTCTGCCGGTCCGAACCATCACGAGCACCCCGAAGAAGGCGAGGCCTGCGAAGCCCAGCCGTCGCAGGCCCACTCGCCACGCTGGCACGACCTTGAACGGTTCGGTGAGTTCCGTGATACCGAGAAAGCCGAGGAGGGCCACGAAGAAGAAGAGATCCACGGACAACGAACCGAGTACCGCGAGCACGACCGCGACCGCGAGTAACATCGCGAACTGACTCACGAGATAGCGGTTTCTCCGGGGTGTTGCCATCGTGTCACCGGACCCTATCCCCGGGAACCGTTAGAATCTATCGCCGTGACTCGACGGGAAAACGCGTCGTCGCCCGACCTCACTGGACGGCGACTCTCCCGACGTACCGGGTCGGAAGGACCCGATGGAGGGGTAACCGTTCCAGCCCGGGTGGGACGTGCGTACCGAGGTGTTCCCCAAGGTGTACGTCCTCCGACTCGATCGTTGCATCCCGCTCCCGGAGGCTCTCCCGGACCCACGCCAGACTCGGGACGTAGTACGTGGTGTTCTCAAACAAGCTCGTCACGCCCCGGTTGTCATAGAGGGTCTTTCGGCCGAGTGGGGAGGGAAACACCGCCGTCTCGAGACAAACGGTCTCGTCGGCGAGTTCGAACAATCGATCCAGGAGCGCGGTCGGGTCGGGCACGTGATACAGGACGCCGAAACAGAGGACGGTATCGAACGTGGTCCCGAACTCCTCGGTGAGGACGTCCCCGATTCGGTACTCCACGTCGGAATCGAACTGCTCGGCTGCGAACTCGAAACCGGCGCTACCCTGGCCGTGCTGATTGGCGTCCAGAGCGACGATGCGTTCTGCCCCTTTTCGTTCGCACGCGAAGGAGAAGTACCCGTCCCAGGCACCCACGTCCAGGACGGTCTTGCCGTTCAGATCGTCAGGGATGTACGCCGCCTTCCGGCGGTGGTTTTCGATCGAAACGTCGCCATCGGTGATCGTCCCGTCGGGTAACGGGATCGAGTGGTGCCAATCGATGTTCTCCACCGTCGACCGTCGATCCCCGCCCATGGTACTCGGTGATCGTCGCCACCAACAATAAATCTCCGTGAGGGTCCTACCGTCGACCCCGCTCATCCCGGGAGTTCCGAGGTCCTCGATCCTGGTGTTCGGCGATGAACGTCTTCCGGATCAGATGTATCCGAGGTCCTCGAGACGCTGCTGGGTCCCCTCCGTGATCTCTACCTCACCGGAGTGATCACTCGTCGGTGTCCGGTCTTCCCAATCGGCCAATCGCGATCGGAGGTCCGCACGTGCACCGTCGTCGGTGATACGGGCTTCCGCTGTCGGGTCATCCCCGACCGAGTACAGTTCCTCGGACCCGTCAGTTCCTGCCACGAGCTTCGCATCGCTCGTCCGTATCGAGGTCAATCCGCGGTCGAATATCCGGACCGACTCCGGGACCGTGTACCGCTCCTCCAGCTGGGCCATACTGGGTTGTGGAGCGACAAGCTCACTGATAACGGCCTTCCGGGCGACGACCTCCGAATACAGGGAATGGCCTGCCGCTTGCTCCCTCAACGGATCGTCGATCGATGCACGGTCCAACAAGGTCGGGACGAGGTCGACGTGTTCGACCAGCGACCGTCCGTCCACGCTACTCGGGGCGTCGGACATGATCAGCGGGACGTGTGTCAACGTGTCGTGTAACGAGAAAATGTGGTCGATCAACCCGTGGTCGCCGATGTTCTCGCCGTGATCGGACGTCACCACGAGATGGGTCTCGTCCAACACGTCGGCCGATTTCAAGGCCGAGACCAACTCGCCGACCCGCTGATCGGTATACTCCACCTCGGCGAGGTGGAGGGCGTGAAGGATCTCGAACTCGTCCGGGGTGAGCTCGAACTCCTCGCAGACGTATCCCCACGGGTCCTGCGGGATCTCCATGGCCTCCTCGTACGACACGTCCTCGGGGAGGTACTTCTCGGCGAGATCCGCTGGAGGTCGATATTCGAGGTGGGGCTCGAGATAGTTGATACAGACGAAGAACGGATCCGTCTCCTTCCGATCGGTGAGCCACTCGCGGAAGAAGGCATTCGACTTCACGGCCCCCTTGTCGGAGCGCTTGTCCGAGAGCAGCGAGTAGGCTTCGTACGCCGCGTTGGCGATGTTTCTCCGAGTGTTACCCGTGAGCGTGTGTTTCACGAGTTCGTACAGTAGATCCAAGCCCGTGTTCTCCAGGAAGACCTTCCTGAAGTCGTGTCGCGACTGGGTGAGTTGCCAGGATTTGTAGAAGGTATCGAAGCCTCGGTCGAAGCCGAACTCCTCCGTGAACCACGGGTTGTTCGAGACTGCCATCGTTTCGTACCCGGCGCTGGCGAACGCCTCCGGGAGGCGCCTGAGATCGCTTTCGAACCGTTTATGTGCGGCATGAGCTCCGTGCGTCCGGGGATACACACCAGTCAGGAGTGTGGCATGAGAGGGTAACGTCCAAGGCGCGTTCGCAAACGCGCGGCGAAATGCGATACCAGTATCACTGATGTCGTCGAGATGTGGTGTTTTCGCGCGCTTGAGATCGTCGACGCGAGTCGTGTCCAAGATAATGAGAACAACGTTGTCCCCGTCTGCCATTACCCGGTTACTAGTTCGGGGGAAGATGAAATCTTCGCCGAGTTCCTCGTGAGCACCGGAGCGTGGTGAGGACGTAACGAGTGCACTTCGAGACCCGAGGCGGAGGACCGGTAGGAACTGCGGTGTGGAGCTGCGTGGCCCTCTCGTAAAGACGGTCGACAAAGCAGGTCCCGGTCGAGAAGGTGGAGCGACCCCGGGTAGTTGACGGCAGTCACGCGGAGCGGGGAAGCGGAGGCACGGGTCAGACGCTCCGGCGTCGAGCCGCCTCGTCCGAGGAACGGCACCGGCGGTGCGGTGGGATATCGCCCCCGTCCTCGTTCGGCGATCACCGAAACCGGTCGACCTGCCAGGGTTTCTGTCCCGACATGGGACCGAAAACCCGGTCGGGTACCATGGCAACCGAGGCCGTTTCCCGTCAGCAGGTGGTCGACTCGCTCGAAATCCATGTCGGTCTCGAGGCGGACTCGATGGACGACTCCTCGATCGCCGTTGACGGCGGCGACGCCGACGGAGCCGAGTTGGGGACCTGATGGGGAGGCGGCTTCCGGACGTGCCGACGGCACCTCCTCATCCGGTGTCGTACTTGTAGGTCGCCTCGTCGGGGTCGATGCCGAAGTCCTCGGCGGACTCGGCGGGCTCCTCCTCCGGCTCGGTCTCGGCGGCGGTCTTGAACCGCTCCCGCAGCCGGTCCGGCATCCGGAAGGCGTCGGTCCCGATCCGCATCGGGACGGCGTCGGGTTCCAGCGAGTCGCGCTTTTCCTCGAGGCGATCCTGGAGCCGCTCGGGGAGCTCCTCGGCCGGGAGGCCCTCGAAGCCGAACTGCGAGAGGTAGTCGTGCTCGCTCGTCAGCGCGTAGACGACGTCGAAGCCCGCCGCCTCGGCGCCGTCGACGAGCCGTTCGACGACGTGGGCGCCGACCCCCTGGCGGCGCCAGCCGTCCAGCACGCCGATGCTCGTCAGCTCGCAGACCTCCGCGTCCTCGCCCGCGTGGACGCGAATCCGTCCGAAACCCGCCCGCGCGTTCGACTCCTCGTCGACCGCGATGACGTAGTCCCGGGACCGGAAGGCGGTCTCGTCCAGGCCCATCGCCTCGATGTGGTCCAGCAGCCAGGCCTCATCGCGGTTGCGTGCGTCCCGGACGTACATGACTGTGGCTACGGGTGGCCGACGCAAAACCGTTCCCCCTCGCCGGTACCAACGGTGAACGGATTTCCCGTTTCCCGGCGTGAGAAAACTACTTGCCGACGGCTCCGGACACCTCCCCTATGGAGTCCCTCGAGGAGTTCGACGAGGTGGTCTACGAGCCCGACGAGGCGTTCGTGGAGTCCACCAACGTCTACGCGTTCATGCAGGAGTACGGCATCTCCGACTACGACGAACTGATCGAGCGGACGACGAGCGATGTCGAGTGGTTCTGGGACGAACTACCCGACTACCTGGGGATCGAGTGGTACGACGAGTACGACGAGGTCCGGGACGACACCGACGGCCCGCAGTTCACCGACTGGTACCCCGGCGGGTCGATCAACGTCGCTCACAACACCGTCGATCGCCACGCCGCCCCCGACTCCGAGCGCCGGAACAAGGTGGCCTGCGTCTGGGAGGGCGAGGACGGCGAGACGCGGAACTTCACCTACCACGAGCTCGCCCGGACCTCCAACCAGGTCGCCAGCTACCTCGAGTCGGTCGGCGTCGGGACCGGCGACACCGTCGCGCTGTACATGCCGATGGTGCCCGAGGTCATCTCGATCCTGTACGGCTGCTTCGAGGCGGGCGCGATCGCGGTCCCCATCTTCTCCGGGTTCGGCGTCGAGGCGACCGCGACCCGCATCGAGGATCCCGAGGCAGACGTGCTGTTCACCGCCGACGGCTTCTACCGCCGCGGCTCGCGGGTCACCCTGAAGGACACCGCCGACGAGGCCATCGAGGAAGCCGACCACGACGTCACCGACGTCGTCGTCTACCGCCGCTTTGCGGATTCGGACCCCGACATGACCGCCGGCCGGGACGTCTACTGGGCCGACTCGGTCGCCGAAGCCGACGACGACTACGAGACGAAACAGCTGGATTCCGCCGACGAGTCGATGCTCCTCTATTCGTCGGGCACCACCGGCCGGCCGAAGGGCATCGTCCACACCCACGCCGGCGCCCAGCTGCAGGCCGCCAAGGAGGTCTACTTCGGGTTCGACCTCAAGCCGAGCGACCGGTTCTTCTGGGTGTCGGACATCGGGTGGATGATGGGGCCCTGGATGCTCATCGGCACCCACACCTTCGGCGGCACGATGGTGATGTACGAGGGCGCGCCGGACCACCCCGAGCCCGACCGGTTCTGGCGGCTGATCGACCGCCACGACGTCACCCAGTTCGGCATCTCCCCGACCGCCATCCGGGCGCTCCGCAAGCAGGGCGACGAGTGGGTCGAGGGCCACGATCTGTCCTCGCTCCGCCTCCTGGGATCGACCGGCGAACCGTGGGACCCCGAATCGTGGCTGTGGTTCTACGAGGAAATCGGCGGGGGCGACGCCCCGATCATCAACATCTCCGGCGGCACGGAGATCTTCGGGTGCTTCCTGATGCCGCTGCCGGGCCAGCCGCTGAAGCCCTGTACGCTCGGCGGCCCTGGCCTCGGCATGGACATCGACATCGTCGACGAGACCGGCCGCTCGATCCGTGACGACCACGAGCGCGGCTACCTCGTCGCGCGGGACTCCTGTCCGTCGATGACGAAGTCGCTGTGGAGCGGCGACGAGCGGTACCTCCACGAGTACTGGTCGAGCTTCGAGGATCCGCCGATGTGGGACCACGGCGACTGGGCCCAGATGGACGAGGAGGGCTTCTGGTACCTCCACGGACGGGCCGACGACGCCCTCAACGTTGCGGGCCGGAAGGTCGGGCCCGCCGAGATCGAGGGCGCCTTGATCGAGCACGAGGCCGTCAACCAGGCGGCCGCGGTCGGCGTGCCGGACGACACCACCGGGACGGCCGTCGTGACTTACGTCGTCCTCGAACCCGGGTACGAGGAGACCGACGAGCTCCGCGAGGCGCTCCGGGCGAAGGTCGGCGAGGAGCACGGCAAGCCGTTCCGGCCGCGGGAGGTGCTGTTCGTCGACGAGTTCCCGAAGACCCAGTCCGGGAAGATCATCCGCCGGGCGATCGAGGCGACCTACACCGGCGAGGACCTCGGCGACATGTCCTCCATCGAGAACCCCGGCGCCTTAGAGGAGATCGAGAACGCGCGGTGAGGTCGGTCGGACCGCTCGCGTGCGGCGGTCGGGACCGAACGCTATGCCCGTGAAACCCTGTACAAAGCGTTGACTCGGCTCCGGCTGCCACGCCGGAGTCGATCCGCGATAACCCGGGATGGGATACACTGCCTCCGGTGTCCGTTCGCCGCCGTCGTGCCGCGGGTCGATACGTAGCTCACCACCTCCGACACTCCATGGTATGTAATGACATACCATATATCTTGTGGGCGGGTCGAGCCGGCGGCCTCGCTCGACACCACGTGCCGGCTCGACCCCGACGATCGCGGTCTACACGTGCTCGTCGAGGACGCGGTCTACACGTGCTCGTCGAGGAAGTCGACGATCTCTCGGTAGGCCTCGATCCGGTTCTCGAGCTTCGAGATGCCGTGACCCTCGTCCTCGAAGATCAGCGTCCGGACCGGGACGCCCTGCTTGGCCGCCTCCTCGGCGATCTGTTCGGCCTCCCCGACCGGCACGCGGGGGTCGTTGGCACCGTGGAGGACGAACAGCGGCGCCCGGATACGTTCGATGTTGTTGACCGGCGAGATGTCCTCCAGTAACTCGCGGTCTTCGGCGAGGGAGCCGTACTCGACCTCCCGGAGTTCGCGGCGCCACGGACCGGTGTTCTCGAGGAACGTCACGAAGTTCGCGATGCCGACGCTGTCGACGCCGGCGGCCCACAGCTCCGGGTACTCCGTCAACGCCGCCAACACCATGAAGCCGCCGTAGGAGCCGCCCTTCGCGACGATCCGGTCCGCGTCGACCTCGGGGCGGTCGGCCAGCCACTCGACGGCCGCCTCGAGGTCGGCGACGGCGTCCATCCGCTTCTCGACGTCGTCCAGGTGCGTGTACTCGCGGCCGTACCCCGTCGACCCCCGGACGTTCGGCTCGAAGACGGCGTAGCCGTGCGCCAGGAAGTACTGCGTGACCGCCGAGAACGACGGGCGGCGCTGGCTCTCCGGGCCGCCGTGGACGTCGACGACGACCGGAGTCCCGTCGGCTTCGGTCTCGTCGGGCGTCGCGTAGAACGCCGGGATATCGCGGCCGTCGAACGTCTCGTAGCGGACGAGCGCCGAGGCGACGAACGTCTCCGGCGGGATGCCGGCGGTCGCGGCCCGGGTCCAGCGCTCGGCGGCGCCGGTCTCGACGTCGGCGACGTAGACGTTGGTGTTCTCGGTGTCCGCGGTCACGGAGACGGCGAACCGGTCGGCGTCGTCGTCGAAGCTCACGCCGCCGGCGACGCCGGCCGGAATCTCCGGGTCCGGGAAGGGCTCGAGGCTCGTCGTGTCCGCCAGTTCTCCCACCGTCAGCTCGGTGTAGCCGTCGACGTTCCGCGAGTACACGAGCCGCCCGGTCTCGTCGTCGAGCGCGACGCCGTCGACGTTCCACTCGCCGCCCTCCGCGACGGTCTCGACGGCGCCCGTCTCGGCGTCGAGCCGCGCCAGGTACTGCGTGTCCGCGTCCAGGTCGGTACAGCAGTAGACGCAGTCGCCGTCGGGACCCCACGAGAGGCTGCTGTACCGCACGCCGTCCTCGCGGCCGTCGTGACCCGTGATGTGGGTCCGCTCGCCCGACGCGACGTCCAGGACGTAGACGTCGTGGTCGAAGCTCGAGTGGGCCTCGTGCAACAGCAGCCGGTCGTCGTCGGGGCTCCACCCGCCGACCGACAGCCAGCCCTCGCCCTGGTGGATCAGCTCCGCGTCCTCGCCCCGCTCGTCGCGGCCCTGGACGTAGATGTCGAACACCGCCTCGTCGCGACGGTTCGAGGCGAACGTGAACCGGTCGCCGTCGTGGCTCCACCCGCCCCACCGGTGCTTTGCGTCCGTCGCGGTGAGGTTCGCGACGGTGCCGTCCGGATCGAGTCGGTACAGCTGCTGGCGTTCGTCGCCGCCCTCGTCCATTCCGAACGCCAGCTCCTGCCGCTCCGGCGAGAACGACGCGAACGTCACCCGCTCGTCGTGGAACGTCCGCTGCCGTGGCCAGGCCCCGGGCTCGGACAGCGACCAGACCTGCGGCGTGCCGGTCGTGTCCATTCGGAAGGCGAGGGTGTCGTCGGGCGCGAAGGTGGCCCCGAAGGCGCTCCGGACGTTCAGGTAGCGCTCGATGTCGTACACACCCCATCGTGGACGGGGTGGCCCAAAGCGGTTCGGGCGAGCGCCCACCCTGACCGGGAGACCGGGGTGGATCCCGACGGGCGTCGGGTCAGTCCGCCCCGGGTATGAACCCCGGCCGCCGGGCGTCCTCCAGGGTCTCCTCGACCTGCGTGACGACCAGCACCAGCGCCAGGACGGCGAGCACCGCGCCGAACGCGAACGGGACGACGAAGCCGTACCCGTACAGGGTGCCGGAGGCGAGCGGGCCGACGGCGGTCCCGAAGCCGAACGCCATCGTCAGCACCGACAGCGTCGTCCCGGACTGGCCCTCCGCCGCCAGGTCCCCGGCCACGGCGAGGGCGGGCGCGAACAGCATCGCGACCGAGACGCCGTGGACGACGCGGGCGACGAGCATCGTCCACGGCGAGGTCACGAGGCCCTGTGCGAGGACGGCGGGCGCGAGGAGGACGAGGCCGCCCACGAGGAACGGCTTGCGGCCGATCCGGTCGGCCGTCCGGCCGATCGGCATCTGGAGGACCACGTTGGCGATGACGACGGCGGCGAACTGGACGCCGAACCACAGCGGCCCCTGGTCGAGACGGGCGTTGATCGGCTCCTGGAGCGTGGCGTACAGCGCGATGGTGACCGCCATGAAGAACGTCCCGACCCCGAGCACGAAGACCGGGTCGAGCCACTGACCGGGCTCCTCGCCCGTGATGGAGATGGCGACCGCGTCGCCGGCGTCGGCCGTCGTTCCGTCGGGGTCCTCGATGAGCAGCAGCACCAGCGTGAAGCTGACGAGCGCGCCCAGGACGGCGACGCCGAAGGCGGCGTCGAACCCCGACAGCGCCACCGTATCGGCGAGGGCGTAGGGGCCGCCCTCGACGACCAGGCCGGCGACGATCGGGCCGAAGCCGAACCCGAGCAGCCGGAAGGTGTTGAACACGCCGAAGTTCCCGCCGCGCTCGGCGTCGCTGCGGGCCAGGTCGTTCACCAGCGCGATGGTGGTCGGGATGACGAACGCGCCGCCGAGCCCCTGGATCGCCCGCACCACCACGAGCGCCTCGTAGGAGTCGACCAGCGCGTAGGCGACCGACGTGACCGCAAGCACGACCAGCCCGAACAGGATGAAGACCTTCCGGCGCCCGGTCCGGTCCGAGAGCCGGCCGGTCACCGGCTGGAAGGAACTGTTCAGGAAGCCGAACAGCGACAGCGCGAACCCGATCAGGAGTTCGAGCGTGAGCGGGACCCCCGCCACGGTCGCGCCCTCCAGCGTCGGGACGGCCAGCTCGCCGCTCGCGATGTACAGCGGCAGCACGATGATGAGAAAGGAGTTCGCGACGGCGTCGGCCATCCGCGCCATCGCGAGCACGACGACCCGCCGGTCCGACCCGAACATTGTCGACCGCACGACCGCCCCGGGTTTCACGCTTCCGAAGCCGGACGCGGCCCGCGATCCTTGCTCGGGCAGGCGCCCCGCCGGCGACACGCCGAACCCGGTCGTTTATGTACGGTCCGGGGCCGAGGACATAGCAACATGGAATTCTGCGACGAGTGCGGCTCGATGATGCACAGCGACGACGGCCTGTGGGTCTGTGGCTCCTGCGACTACGAGAAACCACGCGAGGCCGAGCAGGAGGCGGCGATGACCACCACGCAGGGCCAGGACACCGACAGCGGCCCCGTCGACATGTCCGAGGTCGACGACGAGGAGATCGGACCCACGACCGAGGCCCGCTGTCCCGAGTGCGGCCACGACCGCGCGCGCTACGAGATGAAGCAGATCCGGGCGGCCGACGAGTCCGAGACCCGGTTTTTCACCTGTACCGAGTGCGACCACAAGTGGCGCGAGGACGATCACTAGCCACTTTTTGCACCTCCCTCGCGCGCCTGCGGCGCCCTCGGTCAGCGTGGCGGCTACGCCGCCACGACATTCGGTTGCGGGCTTCGCCCGCAACCCGCGGCAAAAACGTGGGAAAATAGCGGTTCGCTCCAGTCGCACGGTCTCACTCCGTTCGGCCGTGCGGTAGTCGCTCGCCGCTACCGGACGCTCCCTCCGGTCGCGTCCGGAACCCCTGGCACCCGTCCGGGTCCCGCCGGTCCGTCCCAGACGCTTCCGCTTTCCGTGCATCGACCTTCCCCAACCGCTCGCCTGGCGTATGAGCGACGGGGAGCCGGACGCCTACGAGTCGGAGCGGCTCCCGCTCATTCGAGCCGTGGCGTAAAGCGCGCGAACGTCAGGTAGCCGGTGTGGCCGACGCCGGCCGTCGACGGCCGGGAGCCGCGGTCGTCGAAGTCCATCTCCCGCTGGATCGTCTCCAGGCACTCCACGTCGGAGAGCCCCGCCTCGCGGGCGGCCTCGACGCACTCGCGGGCCGCCTCCACGAACGGCGTGTACGTCGCCACGTAGCCGCCCGACGCCAGGAGGCCCGGCGTCCGCTCGACGACGGCCGCCGCGTCGGCGGTGTCCAGCGTCACGACGTCGAATCCGTCGTCCAGGTCCGCCAGTTCGTCCAGAGCCTCGAGCAGGTCGCCGGTCCGCACCTCGACACGGTCGGCAACGCCGGCCAGCGCCATGTTGTCCCGGGCCACATCGGCAAACTCGGGGTCCCGCTCGTAGGTCGTGACCTCGGCCCCGAGGCGGCCGAGATACGCCGCCAGCACCCCCGTGCCGGTGCCGGCGTCGAGCACCCGAGCGCCCGATGACAGTCCGGTGTGGCCGACGACGAGGCCGACGTCCCGCGGCATCATCGGGGCGCCGGTCCGATCGAGGTGGTCGAACAGGTCGGTCCCCCGGAGGCGGCGCACCTCGAACTGCTCGCCGAGGTGGGTCTCGACCGTCGTTCCGGGCTCGATGTCCGCCGGGAGCTCCAGCACCCCGAGGTCGGTCTCCTGGGTCTCGCCCGGCGCGAGGAGGAACTCCCGGGTGTCCCGGACGACCAGCAGCCGGCGGTCGCTCACTCGTTCTCGAGGCGCTGGACGGCGGCCGCGAGGTCGCCGGTCTCGGCGAGCGCCTCGCGGGCCTCGGCTTCGGGCACGCCGGCCCGCTGGGCGACGATCTCGACGTCCTGGTCGGCGACGTCCGGCTCGCCGTCGCCGCCGGAGTCGTCGTCGGACTCGCCCTCGGCCGCCTCGCCGCTCTCGCCGCGGGGGCGCTCGTCGGGCTCGCCGACGACCTGGTAGGTCTGCTGGCCCTGGGCGTCCATCCGCTGGACGTCGGCGTCGTGGAAGACGTACTCCGTGTCCGCGGTACGGATGATGACCTCCTCGGCGTCGAGCTCGGTAAGGTCGATCCCCATCTGGTCCATCATCTGTTCCATCTTGCGCGGGTTCATGCCGCCGCCTCCTCCGAACATACCCCGACCGAGGGGTTGAGCCGCCAAAAAGCCTGACGTTACCGTTCGGCCGGCACGCCCTCGCGAACCGACACCGCCATCCCGGACGCGAAGTCCGCCATCGCGGCCGCCGACAGCTCGGCTCGGCCCACCGCGAGCAGGGCGCCGTCGTGGTGTTCGACCAGCACCTCGTCGCCGGGCCGCACGGTCGAGTCGACCGTCCGGACGAACTTCGCGAAGACGTTCTTGCCGTCCCGGACGAACGGCTCGCTGTCGTCACCGACGACCACGCGGTACGCCGGCGGGTCGAGCGCCCGCTGGAGTCGCCGGCCGCCGGCCGCCCCGAGGGTGAACCGGCCGTCGGTCCCGTAGGAGACCACGCGCTCGCCGTCGACGAGCACCTGCTGGGGCCGGCCGGATCCCGTCCGGCGGATCTCGACGTCCCCGTCGAACAGTGCCGCGCCCGCGCCGGCGCCGAACTGGTAGTCGGCGACCGTCTCCAGGGCGTCCAGCCCGCGGTCCATGCCAGCCCCGACGGGTGAGCCGGGCATACCGCTTTCGGAAGCCCGCCCGCACACCCGAACGAGGAGCCGCATGGCGGGCGGTTGGGTCGGCTTGCCCACACTTAACAGCGTGCCGCCCCTCGGGTCGGACGGCATGACCGACGCAACCGACGTGGTACGCCTCGGAATCGCACTCCTCGTCGCCGCCGTGGCCGCGGTGGTGGCGTGGGTCCTGTTCGTCGTGCGTCCCGGCTCGACCGCCGAACTGCTCGGGATCGTCCTCGTGATCGCCACCGTCGCGGCCGCGCTCCGGATCGGCAGCAACGTCGCCGGCACCCTCGTCCCCTCCTACAACGTCGCCGAGGTCGCCGTCGAGGGCCCGATCACCCGCGACTCGGGCGGCTTCCCGCCGGGAACCCCGGGCGTCCCCGGCGCCGACGCCGTCGTCGACCTCATCGAGCAGGCCGACGACGACCGGGCCGCCGACGCCCTCCTGTTGCGCCTCAACACGCCCGGCGGCGCCGTCGTCCCCAGCGAGGACATCCGCCTCGCCGCCCAGCGGTTCGACGGCCCGACCGTTGCGTACGCGACCGACGTCTGTGCCAGCGGCGGCTACTGGATCGCCAGCGGCTGCGACGAACTGTGGGCCCGAGAGGGGTCCATCGTCGGCTCGATCGGCGTTCGCGGCTCCAGAGTAACCGCCTCCGAGCTCCTCGAGAAGGCGGGCCTGGAGTACGAACAGCTCGCCGCCGGCGAGTACAAGGAGGCCGGCTCCCCCTTCACCGAGCTCGAGGAGCACGAGCGCGAGTACCTGCAGGGCATCGTCGACGACTACTACGACCAGTTCCTCGAGACCGCGGCCGAGGGACGCGACATGGACGAGGCGGCGCTCCGGGACACCGACGCCAAGGTGTTCCTCGGTGAAACGGCCCACGAGTTGGGCCTGGTCGACGAGGTCGGGACCCGGGCGGACGTCGAGGACCGCCTCGAGGACGTCCTCGACGCCGAGGTCGAAACGACCGAACTGGAACCGTCGCGCGGCCTGAGCCAGCGCCTCCGCGGCGGCGCCGAGCGCGTCGCCTACGCCCTCGGTGCCGGCATCGCCGGCCGCTTTGCCGATACCGACGCCGAGTTCCGGTTCCGGGCCTGACCCCGCGCTGCTCGGCGCCTGAAAGCTTTTACCCGCGCACGCGAACCCCTCATCCGTGAGCACGCTGGTGGTCTGTCTCGACCGCGACGGCTCGCTCGGGCCGGACGGCCCCGTGGTCGGCTGGGAGGCCGTCCAGGCGCTCGTCACGGACGTCGGCGTCGACGACCCCGAGGACAGCCGGGTCAACTGCCTGCTCGAGACGCTCCGGGTCGCCCGCGACCTCCGCGACGAGGGCGAGGAGTCGGTCGTCGCCGTCGTCTCCGGCGGCGGCGACGGCGTCAACAGCGACCGCACCGTCGCCAGACAGACCGACGCCCTCGTCGACGAGTACGGCCCGGAGGCGGCCATCGTCGTCACCGACTCCGCCAGCGACGAGCGGCTCGTCCCCATCATCGAGAGCCGCATCCGCGTCGACGCCGTCGACCGCGTCGTCGTCCGGCAGTCCCACGACATCCAGTCGACCTACTACCTGCTGAAGCAGTTCCTCGGCGACGAGGAGCTCCGCGGCACCATCCTCGTCCCCATAGGCGCCGCCCTCCTGGCGTTCCCCGTGTTGCTGCTTTTGGCCGACAGCGTCACCGTCGCCCTGTCGGCCATCGCGGCCGTCATCGGCATCTTCCTCCTCTACAAGGGCCTCGGAATCGACGACTTCGTCTCGACGCTCCCGGGCCGCGTCCGTGACGCCTTCTACTCCGGACAAGTCTCGCTCGTCACCTACGTCGTCGGCGCCGGCCTGGCGCTCATCGGCGTCTTCGCCGGCGGCATCAGCGCCAACGCGATGACGACGGAGAGCGAACTCCTCCTCGGGCTCCGGTTCATCTTCGACGGCATCCCCTGGGTCGCCGCGGCCGCGCTGGCGGCGGCGACCGGCCGCCTCATCGACGCCATTCTCGGGGAGGGCGACGTCTCCAGCGCCCTGCTGAACCTCCCGTTCGGCGTGGTCGCGATCGGACTCGTGGTCCGCGGGTTCTCCGGATATTTCCTCGAACGCGCCGGCGTCTTCAGCTCGCTTTCGGTGCCACCGGTCACCGCCGGCCCCGTGACCGTCGAGGGGTTCGTGCTCACGATCTGGTCGCGGCTCGCCATCTACGTCGCCGCCGGCATCCTCGTGAGCTTCCTCGGCGTCGCCTTCGCCTCCCGGATGAGCGACGCCGACACCGAGTACGACGAACTCCCCGAATAGCGGAACCGACGGCCATTTGAGCCGCGCTCGACTACCGCGGGTATGGACCCGTGGGTGGCGCTGTTCTCCGGCGGGAAGGACTCCTCGTGGGCGCTGTACCGCGCCCTCGAGGCAGGCAAGCCGGTCGAGCGACTCGTGACGGTCCACCCGACCGGGGACTCCTACATGTACCACGTCCCGGCGACGGAGCTAGCCGCGCTGGCGGCCGAGAGCATCGGCCTCCCGCTCGTCGACGTCCGGCCGGGCGACTTCGACGCCGCGGCCGACGCCGACGAGGACTCGAGCGCCCGCGGCGACCGGGAGCTGGAACCCCTCGAGGAGGCTCTCGTGGACCTCGTCTCGGAGCTCGGTGGGATCGGGGGCCTCACGGCGGGCGCGGCCGAGTCCAGCTACCAGACCTCGCGGATCGAGGCGATGTGCGACCGCCTCGGGGCGGAGCTGTTCGCCCCGCTATGGCAGTCGGACTCGCGGTCGCTCGCGGTGGCGATGCTCGAGGCCGGCTTCGAGATCACGATCGTCCGTGTGGCGGCCTACGGGCTCGACGAGTCGTGGCTGGGTCGCACGCTGGACGCCGACGCGCTCGCGGAGCTGGCCGACCTCAACGACGAGTACGGCGTCCACCTCCTCGGGGAGGGCGGGGAGTTCGAGACGCTCGTCACGGACGGCCCGCACATGGACCGGCCCATCCGGCTGGACTACGAGACGACCTACGACGGGACTCGCGGGGCGCTGGAGATCACGGACGCGTGGCTGGGCCAGTAGGCGAACAGGCGGAACGTGCGCTCGCACGTGGCGCGGCGTCCGTGGACGGCCCGCGTTCCGCACTCCGGTCCTGACGGACCGCCGTCCCGGTCAGGTCACGGGACCGGTGGTCCCGTTCCGGTACGTAAACCCTCGGATTCCGGGGGAGAGAACACAAGACACTTCCCCCGCGCTACTGTCGGTCACTGCAATGAAGGCCGTCGTGCTGGCCGGTGGATACGCGACGCGGCTCTGGCCGATCACGAAACATCGCCCGAAGATGCTGTTGCCGATCGGGGAGACGACCGTGATCGACCGGATCTTCCGGGCGTTGGAGGCCGACGACCGCATCGAGGAGGTGTTCGTCTCGACGAACGAGCGGTTCGCCGACGAGTTCGAGGCCCACCTTGCCGACGGCCCATTCGAGAAGCCGCGGCTGTCGGTCGAGGACACGACCGAGGAGTCCGAGAAGTTCGGCGTGGTCGGCGCACTGGGCCAGCTGGTCGACCGGGAGGCCATCGACGACGACCTGCTCGTCGTCGCCGGCGACAACCTCATGGGGTTCGACCTCTCGAACTTCGTCGACTACTTCGAGCGGACCGGCGCGGCGACGCTCGCGGCCCACGACGTCGGCGACCGGGAGAAGGCAAAGTCCTACGGCCTGGTCGAGCTGGAGGGGGACCGCGTCGTCGACTTCCAGGAGAAGCCCGACGAGCCGAAGAGCACGCTCGTCTCCATCGCATGCTACGGCTTCCCGGCGGAGTCGCTCCGGTTCGCGGAGTACCTGGACGGCGACAACAACCCGGACGAGCCCGGGTGGTTCCTCCAGTGGCTCCAGGCCCGCGAGCCGGTCCACGCCTACGTGTTCGACGAGCCCTGGTTCGACATCGGGACGCCCGAGTCGTACCTCGAGGCGATCGCGTGGGAGCTGGACGGCGAGAGCGTCATCGCCGAGTCGGCGACCGTCGAGCGCTCGACCATCGGGGAGAACGTCCACGTGATGGACGGCGCAGAGATCGTCGATTCTCGGCTGGACCGGTCGGTCGTCTTCCAGAACGCCACGGTGAAGGACTGTGAGACCCAGGGGACGATCATCGACGAGGAGACCCACATCGAGAACATCGACCTCGCGGGCGCCCTCATCGGGGCCCACACCCGGCTCACCAACGGCACCCGCCAGTAGCGGTCAGTCCTCCGGCGGCACCCGCCAGTAGCGTTTTATCCCTCGGGGTGCCAGCGGACGTATGCAGGGTGCTGAGCGGACCACCCGGCAGCGCATCGCCGACTTCCTTCGCGACGAGACGGCCGCCGCAAGCCGGCTGGCCGCGGAGTTCGGGATCACCACCGCGACCGCGCTCACGCACGTCGAGCACATCTCCCGGTCGCTCGCTGGGTCCGACGAGCAACTGCTGGCGGCGCCCCCGGAGTGTCGTGACTGTGGGTTCGAGCGGTTCGAGGACCTGACGAATCGGCCCTCCCGCTGTCCCGACTGCAAGAGCGAGGACGTGACGGAACCGACCTACACCATCCGGTAGCAACGAGGGATGGCGGACCCGGTTTCCGTACCGTTCCCCGGATGCGGCACCGTTGCCCGCCGTCTCGAACGGGTCAGAACGAGCTTTTCAGCTTCTCGAAGAAGCCCTGGTCGACGTCGATCTCCTCGCCGCCGGCCTCGGCGAAGGCTTCCAGGGCCTCGCGCTGCTCCTCGTTGAGGCTGTCGGGGGTGACGACCTGGACCTTCACGAAGAGGTCGCCGTGGCCGCGCCGCTGGAGGTGCGGCATGCCCTTCCCGCTGAGCCGGAACGTCTCGCCGCTCTGGGTGCCGGCCGGGACGTCCATCTCAACGCTTCCGTCGAGCGTCGGGACCTCGACGGTGTCGCCGAAGGTGGCCTGCGGGAAGGAGATCGGCATCCGGTACCGGAGGTCGTCGCCCTCCCGCTCGAACTCGTCGTGCTCCTCGACTTCGATCTCGACCAGGAGGTCGCCGTTCGGCCCGCCGCCCTCGCCGGGGGCGCCCTCGCCGTCCATCCGCAGCGTCTGGCCGCTCCGGATGCCGGCCGGGACCTCGACCTGCAGCGTCGCGTCGGCGCGGACCTGGCCCTCGCCGCGGCACGTCGAACAGGTCTCCGAGTAGGTCGTGCCCTCGCCCTCGCACTGCGGGCACGTCTGGGTCTGCTGGACGCGGCCGAGCGGGGTCTGTCGGACGGTGCGCTGCTGGCCGCGGCCGTTGCAGGCCGAGCACGTGCGGGCATCGGCGTCGGGCGGGTGCCCGCGACCCTCGCAGTCGGGACACCGCTCGGGTCGGGTGACGGTCAACTGCTTGGTGACGCCCTCGTGGGCCTCCTCGAGGTCGACGGTCAGCCGGGTCTTGAGGTCGGCGCCCTGCTGGGGGCCGGCGCTGCCGCTCCGGGCCCCGCCGCCGAAGAACTGCTCGAAGATGTCGTTCATGCCGCCGGCACCACCGCTGCCGCCGAACGGACCGCCACCCATGCCGCCCATCCCGCCGGCACCGCCTTGGTCGGTCGCGCCGTGCTTGTCGGCCTCCTGGAACCGCTCGTGACCCATCTGGTCGTACATGCGGCGCTTCTCGTCGTCCAGGAGGACCTCCTTGGCCTTCTGGATCTTCTTGAACCTCTCCTCGGCGTCCGGTGCGTCGGAGACGTCGGGGTGGTATTCGGAGGCCTTCTCCCGGTAGGCCCGCTTGATCTCGTCCTCGCCCGCGTCGCGGTCGACGCCGAGCACCGAGTAGAAGTCCTCGCTCATCGGTTGTCGGTGGTAGACGATTGAGACACTTGAAAAGAACGGGTCGTCCCCGGAGATGTCGGATAGACGATAGGAGCGGGTCGCAGCGAACCGTTAACACGCCACGGCCCCATCGTGGCAACCATGGCCGCCGAGAACTACGTGCCCGTCTGCGACCGCGAGGAACTCGAAGCGGAGGGTCGGACCGTCGTCCAGCACGACGGCCGTGCCATCGCGCTGTTCTACCACGAGCGGGAGGTGTACGCCGTCGACAACCGCTGTCCCCACATGGGGTTTCCGCTGGTGCGGGGGACCGTCGACGAGGGCGTGTTGACGTGCCACTGGCACCACGCGAGGTTCGAACTCGAGGAGGGCGACACGTTCGACCCGTGGGCCGACGACGTCCAGACGTTCCCGGTCGAGGTCGGCGAGGAGAAGGTCCGCATCGACCCGGACCCCGAGCCGACCGTGCCGCCGGCGACACGCTGGCGGAACCGGCTCGCGGACGGGCTCCAGGAGGACATCACCCTGGTGCAGGCGAAGGCGATCATCGGATTGGACAGCGTGGCGCGAAGCGCCCCGGAGCGGTCGAGCGGTGAACGGAGCGAGCCGCGAGACGACCACGGGGACGGCTTCCGGACGCCGCTGGAGACGGCCGTCGACTTCGGCACGAAGTACCACGCCGGCGGGTGGGGCCGCGGTCTCACGACGCTGGCGTACATGGCCGAACTCTACACGGACGTCGGCGGGCGCGACAAGCGCCGCGCGATGTTCACGGGCGTCCGGGAGGTGGCCGACGACGTCGCCGGCGAGGCGCCGCGGTTCCAGCAGTACGCCTTCCGGAACCGCGACCTGGGGAAGCAGCGGTTGAAGTCGTGGTTCCGGGAGAACTGCGAGGTCCGGGACGCCGACGGCGCCGAGCGGACGCTGTTGACCGCCGTCGAGGCGCTCCCGCCGAGCGAGGTGGTCGAACTGCTGGTCGCCGCCGCGACCGACCACCTCTACATGAACGCCAGCCACACCCTGGACTTCGTAAACGGCGCGCTTTCGACGCTGGACCACCTCGGCTGGGATGAGTACGCTGCCCCGGTACTCGCGTCGACCGTGCCGCTGTTCACCGACGCGACCCGCTCGGAGGAACTGTCCTCCTGGCGTCAACCGGTCGACATCGCCGCGCTCTGTTTCGACGCCCACGATCGCCTCGAGGACCTCGTCGCCGCCGGGTCGGGCCGCGAGTGGGACGAGCCCGACGACTTCGTCGAGACGCTGCTCTCCGACGACCCCGAGGCCATCGTGGCGGCGCTCCGTGACGCCATCGCCGCCGGCGCCACCCAGCGGGAGCTCACTGACGCCGTCGCCCGCGCCGCCACCCGACGCGTCGCGTACTTCGCCACCAACAACGAGTTCAACGACTGGGACACCGTCCACCACACCTTCGTCTACGCCAACGCCGCCCACGAGCTGGCCGGCCGGACCGACGCCACCGAGCTGTACCGCGCCTGCTTCGACGGCGCGATGAGCGTCTATCTCGACCGGTTCCTCAACAGTCCGCGCGCCCCCGTGCCGGAGGCCGACGGTGGCCGCGACCCAGCATCCGTCCGCGAGAACCTGCTGGCGTGCTTCGACGAGCAGGGCCAGGTGAACCGCGCCGCCCGGCTGGTCGTCGAGCACGACGCGGCCGACGGTGACCCCGCTGCCCTGAAGGCCGTCCTCGGCCGCGGGCTGCTCCGGGAGGACGCCGGCTTCCACACGCTCCAGAACGTCTCGGGGGCGTTCCGCCGGTACGACGCCCTCGACGACCCCGACGAGCAGCGACTCGCGCTCGTCGCGGCCGCCCGCTACCTGGCCGCCCACACGCCGACGCGCCGCGAGCACGAGCAGACGTTCTCCATAGCGACCCGGCTGCACCGCGGCGAACGCCTCCACGAGGCCGAGTGATCGCCGCTGGGGCGGCCGTCCGTAACCGCACCGCGGACTGAGCCGTGGCACGGGGTTTATCTGTCAGTGCAGGGAACGATAGGACATGCCCGAAATCACGGTCAGCCAGGAGACGCTCGAGCGACTCGAGGGCCTGCAGCGAGACGGCGAGACCCACGACGAGTTGGTCACCGAACTCATCAACATCTACGAAGCGAGCGAGCGGACGCTGGCCCACGGCGGCGACCGCGTCGGCTCGGAGTGACAACCGCACCCGACACATCGGCGACCACGGAACCGACACCCGACCGGCGCTACCCGTCGTTCTGAGCGACAGGAATGTTCGATCAGACTCGTCCGCCGAACCCAAGCGGACGACTCGGCCCCGCTACTCCTCGTCGTCCTCGTCGTCTTCCTGGACGTCCTCGAAGTCGGCGTCGACGAACTCCTCGTCGTCGCCCGCGGCATCGCCGGCACCGCCGGCCGCGCCCGCGCCGCCGGGGCCGGCACCACCCATGCCGCCCATGCCGCCCATGCCGCCGGCACCAGCACCGGCGCCGGAACCGGCCCCGCCGGCGCCCGCAGCGCCCTGGGCGGCCTGCTGCTGGTACATCTGCTTGCCGATCTCCTGCAGTTCCTCGGAGAGGCTCTCGGTCGCCGATTCGAGGGCGTCGGTCGCCGTCTCGAGCTCGTCGCTGTCGACGTCCTCGTACTCCTCGAGGGCCTCCTCGACGCGCTCGATCTCGGCCTCGATGTCGCCCTGCAGGCCGTCGTCGAGCTCGCCCTCGTTCTCCTCGAGCAGCGTCTCGGCGCGCTGGATCGAGGACTCGGCCTCGTTCCGCGCTTCGACGAACGCGCGGCGCTTCTCGTCCTCCTCGGCGTGCTCCTCGGCCTCCTCCTGCATCTCCTCGATCTCCTCGTCGGAGAGTCCGACGCCGCCCTCGATGGTGATGTCCTCGGCGTTGCCCGAGCCCTGGTCCTCGGCCGCGACGTTCACGATGCCGTTCTCGTCGATGTTGAACGTCACCTCGATCTGCGGCGTGCCCGCGGGCGCCGGTGGGATGCCGGTCAGCTGGAACGCGCCGAGCAGCTCGTTCTCCTCGGCGATCTCGCGTTCGCCCTGGAACACCCGGATGTTCACGGAGGTCTGGTTGTCCGCGGCGGTCGTGAAGATCTTCGACTCCTCGGTCGGGATGGTGGTGTTCTTCTCGATGAGCCGCTCGAACAGGCCGCCCTTGACCTCGATGCCGAGGGAGAGCGGCGTGACGTCGAGCAGGACGATGTCGTCGACGTCGCCGGCGAGCACGCCGCCCTGGATGGCCGCGCCGAGGGCGACCGCCTCGTCGGGGTTGACGTTCTTCTTCGGCTCCTGGCCGGTCATGTCCGCGACCTTCGCCTGGACCTGCGGCATCCGGGTGGAGCCGCCGACGAGGATGACCTCGTCGATGTCGCCCTTCGCGTAGCCGGCGTCCTCCAGCGCCTGCTGGGTCGGCCCCACCGTCCGCTCGACCAGGTCGCTCGTGAGGGACTCGAACGTGGCGCGCGTGATGGTCTCCTCGAGGTTGAGCGGGCCCTCGTCGGTCGCCGCGATGAACGGCAGGTTCACGGTGGTCTCCTTCCGGGAGGACAGCTCGATCTTCGCCTCCTCGGCGGCCTCGGTCAGGCGCTGGAGCGCCTGCCGGTCCTCCCGGAGGTCGATGCCGTGTTCGTCCTCGAACTCGTCGGCGAGGTAGTCGATGATGGCCTCGTCCCAGTCGTCGCCGCCGAGCTCGTTGTCCCCGTTCGTCGCGACGACCTCGTACACCCCGCCGCCGAGCTCGAGGATGGAGACGTCGAACGTGCCGCCGCCGAGGTCGTACACGAGGACGGTCTGGTCGGACTCGTCGTCGAGCCCGTATGCCATCGCGGCCGCGGTCGGCTCGTTGACGATTCGCTCGACCTCGAAGCCGGCGACCTCGCCGGCGTCCTTCGTCGCCTGCCGCTGCT